>JAPLMQ010000145.1 GCA_026386955.1 Planctomycetota bacterium
GCCACCGCCACTGGGCGATTTACGCCGGCAAGGCCGACGCCTTCCCCGAAAGCGCCAAGCAGGTCGCCGACTTCTACCGCTGGTGGACCCGCCGGATGATGATCACGCTCGACAAGGTCTCCGCCTGGCAGCTCGAGTGGCCGGGCATGGACCAGATCGCCTTCCCGCACACCTTCTTCGACAGCAAGGAACTCCCCGCCATCCGCAAGTCGCTCCAGGCCGAGCCCGCCGTCCAGCAACTCATGGAGGGCAAGGGCCAGTGGCAGCTCGGGGCCGTGCGCTTCACCGACCTCGCCGCCCGCTACCTCGTCTCGGGCGATCCCGCCCTCCTCCCCAAGCTCAAGGCCGCCAACGAGGGGCTCGACTACCTCGACCGCTTCGTCAAGATGTTCCTCGACGAGTCCGGCCCGCTCACCGACGACCAGGTCGGCGGCATGGCCGTCTCCGACGAGATGCTCAAGCGCTGCGTCGGCCTCGATTTCCTCCTCGGCAGCGACGTCCTCTCCTCCCAGGAGAAGCACGACATCCTCGTCAAGCTCGCCTTCATGGTCTACGCCATCCACGACCCCTTCTGGATGCCGCCCAATCATCCCTTCGAGCCGCAGAAGCACGACCCCTATCCCGCCTACGTCCAGGGCACGCCCAACCAGAAGCACTGCTACATCTCCGCCCGCGGCATCGCCGAGAGCGCCCTCACCGGCCACCCGATGCTCCCGCAGTGGACCGCCCACACCCTCGAGGAATACCAGCGCTGCCTCCCCGGCTCCGTCGCCCCCAGCGGCGTCCACGCCGAGTCCCCCTTCTACTCCTCGCGCGACACCATGCGCTTCGGCCCCTTCTGGCGCGCCCTCACTCGCGCCGGCGTCAAGGGGCCCGTCGTCGACCACTGGCTCGCACGCATCCACAACACCTTCGAATACATGGGCGACATGACCGCCCCGCCCGACCCGCGCATGGCCAACCTCCGCACCTTCCACCCCATCGGCCGCAGCTCCACCGGCGTCATCGACCCCACCTTCATCATCGGCGCCGACGCCTGGGCCGACCACGACCCCGCCTTCGCCTCCCGCATGCGCTGGCTCTGGGAACAGCAAGGCAAGCCCTCGCCCTACATCCTCGACACCACCGGCGGCCGCAACATCTCCCTCACCCTCCTCGCCTCCGTCCCCATGCTCCAGGCCAAGCCCCTCGACCATCCGCCGCTGGTCTCCCGCCGGTGGGACGCCTTCGGCTCCAACTTCCGCCGCCAGGTCGCCTCGGGCTTCGAGTCCAACGTCCACTTCCCCCACGCTCAACTTCGCCAGCGGCGACACCAAGGAGGACTGGACCAACGCCATCGGTCACACCACCGCCTTCGCCGCCCTCGGCGACGTCGCCGACTACGCCTCCGGCATCACCGAAACCAAGGACTGGCGGCGCTCCGTCCTCTTCGCCAAGGACCTCGACCACGACGACCCCGTCTACCTCCTCGTCCGCGACCAGGTCATGCGCCCCGACTCGCCCACCGCGCTCCACTGGTGGGTGATGTCCAAGGCCGTCCAGCCCGACGGCATCGCCAAGCCCGGCGTCGTCCCCACCAAGCTCGACGAGAAGAACTGGCTCGCCAACCTCGGCCACAACTGGAAGGGAGCCCCGAAACTCACCGGCCAGCTCCAGCACTTCGAGGGCCACTTCAACGTCGACCTCGACATGTTCATCGCTTCGCCCGAGAAGCCCGTCATCGTCACCGACGCGATCGGTGTCGGCCCGAACCTGGCCTACTGCGCCAACAAGGACCTCTACGAATACCAGCAGCTCGTGCGCATCGAGCAGCCCGCGCTCAAGGGCTACCTCACGCTCCTCACCCCGCGCTTCGCCGGCAGCACGCCCCCGAAATACCGCACCATCGCCGAGGGTAACGGCGTCGCCATCGAGCACGCCGCGGGCCAAGACGTCCTCTTCCTCGCCGACGAGGTGATCAAGGAAAGCGAGGAGGGCGTGAAGCTCAACGCCCGCGCCGGCTTCGCCCGCATCGGCAAGGAGCGCGAGGGCAAGCCCGCCCTGCTCCGCCTCATGGTCGTCGAAGGCTCGATCAAGGCCGAGGGCGTGACGCTCACCTGCCCCGGCTCCGCCTCGCTGGTCGTCCGCGAGAAGAGCATCGACGTCGTCACCGACGGCGACCGCGCCGCGGTGAAGCTCGACCTCTCCGGCCGATTGAAGAAGCTGCCCGTGAACATCACCACCACCCGCAAGGCCGGGTGAGCCGCGAAGGCGGCCGCATTGTTAGAGCCTGTTAGCTACTTTCATCGCCATTCGTCGGCCCTGCCGACGAATAGGAGATGGCAAGGAAAGCTTATCCCAGCGACGTGACGGATGACGAGTGGGCCTTCGTGACCCCGTACCTGACCCTCATGCGTGAGGACGCCCCGCAGCGCGAGCACTCCCTGCGGGAGTTGTTCAACGGCCTGCGTTACATGGTCCGGGCCGGCTGCACCTGGCGGATGGTGCCCAACGACCTGCCGCCCTGGCACGCGGTCTACGAGCAGGCGCAGCGCTGGATCAAGGCCGGGGTGTTCGAGCGGATGGTCCACGACCTGCGGGAGCTGCTGCGGCTCTGCGCCGGCCGGAACTTCGAGCCCTCGGCGGCGATCCTCGACGGCCGCACGGTTCAGAGCACGCCCGAGAGCGGCGCCCGGGCCGGCTACGACGGCTACAAACGCAAAAAGGGATCGAAGGTTCACATCGCGGTCGACACGCTGGGTCATCTGCTGGCGTTGAAGGTCACGGCCGCCAACGAGCAGGAGCGGGACCAAGTGAAGGACTTGGCCAAGTCGGTGCAGGAGGCGACGGGCCAGAGCGTCAAGCTGGCCTACGTCGACCAGGGCTACACCGGCGAGAAGCCGGCGGAGGCGGCCAGGAAAGAGGGGATTGAATTGATGGTGGTGAAGCTCTCGGAGGCCAAGAAGGGCTTCGTGCTGCTGCCCAAACGCTGGGTGGTGGAGCGGAGCTTCGCGTGGATGGCGCGGTTCCGGCGGCTGGCGCGGGACTACGAGCGATTGCCGGAGACCTTGGCGGGGCTGCATTGGCTGGCGTTCGTGGGAATACTGATGGTTCAGCTCGCCGCCGCGATCCCCAAAGTAGCTAACAGGCTCTAGCCGGACGCGCCAGCGACGGATGTTCTCTTCAATCCCATCAGACGAAGTCTGATCCGAGCCGGACACTGTGTGTCCGGAGTTCAGGCGAAAGCGGTACTCCGCTCACACGTCTTCATCTGTCCTCGTCCACCCCAACCCACCCCACCGAACCCGACGACATTCCGGGGGTACCGTCGGGATCAGTGGGCTTGCGAACACGACCCCTCAACCACCCGCCGCCTCCCCCGCCGCCTTCATCTTCCTCGCCATCCGCTCCGCCTCCCTGAACCGCCTTGAGCACCACCACAGCACCGCCGCGGCCCAGATGAACAGCACCCACGAGATCCATTCGATGTACGGCACGAACGTCTGCCATGCGCCGATGAATTCCCTCCAAAGGTGGAGCAATTTCGTCGCCAGAGGCGGCCGACGGCCGTACACCGCCTCGGTCCATCCGACGAGCGCGTTGACCATGTCCCCACCCAGCGGCGTGATCGCCAAATAGAACAGCACCATGAATCCCCCGTGCAACGCGAACAGCAGGCCCAAGGCCAGCGCCTGCCGCGCGATGGACCGGCTCGGGACCAGCCGGGCCAGGAACGCCGCCCGCAGGAACACCGCCACCAACCCAACCCCGCCGAAGGCGTAGAAACCCAGCATGGACCATTGGCCCGAACGCCACACTGACCGAAGCGCCAAGGGCACGACGACCGCGGCGACGCAGAGCATCAGGGACCACCGCGAACCCACTCGCGCTGCCCATCGGACCAACCCCTTGGGCTCGTCCGGCGAACGGGTCCCCAGTGACCATGCGCCCAGGAACGTCAGCCCGAAGAACGACACGGTCATGCCGACGAGGATGCAGAAGCCAAGGAGATGCGAATCCAGATCGTCGCCCAGGAAAACCGGCAAAACCCCAGAGAGCATCCCCACCCCGATCGCCATCGCCAGCATCGTGAACCCATTCCCGACCGAACGGACCCACTTCGGCTCGAACTCGTGCAGCAATTCGAGGATCCGCAGCGAGTCCCACACCCGCCTGCCGCACTCGGGGCAGGACCCGCGATGATCCATCGTGCGCAGGTCGTACCCGCACCCAACGCACGTCACCGACTCCGCGAGCTTCCCCTCGGCGTCGAGCCGGCGCGCGATGTGCCCGGGCAGCGGGTTGTTGGATGATTCCATCGCGGGTGATCCGGAAGCGACAGACGGCGAGGAGATGGGCCGCCGCTCAACTTATCAGAAGCGCCTCGCTCTGATCAGAGACGGGGACTGTGTCCCCGAAGATCGGGCGAGGCGGCACTCCGCCTTGCGCGAATCCCCTCTTGTAGGGTGGCGCTGAGCGTACTCGCGAAGCCCACCGATGCGGCGCAGGACAACCCGGACGGCGCACACATTCCGCACGCCCATCGATCTGGATCGCCATGCCCTGATCCGAGCTGGACAGGCCCTGTTGCGATGCTCCCTCACCGCGAAAGCGTCGAACGCCTGCAGGTGGCGTTGAGCCTCAACGGGGCAAAAGGTGATGGCCCGGGGCAACGCCCTCGTTGTTCCGCACAAGTCATGCAATCGAACACAGCAAGACCGCGTCTGGAACTACAAGGGGGACGCCGTGGGCACTCTTGAATTGAAGCCCCGCTGGGGCGTCTCAGCCAGAGCCCAGGGCAACGCCCTGGGTTTGGTGGAGCCTCCTTGAATCAGAGCCCTGCAAGGGCGACTCAACGCACCTGCGACGCGGCCGTTGAATCGCCCTTGCAGGGCTCCATTCCTTTGCGCACGTCGTGACCCAGGGCGTTGCCCTGGGCTCTGGCTGAATCGCCCCGTTGGGGCTGAAGACAATGCGGGAACCGAAACCCCCGCCTCACTTCCTCCCCTTGAGGAACTTCCCCAACCTCTCCGTCAACCGCGGCAAACGCTTCGGCTGCGCCTCGCATTCCCAGACCGTCAACACCTTCCACCCCAGCCGCCGGAGTTGCCGGGTGGTCTTGCGGTCCCGCTCGCGGTTCCGCGTGAGCTTCGCCCGCCAGAACGCCCGCCGGGTCGAGGGGATTCGGCAGCGCCCGCAGTGGTGCATGTGCCAGAAGCAGCCGTGGACGTTGACGACCTTCCGCCGCGCGGGAAAGACCAGGTCCGGCGTCCCCGGCAGCCCGCGGACGTGGAGGCGAAATCGAAAGCCCAGGGAATGCGCCAGCCGGCGGACGACCATCTCAGGCGCGGTGTCCTTCGACCGGATCGCGGCCATGATCCGCGAGCGCACGGCTTTGCTGACGGTGTCGGCCATGGTCGGCTCTCGTCTCCTGCCCCGGAGGGATGAGAGACTGTAGCCAAGGGAGAACCTCAAGGAAGACCCGCCTGAAGGCGGAACTGGCTCTGTTGCGACCCCGCGAATTTCCAAGGGCGTGCCACATCGCAGCCGAAGGCTGCTATGTGCGAGTGAACAATTGAGCCAAGGTTCGCGAGGGTTTTCCCTCCGTTTCCACCGATGAGCGTGGCTCAAAAGCCGAAACCTCGGCGCTACTGGTTGGCCGGCACATAGCAGCCTTCGGCTGCGATGTGGCACGATCAAACGTCGATTGAGCATCGCAACAGAGCCGGCGGTCTTCGTTTTCTTCCCGAAGGCATCACACAAGGCACGTCACGCGCCCGACGCCTTCTTCCCCTTGACCGCCGCGACGATTCGGTCCTTTAGCTTGTCCGCCACTTGTTGTGCCTCCGCCATCTCCGCGATCACGTCCTCGCACAACTTCCAATATTGGTCCCATTCCGCTTGCCCGAGGATGGCCACGAAGTCGATCTTGCTGGAGGGCCGCCAATTCTCGAAGGCTTCGATCTTGGCGACGCGCGATTCGAGGTTGGCGATTCCGCGTCCGGCGGGGGACAGTTTGGCCTTGCTCAGCATCCATGTGCGCCAAGGCTTGTTCCCCTTGCTCTGGTTGCACTTCCCGCACGCGGGGACCAAGTTCCCGATCTCCGAGATGTAGCCCGTCGGCCGACGGTTCAAGACCAGCGGGCGGAGATGGTCCCATTCGCTGGCCTTGTCGCCGCAATAGACGCAGCGAACATCGTCAGGATCGATCTTCAGGATGCCGAGGGCTTCCTCGATCTCCTCCAGCGTCGGCGGGACGACCGGAATGACCGCGTTCACGAATGCGTTGGTCACGCTCGATTTCCGCGAGACCATCGTCTGCACCGACGGCATCTGGAAGGCCCCTGCCAACAGCGCCTTTCGCATTTCCTCGGCGGAGGTCGTCGTCATGGCTTCCGCCCCCCGCGCCGGCGCGGGCCGGGGGCGCTGCGGGTGAACGCCGTTGCAAGGCGCGTGAGAGCCGGAACCGGGTCAGCGCCGCAGGCGGTGAGGAAATGGCAGAATTCGACCAAGTCGATCCGCCGCTCGCCCATCTCCACCTTGGCGACGTAGCTGTGCGGCACCTTCAGGACCGCCGCGACGTCGCGCTGCGACAGGCCCGCCTCGGTGCGTGTGGCCCGCAGGAGTTCCCGGAGTTCCTTGTAGTCCGCGGTGTGGATCGACTTCTGCATCGCTTCCAATCTCGGAGCGTTGCCTTCTGCTTCCAAGATCGGTACAGTCGGGGGATGTTGAAACTCCCATATCGTTGGCGCAATACATGCCCGGCATTGATCGTCAGGAACTTATTGGCGGGAGCGCCGAAATCGTCCCATCCGACCATCGCCCGAGCTTTGGTCGTCGCATCGTGTTTGCTGTGGGGGGAAACTGACGATCTATACAAGGACACAAAAATCGACACGTCCAACGAAATGATTCGCATCGGCACTTTCGAGATTTATATCGTCTGGCCGCTCGATGACCGATTGATGGATTTGTTGAACCCACCCATTCCACAATGGGCAAACGTCTATGCGATCTGCCCGCCCCAAACAAATCGCCTGCTGCGCCAGCTCGACTGCGACGAAGGAAAGCGTGTGAGGCTTTTCACGATCGACGAATACATCAAATCGCGACTCCTTCATGCTCGTATCACAACGCTTTGGCCAATCGAAGCAGTAATTCACCGTTTTTTTGAGCTTTACAACATGACGATCAACAAACGACATTGGCCTGCTCCCCGAAAACTGGTCCAGGTGATATGAGAGTCTTAACCGGCCGCCGCAGGGCGGCCAAGGAGACCCAAGGATGTCAGGCAAGAAGCACAAGCCCGAGCAGATAATCGCGAAGTTGCGGGAGGCGGAGGCTGCGTTGGCGGGCGGGGCGAACGTGGGGCAGGTCTGCCAGCAACTGGGGGTGTCTGAGCAGACGCTGCACCGCTGGC
>JAPLMQ010000110.1 GCA_026386955.1 Planctomycetota bacterium
GCCCCTCAAGTTTCACGCCCAAACTCCCTTTCACTTCCATCGTTTTGAAAACCGACGCCGCCTCAGGATCGTCCGTTCCCTTGCCCGAAATCCGACACCCCCGGAACCTAGAACTCGGAATCCCCGGAACCCCGGACCACCGAAACGACTCCGGAACATCTCCCGGCACTCACCCCGGATCCCCCCGAAACTGTCCCCCGGCCCCCATCCCCCGGTCCCCCGGCAGGGCTCGGTTCTCTTCGCCGCCTGGCTTGGGCAACGGACGATCCTGAATCGGCGTCAGCAGCAGCAAACTCTCCGCGGATGTGGCCGAGCGCCTCCCCTCCCAGAAGCGCTCGCAGCCAACTCGGCCTCTTTTTAAGTCATCACTAGCGAACCAACCATCCATCCAACCCCTGACAAACGCCTGACAGATCCCAGTATGCCAGACGCCGGTGACACCTCTGTGGCACTGCTTCGCCAGAAAAATCATCGCCCTTTCAAATTGTGTAAAAATGGGGGCACCTGGATTTTCGCCCCGCCCCTACGATCTGCTCACAGAACCCAAGCTCCACTCTTCCCCGAAAACGACACTGCTCCGCCCCCGCCTCCCGGAACACCGCATCATGGACCACCGGCTGATCGAGATCCTTGAACAGCTCAAAGCCGGCGCGCTGA
Organism: Planctomycetota bacterium; assembly: GCA_026386955.1. GTDB lineage: Bacteria > Planctomycetota > Phycisphaerae > Phycisphaerales > Phycisphaeraceae > JAPLMQ01. The sequence continues at coordinate 658 of JAPLMQ010000110.1, forward strand.
CCACCGAGCGGGCGGCCGCCTTGGTCGAAGGCATGTCGGCCGAGCCGCTGGGCTTCGCCACGGTCGACCACGCCCGTCGGCAGCGCTGTGGGGCGGCCGAGGTGGTCTTCGCCGCGGGCAAGACCGCCGCGCAGGTCGTCGCGATCGTCAGGGCCATCCGCACCCGCCAGCCCGCGGCCTTGGTCACCCGCGCGACGGCTGAGCACCGGGCTGCCCTGATCGCGGAACTCCAAGGCGAGGCCATCGAGGCGGGCACGCGCGGCGGAACGATCCTGATCGGGCGTCCGCAGGAGGTCGCGGGCGTCCCGCCGATCCCGATCGTCACCGCCGGCACGAGCGACGAGCCGGTCGCGGAGGAGGCGGAGCTGACCTGCAAGGCGATGGGCCAGCCGGCGCTGCGCGTCAACGACGTGGGCGTCGCGGGGCTGCACCGCTTGGGCGCCCGGCTGACGGAGCTGCGGCAGGCCAACGTGGTGATCTGCATCGCGGGGATGGAGGGGGCGCTGCCCAGCGTCGTGGGCGGGCTGGTCGACATCCCGGTCATCGGCGTGCCCACCAGCGTCGGCTACGGCGCGGCCTTGGGCGGCGTCACCCCCCTGCTGGGCATGCTCACCAGCTGCGCCTCGGGCGTGAGCGTGGTCAACATCGACAACGGCTTCGGAGCGGCCTACACGGCCTGCCTGATCAACCGGCTGCCGGTGAGGCGGGGATGACGAGCGCCCTGTGGGGCTAAATTTTATTGCTCTAGCAGAATCGCAATCTCCATGATCTCAACAAGAACAGTTCTAATATTAGGCGCTGGAGCAAGTAAACCCTACGGGTTTCCCACGGGTGTCGAGCTGCGAACATTGATCCTCAATTCGGTAACCGGAAGTGCAAACCTTTTCCGGGAGTGCGGAGTATCCCCTTCTGATTTGAACGAGTTCGGAGAGCGGTTCAGAAGATCGGGGATGGAATCGATCGACGCTTTTCTGCAATACCACCCCGGATTTCTCCCGATCGGAAAAATTGCGATCGCGATATGCCTGATCCCCCTAGAAAGCCCCGAGCGATTGCTGGATACTAGTGATTGGTACACATATCTATATCGCTACATGGGAGCGGAGTTTGACAGCTTCGGTAGCGACAATAAACTGACCGTTTTGACTTTTAATTACGATTGATCATTGGAGCAATTCCTGCTCACCGCACTGTGCAATCTACAGGAAGGAAAGAGCCTGCTATCCGCGGCGGAACAACTTCAGAAGATCCCGATCATTCATCTACATGGCACTCTCGGGACACATCAATATCTAAACATAAACACCTATCGATCCTATGATGGAATGCTGAATCGCCACACCGTTGACGAGTGCGTGCAGCAATTGAAAGTCATTCACGAAGAAGCCGACGCCCGAATGGTCGACGAAGCTCGCCATCGGCTTCTTTCTGCTGATCAAATACTTTGCTTGGGATTTGGTTTTCACGAACTTAACATTCGACGGCTCGGGTTGGACAATCCGATCGCCAAAAGTCTTACGTCAAATAGATTTGGCATTACAAATAACGAATGCAAGCAAATCCAGCGCAAAGTCAAATGGAGCCTCAATTATTCGCCTACAGAGTGCGACTCATTGCGATTCCTCAGGGAACACGTCTCGTTTGCCTAGGAAGTCACGCAAACATTTCGAGCAGAGTGATCGGTCGCCAATTAGAGATGGGAACTTACGGCGACCAATTGACTATTTGCCCCTGCACTAATTCAATTGAATAAGCGCCATACGGCTTTTTCCGAACTGCCTACTCATGGTGTGCGCATAACTTGCCGGATTCAGGCCGCATAGAGCGTGACCCGATACAGGTTGGCGACTTTCAGGAAATAAGGGTTGCGCAGGTCCCTGCTGCTCACCAAGTCGACCCGTTTCTCGAGAAGCTGTGCGAGGTCTTCGATCAACCCAAAGAAGCGGTCGGCCAACTTCGTGGAGTCGCCATCGAACTCGAAGAAGAAGTCGATGCCGCTCTCCGCCGGGTTGAAATCACCTCCCGCCGCGGAGCCGAAGAGTTCCAGCTTCCGCACGCCGTGCTTCCGGCACAATGCGGCGATCTGCCCACGGTGTTGTTCGAGCAGGGGGATCATGCCGTCGATTTTGCGCCGTGCTCCCGACTGCCCTGGTCCGTCCGCGCCGCCGCCTTCCCCCGCTTGCCCCCCACCCCCGCTCCCTTACAATCGCCGGCCTTAACCCTGGAGTCTCCCCGTCATGAAGAAGTTCAAGGTCGGCATCATCGGCGCCGGCAACATCAGCGGCGCCTACCTCGGCGGCGCGAAGAAGTGGCCGATCCTCGAGGTCGTCGCCGTCTCCGACATGCTCCTTGAGCGCGCCCAGGCGCGGGCCAAGGAGTTCAACGTCCCCAAGGCCTGCACCGTCGACGAGCTGCTCAAGGACGAGTCAATCGACATCGTCATCAACCTGACGATCCCCAAGGCCCACGCCGAGGTCGCCATCCGCGCCATCGAGGCGGGCAAGAGCGTGATCACCGAGAAGCCGCTTGCGGTCGACCGTGAGGAGGGGCTGAAGGTCATCGCCGCCGCCGCGAAGAAAAAGGGCGTCCGCGTGGGCTGCGCGCCCGACACCTTCTTCGGGGCAGGGCACCAGACCGCCCGCAAGCTGATCGACGACGGCGCGATCGGCCGCCCCGTCGCCGCCACCGCCTTCATGATGGGGCGCGGGCACGAGGGCTGGCATCCCGACCCCGAGTTCTACTACAAGCCCGGCGGCGGCCCGATGTTCGACATGGGCCCCTACTACGTCACCGACCTCATGCAGATCCTCGGACGCGTCAAGCGCGTCAGCGGCGCGACCTCCATCGCCATCCCCGAGCGCACCATCGGCAGCGCCCCCAAGAAAGGGCAGAAGATCGTCGTCGAGACGCCCGACCACCTCGCGGGCAACCTCGAGTTCGAGTCCGGCTGCATCGCCACGCTCATCATGAGCTTCGCCGTCTACGCCCCCGAGCACCACGGCTACCCCATCACCATCTTCGGCACCGAGGGCTCGCTGCAGGTGCCCGACCCCAACGGCTTCGACGGCGGCGTGCGCCTCTTCAAGCCCGGGCAGAAGGGCTACGAGGACGTCCCCCTCACGCACACCAAGGGCTACGGGCGCAGCGTCGGCGTGGCCGATCTCGCCTACGGGCTGGCCTCCGGCCGCGACCACCGCGCCAGCGGCGAACGGGCGATGCACGTCCTCGACGCCATGCAGGGCTTCATCGACGCGAGCAGGACCGGCGTCTCCCACGTCATGAAGACGCCCTACACCCGCCCCGCGATGCTGCCCGTCGGGCTGCCCGAGGGCGAGTTGGACATGTGATTCCGCGCCGTTGCGCAATCGACTCACGACAACCCAAAGCCCAGGCACCGCGTGCCTGGGTTTTTCATTTGGATCAAGAACAATCGATCAGACATCCAAGTCCGACGTCGAATCAGACGTCGAGGATCAGACGTCCAGGAGCTTCTTCGCATGCGCGGGAAGCGCCTCGCGGAAACCCGGTGGGAACGGCACGTCGTACTTCATCTCCACCAGCCGCTCGCGCAGCCAGGTCGCGCTGGTGTGCGTGAACGACGCGAAGTAGACGTAGCGCGAGACGTCCGAGACGTTCGCCGAGGCCGAGTGGAGGCACATCGGGTTGAAGATGATCAAGTCGCCCTCCTCGGCGAGGACCTCGATGCCCTTGTCGCGGTCGAGCCCGGCGACTGCGACGGGGTCCTTCTTGAAGGTCGCGAGATCCTCGGGCGTTGCGGCCTTGGCGGTCGCGGCGTAGTTGAGCTTGTGCGAGCCGGGAACGATGGTGAACGCGCCCCCGCCGGGCGGGACGGTGTTGCAGGCGTGGACCATGTGGAAGTAGGTCCGCCGCGGGGTCGACTCGTACTGCTCGGGCGGGAAGGCCATGTCGACGTGCCACCCGGTCGGCCCGCGGTTGGCGGGGGCCGGATCGGTGCGGATCAGCACCTGCTCGAGCATGCGCAGCGAGTCAAAGCCTTCGGAAGCGGGGATGCGCAGCGTCGCCTGGGCGAGCTCCAGCAGCTCTGGGCGCGACGCGAGCATGGGCATCAGCGGGCTGGTGATCGGGTGCCGGGCGGTGTGCAGCCGCGGAACGTTGGGGAGGTCCTTGGGCTGCCGGGGCGGGAGGATCTCGTCCATGTACCGGCGGATCGCGCCCGTCGTTTCGCGGCCGAGGAAGCCCTTGACCACGGCGTAGCCCTGCTCGTCCAGATGCGAAAGCGTGGGTGTCCAGTTCATGCCGGGGAGTTTAGCAAACAGCCGAAACCAGAGGGGCGGCGAGGCGGGTCGCGTTCGTGCCCGTGATGTCCGCATCTTCATCTCCTTCGGGCCGACTAGCCGATCTTTGGGAAGCTGGCGCGGTAACCTCGCCCGCCCGACCTCGCCGCGGAAAGACCGAGACACCCATGACCGCCCGTTCCCACTTCGCCAGGCTCGGCCTCCACACCGCCTTTCTGGCCGCCCTTCTAACCGCGTTGCTCGCCTCGCTCACCGGCTGCCCCCCCGCGGCCGCGCCGCCTTCCCCTCCGCGCCCCACCGCCGCCCCGCCGCGACTGCCCTCGCCTTCGCCCAACCCGCCGCCGCCGACTGTCGTCGAAGTCGAGCGCCCCGTCGGCCCGCCCGTGCAGCAGGTGCGCGTCGAGCCGATCGTCCGCGTGCGCATCCATCCCAACGTCGCCTCCGTCACCCTCCACTCCCCCGGCGGCATCCGCCTGGGGCCCGACGCCGACCCTGCCCACGCCCGCGTCTTCCCCTCACCCGTCTCGGTCACCCATTCGGGCAACGCCTTCCGCATCGCCTGCGGCGACGGGACCGCCTTCGCCTGGGAAATCCCGCTTCTCCTGGCCGACCCCGATCGCGGCGAATCGCTCGCCGTGGAGGGTGTCGCCTACCCGCACGGCGTGACGATCCACCCGCTCGCCGCCGACGGCAGCCCGCAGTCGCAGCGCTTCGACGTCATCAACCGCGTGCCGCTCGAGACCTACCTCCCCGGCGTGCTCACCCGCGAACTCTACAAATCCTGGCACGCGATGACCTATCAATCGCTCGCCGTCGCCGCCCGCTCCTACGCGCTCTACTCCACCGTCCGCAACGCCGGGAAATATTTCGACATCGAGGGCTCCACCGCCGGGCAGGCCTACTCCGGCTCGCACGCCTACCCGCAGGCGACGGCCGCGGTGCAGCAGACGCGCGGACTCGTGCTCACCTGGCAGGGCTACGTCCTCCCCGCCTACTACTCCGCGGCCTCGGGCGGCATCGGGCAGGACGCCTTCTACGCCTTCCCCGACGCGCCCGACCTCCCGCCCCTGCGCGGTCGCGTGCAGGGCGGATGGGAGCAGGCCTGCAAGCACTACCGTTGGGGGCCGATCGTCCGCCAGCGCGTCGAAGTGGCGAGGCGGATCGCCTACTGGGGCAGGATCAACCGCAACCCCGTCGGCGACCTGCGCGACGTGAAGGAGATCTTCGTCTCGGGGCGCAACTCCGTCGGCAGGCCCGCGCAGTTCACGATCGTCGAATCCTCTGGCCGGCGGTTCGTGCTCGGGCCCGAGCAGTTCCGCTTCGCCTGCAACGAGGAGGGCGGCACCCTGGGCGACCTTCCCGACGCGCTGACGCTGCGCAGCAGCCACGTGACTGTGCATGTCGCGGGCTCGTCCGTCACCTTCGCCACCGGCCAGGGCTACGGCCACGGCGTGGGCCTCTCGCAGTTCGGGGCCGAGGCGATGGCGCTGCAGGGGCAGGACTACACCGCGATCCTCGCCTTCTACTACCCCGGCGCGACGTTCGAACGCCTCTACTAGCGCCGGGCTGCACAACAAAACCCATCAGCACGAAGTCGTGCCACATCGCAGCCGAAGGCTGCTATGTGCGGGTGACCAAGAATGCTGATGCTCGCAGGAACTGTGCTCTCTGCGCACCGCACGATGCCCGTTGACCGGCACATAGCAGCCTTCGGCTGCGATGTGGCACATCCCTGATGCATTCCTGACGCGTTCAAGACCCGCAGCTATCCGCCTTGCGTCGTACCCGGTCGCAGGCCACGATTCACCGCATGACCAGTTCCCCGGCCGCACACTCGCTCATCCCCACCGCCATCCCCGCGGGCCCGCGCCTCCTCGCGACCGACGCCCAACTCGACCGCGCCGCCGCTTGGGCCCACGCCGGCAGCCCGCTCCACGCCGCCTGCCTCGAGCGTCTGCTCAAGGGCACGCGCGTCGACGCCGACCTCGTCGCCGGCCGTTGGCCCGCGCCCGGCGAAGCCCCCGCCTACCGCTCGAGCGTCTTCCACCTCGAACGCCTCGCCCTCGCCTGGCGCCTCACCGGCGACGAAGCCCTCTACAACCGCGCGCTGCTCATGCTCCGCGCACTGGCCCAGGTCTACCTCACTTTCCCCGACCGCCCCGGCGGCATGCGCGTGATGAACGACGACCTCGCGGAGCACACCGTGCTCCAGCACGCCGCCCGTGCCTACGACCTCCTCGCTTCCCCCGGCATTTCTCCCGCGAAATCCCCCGCCCTCTCCCCCGCCGACGCCCAGCTCTTCGATGATCTCCTCCGTGCCGGCGTCCACGTCCTCGACGGCGAACACCACCGCGACTGCGGCAACCACAACACCAGCGGCGTGGTCTTCCGCCTCGCGCTCGGCTCCGCCCTGCGCGACCTCGACATCATCCGCGGCGCCATCGACGGCTGCCTCGACCTCGAAGGCCGCCCGCGCTACGGCCTCGCCCACCATCTCACCCACGACCTGCTCGCCGACGGCGTCTGGTGGGAACGCACCACCGGCTACCACTGCTACGCCCTCTACCTCCTCTGCGAGGCCGCGTGGCTCCTCGCCCCGCTCGGCGTCGACCTGTGGCACATGCCCCTGGGCTTCACCCAACGCGACGACGGGCAGGACATGCACACCGCCTATCGCCCCGCAGGCGAGACGCGCACGCTCAAGGCCGCGTTCGACGCGGCGTTGTACTGGTCGCCCGCGGGGCTGCGCCTCCCGCTGGTCCACGACGCCTTCGCCGACAGCCTGCTCTGCTACTACGAGTGGGGCCCGCAGTTCGAATATGCCTTCGACGCCTATGGCGACCCCGCCTACGCGTGGATGATCGAGCAGGCGGAGCGGGCGACGCCGGAGGATCGCCGGGGTGGGGCGGGGGTTCCGGCATCGTTGCAGCGCCCTTTCGCGGAGTTCGAATTCGTGCGCTTCGCGAGGCCGAGCTATGTCGGCGCCGCGACCTCGGCCGACAAGGCGTGCAGCGACGCCACGCGCGACAACAAGGTCTGCCCCCACTTCGACTGGCGCCGCGACGCGACGATTGGCCTCACCGGCGTCCACCGCGCCGGCTCGACGCTCCTGCCCGACACGGGCACCGCCGTCCTGCGCAGCGGCGCGGGCGACGTGCCCCAGACCGGCGTGAGCCTGCATTTCGGCCCGCACGCGGCCGGTCACATGAGCCCCGCGAACTTGCACGTCGAGCTCTTCGACGCGGATCGCCGCCTGACCGACGCCCCGCGCAGCCGCGGCTACGAAGACCCGCTCCACCTCACTTGGCTGCGCACGACCATCGCCCACAACACCGTCACCGTCGACGGCCAGCCGATGGTCCCCTGCCACGCCGGGGGCGACTCGATCTGGGAGGCCGACCGCTGGCACAAGGTCAACACCGCGGGGGAACTCGTCGCCTTCGAGCCCGGCCCTCGCTTCTCCGTCGTGCGGGCGATCAACAGGATCGTCTACCCCGGCGTCACGCTCGACCGCACGCTGATCCTCTTCGGCGAGGTGCTGCTCGACCTCTTCCGCGTGAGCGGCGCGGAGAGCCACCGCTACGACTGGGCGATGCATCCGCTCGGGGCGGCGGCGCGCCCCGCCGGCGCGAAGGCGATCAACCTTGGCGCGGGCCTGGGCTACCGCCATTTCCGCGACGCGGCCTTGGCGCCTTCGCCGCGCCACGGCGAGGGCGTCCGTCTGACCTGGTCGGCCCGCGGCGGCGAGACCGAAGGGCTCATCGTCCCGCCGCCCGGCGCGAGCGTGATCCTCGCGGACGACCCGCTCGAAGAAAAGCCCTTGATCCTCGGCCTTTCAGGCCCCGCCGAGTCGCGCGGGGGCGTGATCGTCCGTGTCGAGGCCCGCGAGGCGCTCTTCGTCTCCACGTGGCGGGCGATGTCCGTCGGCGCGCCGGCGCTGAGGTTGAACGTCTTGCATGGCAACGCAACCGGCGACGTGACACTCCGCCTGGAACTCGACGGAACGGCGACGACCTGGCACGCCCCGATGAAGGGGCAAGTCGAACGCGCGTCGTAAGGCGGAGTCTCCATTCTGATCAGAGCCGGACACTGTGTGTCCGAAGACCGGGCGCAGGCGGTACTCCGCCCGCACGACGTGTCAGCGTTCCTTGACGCACACGCTTCCGTGAAGCCGTCGCACGTCCCCCCGACAAATTTCGCGACCCACTCTCCGCCCCATGAAATCGCCACGGTGCGATTCAAATGAACACGAATGCCCAAGGAGGCTGGCACGTCGCGCGCGGCGGAGTGCCGCCTTGCGCCTGAACTGCGGACACACAGTGCCCGGCTCTGACCAGACAAGTCTTCCACGTTCGCCGCAGGCTACACTTCCCGACCATGCGGACCGTCGCAGAACCACCGCTCGCCGACTGGCGCCTCGCACCGTTCACGGCGCGCGGCGCGGCTAGCCCCGTCATCGCCACCGGTCACCAAGCCTGGCTGTGGCACCCCGGCATCCTCGCGAAAGACCTCGCGATGGTGGCGGCGGCCAAGCGGCTCAACGCAACGACCTTCCACCTCATCGTAGACCACGACGTCCACGAGGCCTTGCGCCTCGAACTCCCCGTGCTCGACGGCGAACGCTTGACGACGCAGACGCTCCACCTCGGGCCGGAGAACATCGAGATCCCCTCCGGCTCGCAGCCACCCGTCGACGCCGGCGTGGCCCGGCGCACGCTCGAGGCCGCGCGGCAGCGCTGGGGCAAGGCCCTCTGCGTCGACGTGGGCCCCCTGATCGACGCGTTCGACGACCTCCCGCCCTCGCGCACGCTCGCCGAGCAGATGAGGCTCGTCACTGCGAAACTGCTTCGGCCGTGGACGGGCGAGGTGCCGATCCTGCAGGCGTCGGCGTTGGCGAAGATGCCACCGTTCGAGCCGCTGGTGCGGGCGATGCTGGCCGACGCCCGCGGATGCGTCCACGCCTACAACCGCGCAGTCGCCCGGCACCCCGAGGCCCGCGTCGCGCCGTTGGGCACGGAGCTGGACCGTGTGGAGCTGCCGCTCTGGGCGGTGGCGGACGGCCGGCCGCGGCGGAGGGTCTTCGCGGATCTGTCCGACTCGCGCGGCGCGGAGCTGGCGCTGGAGAACGGCGAGATCGTCGGCGCGTGGGAGCGCGCGAACACCGCAGGCCTCCGCCTCGCGCCGCGGGCGATCCTGATGAGCGCGTTCCTCCGCCGCTGGTGCTGCGACCTCTTCGTCCACGGCAAGGGCGGCGCGGTCTACGACCAGGTGACCGAGGCGTGGTGGTCGGCGTGGCGCGGCGAGGCCCTCGCCCCGAAGGCGGTGGTCAGCGCCGACCTCCACCTCGCGTTCGACGCCCCGCTCGCCGAGCCTGCCGAGCGCAACCACGCGCTCTGGTACGCCCACCACCTCCGGCACAACATCGACCGCGGCCTGGCCGAGGGAGACGCCCGCGTGGCCCGGAAGCGGGAGCTGCTCGCGAGCGTGGAGCGCGACCACGACAAGGCCCGCCGCGCCGCCGCGTTCGCGGAGATCCACCGGATCAACGACGCCCTCGCCGCCGACCACGCGGAGCTGCTCGACGCCGCCCGCGCCGCGGCGCGGCGGACGGAGGTCGGCCTCGCCAACCGCGCCATCGCCGGGCGACGCGACTGGTGCTTCGCCCTCTACCCGGCCGAGCAGCTCGCCGCGCTGCGCGATGCGTTCTGATCGCACGGCATTCGTTGCCCTGAAGCGCCCGGGCTATCATCGTCACCATGACGAACACCCTTGGTTCGCGGCCCATCGCGTCGCATCTCGCCCGATCCCGCACGCTTGGCCGGACCGTCACCGCCCTGCTCGCCCTGCTGATCCTCCTCTCGCTCGTGCCCGCGCTCGCCCACGGCCAATCAGCCCCGCCCGCGTCCCCCAGCACACCGCCCCGCCCCACGACGCAGCCCACGGCGAAGAAGGCCGCCACGCCGCAGATCGTGCGCTTCGACCGCTGGTACCAGGTGCTGCTCAGCAACGCGCCGGTCGGCTGTATGCAGTCCCGCGTCGTCGAGCGCCGGGGCGAGCGTCCGACCGTCAACAGCACCACGTCGATGCACATCTCCATCCGCCGCGGCGAGGCGACGATGACCATCATGCTCGACACGAGCTTCGTCGAGACGCCCGAGGGCAAGCCGATCAAGGCGACCTGCATGCAGGCCCTCGGGGCGGCGGCCACCTTGCAGACCCTCGTCTTCCGCGACGACGGCGTCGAGCTCACCACCCAGAGCGAGGCCGACACGCAGACCCAGACGCTCCCCCCGCTCGAGTTCCCCGCCACTCAACCGGGGGCGGGCGCGGGTCCGGGGGCGAAGTGGCTTCCGCCCGCGGCGGCGGAGCGGTACGTCCGCGACCAAATGGCGGCCGGGGCGAAGGAGATCCGCTACTTCACGGTCGACCCCTCCGCCGGCCCGAAGATCATCGAGACGATCATGAAGCGCGTCGGCGACGAGAAGGTCGAGGTCATGGGCAAGACCGTCCCCGCCACGGCGTGGGACGAGACCGTCTCGATCATGCCCAACATCGTGACGCGCTGCCACCTCGACGCTCACGCCGACGTGGTCCGCACCAGCCTCGCGCTCATGCCGGGGATGAAGATGGAGATCGTGCAGTCGGAGGAGCGTCTGGCCCGCGCGAACGTCAACCCGCCCGAGATGATGGCGGCGACGCTCATCCGCCCCGACCACCCCATCCCCAACGCCCGCACGCTGCAGCACGCCGTCTACGAACTGACCTATCGCCCCGACGCCCCCGCCCCCGGAAATAATGCCGCAGCAGCGCCCGGGCCGTTCTCGCTTCCCGACATCGGCGCGCAGCTTGGCCAACGCCTCGACGCGCAGGGGCACACGTGGAAGCTGATCGTCGACGCGTCCGCCACCAAGGACCGCCTCGCGGCGACGCAGCCCGCCGACCTCGAGTCGTCGACGATGATCAACGCCAAGGACGAGAAGATCCGCGAACTGCTCGCCAAGGCGCTGGGCGCGAAGGCCCCGCCCCCGGGGGCCCCGGAACCGCCGGCCGACCCCGCGGCGACGGCGGAGCGACTGAGGCGGTTCGTCCATCACTACATCACCGCGAAGGACCTCTCGGTGGGGATGGCGACGGCGAGCGAAGTCGCGCGGACCGCCGAGGGCGACTGCACCGAGCATGCCGTGCTCCTCGCGGCCCTGCTGCGGGTGGCGGGCATCCCGTCGCGCACGGCCTCGGGGCTGATCTACGTCGACTCCTTCGCCGGCAAATCCGGCGGGATCTTCGGCTACCACATGTGGGCGCAGGCGTGGATCAGGAGGGACGGCCGGATGGGCCAGTGGGTCGACTTCGACGCAGTGCTGGACGACGCGACGAGCTTCGACGCCACGCACATCCTCCTCTCGGTGAGCGCCATGTCCGACGCCGACCGCATGTCCGACATGGTCGACATGGCCGCCCTGTTCGGACGGCTGTCGATCAAGGTGGTCGAGCCGGCGAAGGGGAAATGAGGCGAGCCGCGGATCTCCCTTCCCTTCTTGGCCGCCCGCCGCGCCGGTGTACAATCGCCCGCCTTCCGCCCCCTCTCGCATTCCTGAAGGAGCCGCGATGAACCGCGACGATTTCCTCATGCTCATCGGCGCCAACTCCGACGAGGCCGACTTCATCCCCGTCGCCTGCCTGCTCAAGGACGGCCACGGCTGCGCCGGCTACTACACGGCAGCGCTCAACGAGGGGCTGGGCGAGACGCTCGTGCTGGTCAACGCCCGCATCGTCGACCTGCGCGACACGCCCACCGAGGACGACGAGGCGACCATCAAGGACTTCAACGAGTTCCTCGAGGAGATCGTGGTCCACCACTACCGCTCGGGCGAGAACGCCGGCGTCGCGACGCGCGACGTCTACGGGCGCAGCATCCCGCTCTCGGCCATCCCCTTCGAGCACATCTCGGTGCTCTACCCCGTCGGGCGCATCGGCGAGCTGATGCGCCGCGCGGCCAAGGAGGACGAGACCTCCGTCCCCACCTTCCTGGACTTCCAGAACAAGAGCGTCCTGCTCAAGCTGCTGCGGACGAAGCTGTGGTGATCCGGCGCTGATCGTGAAAATCCTCCTGTGCGCGACGCGCGCATGAAAAAGCCCAGGCACGCGATGCCTGGGCTTTGGTTGTGTCGTCGTCGCGCTCGTGCGTCGATGCGCGCCGTCGTCGTGCGCCGCGCTCAGGCCTTCTTGGGCGGCTGGGCCCGCTCGAGAACTTCGTCGACCAGGCCGTAGGCCTTGGCTTCCTGGGCGGAGAAGTAGCGGTCGCGCTCCGAGTCGGTCTCGATCTGCTCGACCGACTTGCCCGTGTGGCGGGCGAGGAGCTCGTTGATCTGGCTCTTGGTCTTGAGGATCTCCTCGGCCTGGATCTGGATGTCCGAGGTCTGCCCGTAGACCCCGCCGAAGGGCTGGTGGATCATCACGCGGGCGTGGGGGAGGATGTACCGCTTCCCCGCGGTGCCCGAGGCGAGGATGATCGCCCCGCCGGACTGGGCCCGCCCGATGCAGTAGGTGGCGACGTCGCAGGTGAGGAAGCGCATGGTGTCGTAGATGGCGAGCGTGTCGTCGACGCTCCCGCCGTGGGAGTTGATGTAGAGGTTGATGTCGACGTTCTGCTTCTGGTTCTGGAGGTGGAGCAGGCGCATGATCACGCCGGTGGCGGAGGAGTAGTTGATCTCGCCGATGAGGAAGATGACGCGGTTCTCGAGCAGGAGCTCGTCGATGGTCATCTCGCGGTAGCGCTGGTAGGGCGCCTGGGCGGCGGTGGAGGCGACTGGCCCGGAGTGCGGCGCGGGCAGGTGGCCGGGGAGGACGTGGGATTGGCCGGCCAAGGCGGCCGAGAGCAGGAACGGGTCGAGAGGCTGATTCATCTTCTGGATCTCTGACTGCGAGTGAAGGAGGCTACGCCCGACGCCATGGCGGGCGCTCGGCCGGGGCGGAAGGACCGTCCGGGCCGGAGTGAGGCGATATCATAGCCGTGGCGCGTGCGCGTGGGTAGGCGGGAGGCTGGCGTCTCAAACCCACGCCTCGTGCGATCGTCTTTTGGTCGCGTTCAAAACACAACGGGCGTCCTTGAAGGACGCCCGTCGGCTGTGGTGGTATCAGGTTTTTCAAGGCGTCCGTCGCGGGACGGCAGCGGGAATCAGTTCTGGTCCTCGCGGTCGGCCTGGGCGTCGGGGCCGTTGTGGCTCTCTTCGAGCATCTTGCGTAGGTAGGCGTTCTCGCGGCGGGTCGCCTCGAGGTCGAACACCAAATACTTGATCGACAGGCGGAGGTAGTCGAGGCTCTCGTGAAGATCGCTGACGGTCTTCTTGAGCTTCTCGTGCCGCTGCTGGGTCTGGGCCGCCAAGGCCGTGAGCTTCTCGCGCTCGGCGGCGGGCAGAGACGAAATCTCACCCATCAACTCGGCAAGCTTCGTCTGGAACATCTTCTCGTCCATTTGCATGAGGCGTCTCTCCCCCATCACAAGCGATGGTGAACACTGTATCACAACCCCGCTGCCAGCGAGCCTGAGGGGTTGCGAAGTTTTTTACGTTTGATGCAACCTCATATTTTTTCTGTCTTTACGAATACCCACACGTCGGCCGTCGGCCGTGGCGGCTGGGGGGATCGCACCGACGACGTGGTGGAAAAGCGACATCGCGCCGTGGCGAAGAGGATGCACATCCATGCAAAGTCCTCCAACGCATCATTTTATGGCGCGATGCAAGAAAACAACAGGCTTTTTCACCCTTGTGGAGAGACTGAGCGTGCGAAGTGACAGCCCGGCGTGTTGAACGCTTCCGATAACCGGGGGTTGGGGGGAGTGGGTGCGCGCCTGCACGCCAGCGACGGAGGTTCTTTTCTCATCAGACGAAGTCTGATCAGAGCCGGACACTGTGTGTCCGGAGTTCGGGCGAAAGGCGGTACTCCGCCTTTCGCGAATTCTTGACTTGTGGGGTGGTGCTGAGCGCTGCACTACGCGGATGGGCGTTGCGGATCGTCGCCGCGAGATCGGCACGTCGCGCGAGCGGAGTACCGCTGCGCGCCCGATCGTCGGGGACACAGTCCCCGGCTCTGATCAGACTTCGCTTGAATGAACGTGAATTCCCCTCACCCCGCCGCGCGGACGCGGCCGGCGCCCTCGGCGACGATCCGGTCCCGCCCGCCGCGCTTCGCGAGCTCCACGCGGGCCAGCGCCAGGTCGAGCAGGTCCTCGCCGATCCCGTCGTCGGGGCTCGCGACCACGCCGATGCTCGCGGTCAGCTTGCGGGTCGTGCCGTCGTTGAGCTCCGCGGCCATGTCGTGGAACGCGAGGCGCAGGCGCTCGGCCAGCATCAGCGTCCCCGCGCGGTTCGCGCCAGGGCAGAGCACGCCGAAGATCGAGCCTCCAGGGCGGACGACGATCGTGTCGCGCCGGCTGAGCTGGCGCAGCCGCGCGGCGATCGAGCAGAGCAGCTTGTCGGCGGCGTCGTGCGTGAGCACGCTGTTGATCTCGCGGAAGTGGTCGACCTTGAGCAGCACCAGCGACCACGGGTAGCCCGGGCGGTGCACCAATCGGCGGACGTCGAACTCGACCTGCCTGCGGTTGGGCAGCGCGGTGAGCGGGTCGGTCATCTCCAGATGCTGCATCTGCTCGCGCAGCTGCGCGACTTCGAGCCGGACGGCGATCAGCGGCGCCAGCGCCTCGAGCAGGAAGAGGTGCCGGCTCTCCAGCCGCTCGCCCCCCCGCCGGGCGATCCAGAGCACGCCCTGTGCGTCGTGGCTCCCGCGCAGCGGCCCCGCGGCGACGCTCGTCAGCCCCGCCTGCGTGAAGGCCTTCGACCATTCGCTCTTGGGCGGCAAATCGGGCCAGAAGGCGATCTCTCGCGCGGCCAAGACCTCCGGCATCAACTGCCGCTCCACCGCCTCGACGAGATTGCGGTTGGCGTCGAGCAGCATCGCCCCCGTGCCGCGGTGCAGGATCTGCCTGCTGCGCCCCGCTCCGCGCCCCGAGCGAAGCGAGATGCCCACCGCGTCGACGTGGAAGACTTCATGCAACCGCCGACCAGCGCGCTCGAGCAGCGCGTCGACGTCGCCCGCGTCGCTCAGACGCACCGAGACGTGCTTGAGCGCCTGGAGCTGCGCCTCCTGCGTCTCCAGCAGCCGCTCGCTCTGCTCCTGGCTGGTGATCTCCTGCACGACCCACAGCCGCCCGAGGGGCTGCTGCGTGGGGTCGTGCACGGGGATGCCCTGGAAGAGGAACGTCCCGGCGCGGGCGACGAAGCGCTCCTGCGCGGGGCGCTGCGACTCGGCGTCGATCTGCCTCAGCCGGGAGACGAAGAGGTCCTTCTCCGCGACGCCCAACTCGTCCCAGAAGCTCTGCGCCTCGTAGGGGTCGCCGACATGCTCGCCGGGCTTCAAGTTGAGCAGCGTGGCGAGCTGGCGGTTGTACGCGGCCACCTTCCCGTTGACGTCGACGAGGAGGATGGCGTCGGAGATGTGGTCGAGGATGACGTTGAGCACCTGGCTCTTGTGGGCGACCTGGCGCTGGAGCAGCTTCCACTCGGTGATGTCGAGCAGCGAGAGGCGGACGCTCTGGAGGATGCCGTCCTGGTCTCGGATCGAGCCGCACTCCACCAGCACGTCGATCGCCTTGTCGCCCGCGACGACGCGCAGCTCGCAGCGCGTGAGCGCGTCGATCGCGAGCCGGTCGATGGTCTGCCGCAGCATCCCGCGGTCCTCTTGGCGGACGAGGTCGACGGCGTCGCGCCCGACCAGCGCAGCCTCGGACCCGGCGGCGAAGAGTTCCGCCGCCCGGCGGTTGGCCTCGACGACCTGCCCCTGCGGGTTCAGGCTGACCATCGCCGCGGGGGCGAACTGGTAGAGGTGCTGGAAGGCGGCCTCGCTGCGGCGCAGTCGGTCGGCGGTGGTGTCGACGCGCTGGAGCATCCCGCCGATCGCGCCGGCGAGCAGCCCGAACTCGTCGCGACTCTCGCGGGCCAAATGGCGGAACGACTCGGGCCCGGCGTTGGCGCGCAGCAGCTCCATGATCTCCGCAAGCGGGCCGGTGACCCAGCGGCGGAGCAACAGCAAGCCCAGCAGCGTGATGACCACGAGGAAGAGCCCCTCGATGGTCACGCCTCCCCAAACCTGCGATCGCATCTGCCTCGCGGCCGCGGGGCCGTCGATGAGCAGTTGCAGCGACCAGAATTTCCCGAGGTGGTCGAAGTCGGAGACGAGCAGGGTGTAGCGGTTGAGGTCGACCTCGTCGCCGCGGAGGTGGGCGCGGTCGAGGTGCCAGAGCTTGGCCTGTTTCTCGATGCCCGCGGACCAGTCGCCCAGCTCGATCTGCGGCTTGCCCTCGCAGAGCAACCGGCTGGCGCGGACGCGGCCGCCGTTGGTGAAGAGCGAGAGCGCCTCGCGGGCCTTCTGCGTGGAGTCGTGGGAAACCAGGTCGCGCAGGACGTTCTGCAGGCTGTAGGTGGTCATCACCATCCGCTGGGTGACTTCCGAGCGGAGCACGGCCTCGGAGCTGCGCAGCTCGAGGAAGCCCAGCCCCATGGAAAGGACGACGCCGCCCAGCAGGAGCCCTGCGACGAGACGAAACACCACCGATTGCATCAGGGGCAGACGCGGCATGATGATCCTTCGACGACCGCGCACGACATGAGGCCGACAAATTGTTATCGGCAGGTTGCGGAGGTGGGTTAACCCATCAAAGCCCAGGCATTGCCGTGCCTGGGTTTTCGAGGGTCAAACCGTTCCCTCCGGACTCGATGGCCGTGCCACATCGCAGCCGAAGGCTGCTATGTGCGAGTGAACAAAAGAGCATCGTTTCGCAGGAGCTCTTCCTCCTCTCCTCCCGCCCCACGTGCAGCCGAACGCCTGATAATCCCCGCGTTCCCGTTGTCCGGCACACAGCAGCCTCCGGCTGCGGTGTGGCACGCCCCAAGGCCATTCGATCGCAACAGAGCCCCCGCAACTCCGTACACTATTCCCCACCCCTTTCCGCGAGATCCACGCATGACCACCGCCACCCCCGGAAGCCCATCCAACCCCGGCACCCGTTACATGGTCGAGCCCTACCTCCACCAGCGCTGGCGCCGCGTCGGGCGCTCGCTGGCCTTCAAGGCCACCGACGCCGCGGGCGCGAAGTGCTGGCGCAAGGCGGCCGTCCCCCGGCTCAAGGAGATCACCGGTTACGCCACCATGCTCCGCTGCCCGCTCCGCCCGATCATCACCGAAACCGTCGAGTGCGACGGTTACACCCGCCAGCGCATCGAGATCCAGACCGAGCCCGGCGTCATCATGCCGCTCTACGCGCTGATCCCCGCCGGCGCCGGTCCGCATGACCCGCGCCCCGCCGTCCTCTGCCCGCACGGCCACGACAGCGGCGGCAAGTATTGCCCCGCGGGCATCACCGACATCCCCGGCGTCGCCGAGCGCGTGAAGTCCTACGACTACGACTACGGCGTGCAGTACGCCAAGGCCGGCCTCATCGCCTTCTGCCCCGACGCCCGCGGCTTCGGCGAGCGCCGCGAAAAACAGACCAAGGCCGAGAGCCCCGACAACGTCTTCCGCAGCTCCTGCCAGTACATCAACCAGATGGCCTACCCGCTCGGGCAGACCGTCACCGGCATGTGGGCCTGGGACTTGAGCCGGCTCGTCGACTACGTCCTGACCCGCAAGGACTGCAACGGGCGCGTCGGCTGCGCCGGCCTCTCGGGCGGCGGACTGCAGACCCTCTGGGCCACCGCCCTCGACGACCGCATCGAGGCGGCCGTCGTCAGCGGCTACTTCTACGGCTATGAGCAGTCGCTCCTGACCATGCACTGGAACTGCTCGTGCAACTACGTCCCGCACCTCTACGAGACGATGGACATCGGCGATGTCGCCGCCGTCATCGCCCCGCGCCCGCTGCTGATCGAGACCGGCGACAAGGACCCGCTCAACGGCACCGACGGCATGAGCAACGTCACCTCGCAGCTCCGCCAGACCAAGAAGGCCTACAAGGCCCACGGCGTCGCCAAGAACCTCGTCCACGACGTCTTCGCCGGTGGCCACAAGTGGCACGGCAAGCAGGCGGTGCCCTGGATGGTCGAGCAGCTCGCGCGATGACCCACGAACCAAGCCCACTGATCCCGACGGTACGCCGTCGGGTTCGGTGGGGTCGGGCCCCGGGCCACGGTGCCGGCGCCGTTTGGAACAGGGATTCGATTGCCGTCAATGACATCCAAGACCCCCGGAAACCCCACGGAACGCGACGGCG
>JAPLMQ010000045.1 GCA_026386955.1 Planctomycetota bacterium
CCGCGGGGGGATGCAGGCCTTGAACTTCTCCCACAACTCATCCGACACTCGGAAACGTGACTTGCTCACGGCGCGTCCCTGCACCGGCGGAATTGCCTCCGATTCTATCGGCTATCTCATTGTTATTCGGATAGGCTCTTACGTGAAACTTGGCAATGACACGCGATTCTATCCAGTCGAGGGCAAGATAAAGTTGTTTATTCCCAACTCATTGGCCGGCCAAAGCACGTTCGAGTGGGATGACGATTATGCGACGGTAGTCATCCCAGATCCCGTGACTTTGCGATTCCCTAGCCCTAACCCGTGACAATTGCAGAGGGAGGCAGGTATGGAAAAATTAGGCGGCGTTGTCGTGGGCCTCATTCTGTTGGTATATGCGCTTCACGCTCTGCCTGGCGCGTACAATGATGTGAGGCGTGACGTGGGATTGAGGCCGCTCCCGCCACCTGACGTCACTTTAAGCTATTCTCCGCCATTGATCCCCGTGACAGTGTATGTCGACGGCGCACTTCGTCTGAATGTTTCGTATGACGCAACAATCAAAGTACAAGGTGTGTCATTCGGCTATTCTGTAAGCCCAAAGCCAGTTCGTAAACTTATCGTTGTCTTGGGCAATCGTGCCCGCGAATATCCTGTTCGAGGCCAGGTGCGAGTCGCAATCCCAAACACTTTGAGCGGCCATTCTTCAATTGAATGGAATGACGACACGGCCGTGATTACTGTGCCTGATCCCGGCAACGTAAAATTTCCGGACGAATAGGCGGACACAAGCCTTTGTAACGTCGGGGGCTTGCGAGTCCATTCGCCCTCCTCTACGGCATCCGATTCGTCCTCTGCTGCTGCCGGTCCACGGCCTCCCCGAAGGCTTTGACGACGATCGTGCTTCAGACGACCCCCCAGCCGACGGCGACGATGCACAGCGCGATGCCGGCCACGGGCAGGCCGACGCCCGTCCGGCCGTACGAGATCGCGAGCGCCAGGCCCACGCCCCCCAGCACCACGCCGACGGCCGCCAGGACGAAGGTCGGCGGCAGGCCGCAGACGGGGATCATCGCGGTGAGGGTCGCGAGCAGGCCCAGGATCAGCGAGGCGATGCCCAGGGCGCTGGGCCTCTTGCGTGTGGTTTCCACGGAATCTCTCGCGAAGGGGGACAAGGAGCGGCGCGGCCATCGGCGGATGGCTGATGGTTTGCCATTCTACGGAACTCGGGCGGCGCGATGGAAGCCGGATGGGGCCGCCGAGTGATTTGTCTTGTTTAGCCGGACGCGCCAGCGACGGAGGTTAGTCCGCGAGCGAGTCGCTGCATTCGCTTGAAATCCCCCGAATGCCGAAGCTAACTTCCGTCGCTGGCGCGTCCGGCTAACCCAGAGCGCGACGCTCCTCGATCCCGCAATCCCTCGCCTGACGCCCCGGTGTTAGCATGGATCTTTTACGCCTTGGCGATTTCCCATGATGTTCACAGCGATTCTCCGCGTGCTCTTGTTGGCGACGACGGCGTTGGCGGTGCCCGCCCACGCCCCCGGAGGGCCGGCTGAGTTCCATGTCGGGCCGGGCGGGTCGGACCAGAACGCCGGCACACCCTCGGCCCCGTTCCTCACGCTCGAGCGGGCCCGCGAGGCCGTCCGCGCCGCCCCCGTCGACCAGCCGCGGCGCGTCTTCGTCCACGGCTCCATCCATCGCACCGAGACCTTCACCCTTGGCAAGGAAGACTCCGGCACGGCGGAGAACCCCATCCTCTGGCAGGCCTCCCCCGGCGTGGCCGAGCTTCCGGGGGCGGGCGCGGGGGCGGGGGCGGGCGCAGGAGGCGAAACAGAGGTCCGCCTCACCGGCGGCGTCGCCATCCCCGCCGACGCATGGCACCCCGTCACCGACGAGAAGATCCTCGCGCGGATCAAGCCCGAGGCCCGGCCCCACGTGCGCCAGGTCGATCTGCAACCGCTCGGCGTCCCCGCCCTGGCCCCGCCGCCTGACCACTTCCAGGGCGCGCCGCCGATCCCCGAGCTCTTCGTCGACGACCAGCGCATGACCCTGGCCCGCTGGCCCAACCAGGGCTGGGCGACGATCGCCAGGGTCATCGACGCCGGCGCCGATCCCAAGTCGACCCAGAAGGACCACCTCCTGGGCGTCTTCGAATATCCTGCTGACATTCCCGGGCCCGAGCGATGGGACAT
>JAPLMQ010000294.1 GCA_026386955.1 Planctomycetota bacterium
GTCACTCCGGATGGCAGCCCGCTGAGCAGGCCCTGCAGGTCGTTGATGTCCGGCTTGGGCCCCGCGCCCACCAGCACCGAGAGGATCATGTGGTTGTCGCAGTCCACCAGCACCGAGAGCTTGGGGAAGCGCGTGTAGGAAGTGGTCTGGTACAGCGGGTTTTTGGCCTCTTTCTGCCCCCGCGCCCTGCGCCGCACGAAGTAGGCGCTGCGGTGCCCGGCCTCGAGCCCGGTGGAGTCGGCGGCGGCGCGGCGGATGATCCTGCGCCTGCCCATCATCAGCTTGACCGTGGCCGTGAGGAGCTTCTCGGTGACGCCGGCGCCGAAGAATCGCTGGGCCGCGCGGTGCAGGGTCGAGTGGTCGGGGACCTTCTCGATGCCGATCCACTCGCGGATGGCCGGGAGGTCTTTGAGGTGCGCCTCGCATCCGCGGTAGTCGGCGCGGATCATGGCCATGTAGACCAGGCAAGCGAAGAGCTGGGGCTGGGTGTACTTCTTGGGGCTGAAGCGGTGGGTGTGGTCCGCGAGGGATTCCCGGCCCACCGCCAAAGCCACCGCGATCACCCTCCTTGGCGATTGCGATGTGAGGCTCATCCTGCATGGTGTAATGCCAGACAGCCAGTGGCGCAACGCCTAACATGCGCCGAACGAGGAGGTTTGCGACGGAGCAGATTTATCCTCATGGATGAGAACGATCCAGATGCACATGCTGATCCGTCGGTCATCCAATGCAGGAAAACGCTCCGGGAGCTGATCGCCCATTGGCCCAAGCGGGACCGCCCCGAGCCGGCGGATGTTCGCGCCCGTCTGCGCCATCATCTCGCCAAATCCTTTGATGAGATCGATTTCCTCAATCCCATCGACGGCGTGGGTGAATGGGGAAACGCCGAGGCTGGTTCGGATGAGGTGACAATCCAGTTCGCGGACACGACGGGCTATCCACAGAGGGCGATCTTCATTCGTGGACCAGGCCAATGCTGGCTCCTGAAGTCCTTGGCCTTCCTATGCCCCGTCTGTTTCGGGACAGGCCGGAATGATGGGGAGGTCTGTTTCATGTGCAGCGGGGTGGGATGGGGAGCTTCGTGACGATCGTTTCAACGTCCAGGCGCCGCCGCGACTGGGTATTCCATCCGACGCGCGAAGCCAAACTCTTCGTCCATCGCGACGCTTGAATTCCCCCGCCCCCGCGGTTCAGATGGCGGCATGTCCTCTCTTCCCCCGGCCGAGCCGTCCACTTCGGCCCCCGGCGCTCCATCCCCCCGACCCGACCGGCCCCCCGGCCGCGGCCTGCCCCGGCCCGCCGAGGCGGGGCTCATCCTCGTCATCCTCCTCCTGGGCCTCTTCCTCTCCGCCTTCGCGCAGGACGTTCCCTTGCCCGACGGCGGCGCCGCCAACGGCTTCTTCCGCCTCGACAACCTCGCCGGCAGCGTGGCCGTCCCCATGTCGTGGATCGCCATCATGGCGGTGGGCGCCACCGTGGTCATCGTCGCGGGCGGCATCGACATCTCCGTCGGCTCGATCTTCGCCCTCTCGGCCCTGGGCGTCGCCGGGGCGCTGCAGCACTTCCCCAGCAACGCCTCCGCCTGGGCCGTGATCCCGCTCGCGCTGGCGGTCGGCCCGGGCATCGGGCTCGCCTGCGGGTTGGTCAACGGCGCGCTGGTCGTCGGGCTGCGCATGCACCCCTTCATCGTCACCCTCGCCACGCTCAGCATCTTCCGCGGTCTCGCCCTCGTGGCGGTGCCCACCAAGAGCCTCCCCACGGGCGGGCTCTCGCTCCCCACGGCCTTCACGCGCCACTTCATGTCGTGGACCATCGTCCGCCACGAAGCCTCCGGCAGCGTCACGCTCATCCAGCCCGTGCCGATCCTCTTCATGCTCGGCGTCACCCTCGCGGGCTGGGTCTTCCTCAGCCACGCGGTAGGTGGGCGCGAGGTCTACGCCGTGGGCGGCAACGAGTAGGCGGCCCGGTTCAGCGGGCTACGCGTCGGGCGCATCAAGATGAAGGTCTACGCGCTCTCGGGCCTGGCGGCGGGCCTCGCGGGAATGGTCTCCGCGGGCTTCTTCGGGGCCGCGAACGCCGCCACGGGGCAGGGCTACGAGCTCTCGGTGATCGCCGCCGCCGTCGTGGGCGGGGCGAGCCTCACGGGCGGGCGCGGCAGCGCGCTCGGGGCCGTGCTCGGCGCGCTGGTCATCCAGCTCATCGAGAACGGGATCTTCCTGCTCAAGCGCGTGGCGCTCGGTCCGGTCGTGCTTTCGCTTTCGCAGGAATACGGGAAGATCATCATCGGTGTGGCGATCCTCGTCGCCGTCAGCATCGACCGCTTCAGCGGCTACCTGCACGAACGCCGCCTCGCCCGCGCGGGCGGGAGGAAATGAACAAGGGCGAGGCCTTCGCCGCGATCTCAGAGCAACGCACGCAAACTCTTCCACACGTCCACCACGGGAGTCCACCCATGAAGCGTTCCAACCTCTTCGCAACCGCCTTCCTCGGCGCGGGCCTGCTCTTCCTTGCCGGCTGCGGCTCGGGCTCCGAGGCCCCAACCGCGCCGACGAGCGCCGCGCCCACGCGGACCGGCACATCCTCCGACGCCAAGCCGGCGCCTCCCAACGCCGGCGCGCCGACGCCCGGCGTGGGGAAAGCCGGGGGCAAGAAGATCGTCATCGGCCTCGTGGCCAAGTCGCAGTCCAACGCCGTCTTCCAGGCCGCCTACGCCGGCGCGAAGGACGCCGCGAAGAAGCTCGGCCCGAAGTACAACGCCCAGGTCGTCATCGACTGGCAGACGCCCGCCGACGAGGACGCCCAGAAGCAGGCGGCCGCGATCGACCAGCTCGCCAGCTCCGGGGCCGCGGGCATCGCCGTCTCCTGCACCGACGCGGCGACCGTCACGCCCGCCATCGAGCGGGCCGTGCAGCGCGGCAGCGTCGTGGTCTGCTTCGACTCCGACGCCCTGCCCAAGTCCGGGCGCATGTGCTACTACGGCACGGAGGACGCCACCTGCGGGCAGCGCGTCATGGAGGAGCTCGCGAAGGTCATGGGCGAGAAGGGGGAGATCGCGATCCTCGCCGGCAACGAGACCGCGCCGAACCTGCAGCGGCGTCGCGACGGCGTCCTCGCCGAGCTCAAGAAGCACCCGAACATGAAGCTCGTCGACGACGGCGTGGTCTACCACCGCGAGACGCCCGAGGACGCCGCCGTCGCGGTCAACACCTTCCAGAGCGCCCACCCGAACATCGGCGGCTGGGCGATGATCGGCGGCTGGCCGCTCTTCACCAAGGACGCGCTGCGGTGGGAGCCGGGCGCGGTCAAGGTCGTCTCCGTCGACGCGTTGCCCGCGCAGCTCGGCTACCTCACCAGCGGCCACGTGCAGGCGCTCTACGGGCAGGATTGCTACGGCTGGGGCTACAAGTCGGTCGAGCTGCTGCTGGAGAAGATCGTCGAGGGGCGCTCGCCCCCGGCCGACCGCGTGATCGACCCGTTGACCCGCGTGAGCAAGGAGAACGCCGAGGAGTTCGCCGGGCGCTGGGACGTCTGGCTGGGCAAGGGCGACGCGGCGGCTCCGGCCACCGAGCCCGCGGCCACGACCGCGCCCGCAGCGACGCCCGCGCCGTGACTTGGTCGTGAGCACGCCATGGCCACGCCGGAATCCAACCCGCCGCTGATCGAATTCGACGCGGTCACCAAGACCTTCTCGGGCGTCACCGCGCTGCATGAGGTCAGCCTGCCCATCCGCCGCGGCGAATGCCACGCTCTCATGGGCGAGAACGGCGCGGGCAAGTCGACGCTCGGGAAGATCCTTGCGGGGATCCACGGCCCCGACGGGGGATCAATCCGCCTCGACGGGCGCGCAGTCCGGTTCAACTCCCCGCGCGACGCCCGCCTCGCCGGCGTGGGCATGGTCCACCAAGAGCTCGCCTTCTGCCCCGACCTGAGCGTGGCCGAAAACCTCGCGCTGGGGCGATACCCCCGCCGCGCGGGCCTGTTGGTCGACCGCCGCGCGATGGAGGCGCAGGCCCGCACGATGCTCGACCAGGTCGGGGCCGACATCGACGTCCGCTCCCCGATGCGCCGGCTCTCCACCGCGCAGGAGCAGCTCGTGCAGATCGCCTCCGCCGTCGGCGCGGGGGCGCGGGTCATCGTCTTCGACGAACCCACCAGTTCGTTGGCCGAGCCCGACGCTCAGCGGCTTTTCGAATTGCTCGGCCGGCTGCGGGCTCGCGGAGTCACGCTCATCTACGTCTCGCACCGCATGCCCGAGGTGCTCGCCCTCTGCGACCGCATGACCGTCCTGCGCGACGGCCGGCTGGTCGGGACGCTCGACCGCGCCGAGGCCACCTCCGACCGGCTTGTCGAGATGATGATCGGGCGGGCTCTTCCGGCGAACGACGCGACGACGCGCCGCGCGGCCGCTGCACAATCGTCGACGGCCAGCCCGCCTGTCCTGCGTGTCCGCGGGCTCGCCTCCGCCCCGCGCTTCGCCGACGTTTCCTTCGATCTCCGCGCAGGCGAGATCCTCGGCCTCGCCGGCCTCGTCGGCTCAGGCCGCAGCGAGATCGCCCGCACGATCTTCGGGCTCGACCCGCGCACCGCCGGTGAGGTCGAGGTCGACGGCAAGCCGCTCGCCCCCGGCTCCGTCGATGCGGCCATGGCGGCGGGCATCGGCCTCGCGCCCGAGGACCGCAAACGCCAGGGGCTTGTGCTGAACATGAGCGGGCTGGGCAACTTCTCGCTGGCGATGCTGGGCCGGCTCCGCCGCCGCACGGGCCTACTCGATCATGCCGCGGAAAAGCGCCTCGCCCGCGACCACTTCGCCCGGCTCGACGTCCGCACACCCAGCCTGCTCACCCCCGTCGCGACGCTCAGCGGCGGGAACCAGCAGAAGATCGTCCTCGCCCGCTGGCTGGCCCGCGACTGCCGCGTGCTGATCGTGGATGAGCCGACCCGCGGCGTGGACGTCGGCGCGAAGCTCGCGATCCACGAGTTGCTGCGCAAGCTCGCGGCCAGCGGAGCCGCGGTGCTGCTGATCTCGTCGGAGTTGCCGGAGCTGCTCGCGCTGGCCGACCGCGTGCTCGTCATGCGCGAGGGGCGCACGGCTGGCGAATTGTTGCGCGCGGAGGCGACACAGGACCGCGTGCTGCGGCTGATGGCGGGGGTTGAAGCGGGGACCAGCGCATAGAGCGACATTCACGGCGCGGTTGAACTGCTCCGCCTTCTCCTGCGTCTCAGCGACGCCAGCTCCTCCGCGTGCAGGAGGTACGCCCCGCCGAGATAGACCAGCCCGCCCAAGGCGACCATGGCCGCGAGCAGCGCGGCGCAGCGCCAGCGGGGGATGTGCGCGGCGTCGACCATCAGCACGCAGGGCAGGAGCGCCAGCGCCATCGCCGCGCTGAGCAGGGCCGACCTGCCCCAGCCGGCCAGCACCGAGCGGTCGACGGGGTTGCCCATGTAGTGGCGCAGCGCGAGCAGGAGGATGACGCACTGGATCGCGGCGCAGACTGCGGTCGACCACGCGAGCCCGGCCGCGCCCAGCGGCCAGACGAGGATGAGGTTGAGCGTGAGGTTGAGCAGGACCATGAAGACGCTGACGACCAGCGGGGTCGTGGAATCCTTCAAGGCGTAGAACGCGCGGGTGATGACGTGGGTCATCGAATAGGCCCAGATCGCCGGGGCGAAGCCGGTGAGGATGGCCGCGACGCGCGTGGAGTCATCGAGCGTGAAGCGAGAGTGTTCGTAGAGGACGCGCGTGAGTGGGAGGCGGACGAGGATGAGCCCGACGCTCGCGGGCAGGCCGATGAAGACGGTGAGGCGCAGGCCCTGCTGGAGCGTCTGGCGGAATTCCAGTCGCCCGGCCTCGCCGCGCACGGCGGCCGCGTGGGCCAGCGCGGGGAAGATCGCGGTGGCGATGGCGAGCCCGAAGACGCCCAGCGGGAATTGGTAGAGGAGCTGCGCGTTGGTCAGCGCGGTCATCCCGCCGCTGTCGACGGGATAGGCGGCCGTCCACCCGAGGATGTGGAGCGACTCCTCGCCCCCGGCCTTGGGTGAGAGGGCGAAGGCGATGAGGCTGTCGAGGAAGGTGTTGACTTGGAAGACCGCCAGCGCGAGCAGCATCGGGAAGAAGGTCTTGAGCATCGTCGTCACGGCGGGGCGGATGCCCTCGAAGCTCGACGTGAAGCGGAAGTATTGGAGCAGTGCCCCGCCCTGCGTGAAGAGCTGCACGACGCCGGCGACGACGACGCTGACGCCGACGATGTAGGCCGCGCTGCGCAGCGAGTCGTCGTCAGAGCGCCCGAGGCGAAGGGCCAACCAGGTGCCGACGACCATGACGACGTTCAGGAGGATCGGCATCCCCGCGGAAGGGGCGAAGCGGCCGTGGACCTGCAGCATGCTGCCGAAGAGGGCGACGAGGCAGACGGCGGGCATGTAGGG
Source organism: Planctomycetota bacterium (assembly GCA_026386955.1). Lineage (GTDB taxonomy): Bacteria > Planctomycetota > Phycisphaerae > Phycisphaerales > Phycisphaeraceae > JAPLMQ01. The sequence continues at coordinate 6,424 of JAPLMQ010000294.1, forward strand.
CAGCATGACCATGATGAGGCGGATCGCCAGCGCGGTGTCGGGCGTCCACGCGTGGCCGTGGAGCAGGGCGAGGAGGACGAGCTCCGCGACGACGGTGAGCAGGCCCAGGGCGATGGCGGTGGAGGCGAGGCAGAAGGAGGCGAAGCGGCGGGCGAGGGCGGGGTCTTGCGTTAGGAGGTCGGTGTAGACGGGGATGAACGCGGCGGTGAGCGCGCCCTCGCCGAAGAGCCGGCGGAAGAGGTTGGGGGCCTGGAAGCCCATCTTGAAGGCGTCGGAGATGCCGCCCAGGCCGAAGGCGCCGGCGAGGTAGGAGTCGCGGGCGAGGCCGGTGATGCGGGAGAGGAAGGTCAGCCCGCTGACGGTCATGGCGTTGCCGAGGAAGCTGCGCGCGGCGGGTTTTGTGGAGGCAGGCTTCGCCGAGGCGAGCTTGTCGGGGGCGGACCGCGCCGTCGCGGCGTCGGACTCGGCGGCGGGCTCCACATCGGCGCCGGAGGCGTTGGGATCGCTCACGCCCGGGGCGGCTCCGGCGTCGGCGGCCTGCGGGTCGGCATCGAGCGGGCGGCTGTCGGCGCGAAGGATGACGCGGAGTGAAGCGATGTAGGCCCCGGCGATGAGCGACGCCGCGAGAAGGCCCAGCACGTGGGCTAGCCAACCCGTGACATTGGCTCCCGCCGAGGAGGAGAAGAGCGGGCGGGCCATGCCTGCGGCGAGGCCTGCGAGCGCGAGCGCCGCAGCGCCCAGGCCCAGCCCGAGGCCCGCGCGGGCGTTCCCCAATGGACGGGCAAGCGGAAGCAACGAGGCCGCGGCGAAGGCGAGCGCGAAGTGGACCAACCAGCCGAGTTGGGGCGGAACGTTCCCGGCCCCCGCGCCGGGCAGAGGCAGCTCAAGCTCGCGCCCGGGGAAGGGGATCGCCAGCAGGACGAGGGCCGCGGCGCCCAGCAGGGCCAGCGCGGCGCGTCCGGCGGGGCGAGGGGCGGACGCGGGATTGTCGAGGGGGGCGACGCTCATGGTGGGATCGCGCGGCGAGAAGGCTGCGATCCCCGCTGCGATCTCCATAGATCGGCCAATCGTCCGGCCGCCCGCGAATTACATGTTCAGCACCGATTTCGCGAGCTGGCGGTAGTCGGCCGCGCCGGGGCATTGCGGGGCGTATTCCACGATCGTCTTGCCGAAGCTGGGGCACTCAGCCAGCTTGATGTTCCGGCGGATCGGCGGCTGGATGATCCTGGCCGCCCGCCAAGGCACATCCATGTCGCGCCCCGCGTCGAGGAACGAGTTGAGGTCGGCCAGCACCTCGTTGGCCAGCAGCGTCTGCCCCTCGTACATGCAGAGGATGATGCCGCTGACCAGCAGGTCGGGGTTGACCGCCTGCTTCACGAGGTTGACAGTCTCCAGCAGCTTCGAGAGTCCCTGCAGGGCGAGGAAGTGGGCCTGCATCGGCACGAAGACCTCGCGGGCCAGGGCGAGGGCGTTGAGCGTGAGCAGGCCCAGGCTCGGCGGGCAGTCGATCAGGACGAAGTCGAGCTTTTCGAGCGTCGGGGGCGAGCCGTCGGTGGCCGCCGAGGGGATGCCGTTTTCGAGGATCTGCCGGAGCTTGTCGCGCAGGACGCGCTGGGCCTGCCCGCTCGCCGCCTGGGCGGCCAGCTCCGACTCCACGCCCGCGAGATTGACCTCCGCGGGGAGGACCCACGTGCGGGCGGTGACGTTGCGGATGACCTCGAGCGCGCCCTGCTGCGGGTCGGTCAGGAGGTGGTAGGCGGAGCGCTCGAGCGAGTCGGGGTCGACGCCGACGTGCAGGCTCAGGTGCGCCTGCGGGTCGAGGTCGATGAAGAGGACGCGTTTGCCGGCCTCGGCCAGGGCGGCGCCGAGGTTGACGGTCGTGGTGGTCTTCCCCACGCCGCCTTTCTGGTTCATCATCGCGACGATGCGCGGGCCGGGGGCGCGGACGGTGGCCTGCGCGGAGGCCGCGGGCACGGGAGCGGGAGACGCGTTGGCAGCGGGGTCGGATGAAGACACGGGCGACGCCTCCGTGCGCCGGGGAGACCGGGAAATCGAGGTAGCGGTGGGGCGGGACGAGCGACGAAGGGGCAGTATAGCACCGGCGCGCGGGGCGTTGTCCCTCGGTCTTCACCCGCCCGATTTCGCTTCCCCCGCGGTACATTGATGGCCCGATCCGACCCACCCTTCCGCATCTCTCCGGAGACCGCTCCATGTCCACGCCGGCCCACGTGCGCCAGTCGCGCATCCTGCGCAACGTCATGGTCCCCATGCGCGACGGCGTGAAGCTCGCCACCACCGTCTTCCTCCCGCCCGCCGACGAGCCCTGCCCCGCCGCGCTGGTGCGCACGGCCTACAACCGCGCCTGGGGCTCCGACTGCGGCTTCAACGCCAAGGGCATCGCCTTCGTCGTGCAGGACGTCCGCGGGCGCTACGGCTCCGAGGGCGAGTACTACCCCTTCGACGCCGAGGAGGCCGACGGGCTCGACACCCTCGACTGGCTCCTCGCCCAGCCGTGGTGCAACGGCAAGGTCGGGATGTTCGGCGACTCCTACCTCGCCGGCACCCAGTTCGCCGTCGCCCGCCCCGCATCGAAGGCCGGGAAGCTCGTCGCGCTCAACCCTCGCTTCATGACCGCCGATCCCTGGCTGCAGGGCTATTACTGCGGCGGCGCCTTCAGCCTCGCGCTGACCTTCACCTGGCTCTGCCTCGAGGTTGGCTCGCGCACCAGCGAATCCTCGCTCCTGCCGCTCTACGACGTGCCCAAGCTGCTCCGCCACCTCCCGCTCGAGTCGATGGACGAGGCCTTCGGCGACCGCGTGCAGTCCTACCGCGACTACACCGCGCACGACTCGCGCGACGCCTTCTGGCAAAACCTCTGCTGGCGCGACGCGCTGCCCGAGGTCGACGTGCCCGTGCTGCTCACCGCAGGCTGGTACGACTACTACCCCGCCGAGACGTTCCGCGATTTCCACGCGCTCCACGCGGGGAAGACCAAGGCCGGGAGGAGCGGAAGCCACCGGCTGATCATGGGCCCCTGGCCGCACGGCATCAGCGGCGGGACGCGGCTGGGGCATCTCGACTTCGGGCCCGAGGCCCTGCGCGAGAACGGCTCGACCAACCGCTGGCTGGAGTGCCTGCTCAAGGGCGGCAAGCCCTCGGACTTCCAGGCCAAGCCGATCCGCATCTTCGTCATGGGCGCGAACGTCTGGCGCGACGAGGAGGAGTGGCCGCTCGCCCGCACGCGCTACACGCCCTACTACATCCACTCGGGCGGCAAGGCCAACAGCCTCCTGGGCGACGGCTCGCTCTCCCCCGCCGCGCCCGGCGACGAGCCGGCAGACCACTTCACCTACGACCCGGCCGACCCCGTCCCCACGCTGGGCGGAAACCACTCCGTCGGCCCGTACAACCCCGGGCTCTACGAGATCTGCCTGCCCGGGCCGTACGACCAAAGGCCGGTCGAGCGGCGCGACGACGTGCTGGTCTTCACGACCGAGGTGCTGGCGGACGACCTGGAGGTGACCGGCCCGGTGACGGTGAAGCTCTTCGCGGCCACGAGCGCGCCGGACACCGACTTCGTCGCCCGCCTGAGCGACGTGCACCCCGACGGCCGGGCGATCAACATCACCGAGGGCGTCATCCGGGCCCGCTACCGAGCGCTCGATTGGGCCAAGCCCACGCTCGTCGAGCCCGGACGCGTCCACGAATACACCATCGAGCTGCAGCCCACGAGCAACGTCTTCCTCAAGGGGCACCGCCTGCGCCTCGACATCACCAGCAGCAACTTCCCGCTCTGGGACCGCAACCTCAACACCGGCGAGCACCCCGCGAAGGGCACGCGCATGCAGAAGGCGGAGCAGACGATCCTGCACGACCGCAAGCACGCCTCGTGCGTGATCCTTCCGGTTATTCCGGCGAGCAAGGCGAAGGCCGCGCCCGCGCGGCGCCTGAGCTCCGGGAGGCCCAAGCGATGAGCGAGAAGCGCCCGAACCTGCTGTTGATCGTGACCGACCAGCAGCGGGCCGACACCATCGCGGCCCTGGGCAACCCGGTCATCCGCACGCCCAACCTCGACCGCCTCGCCCGCGAAGGCACCGCTTTCACACGCGCCTACACGCCCTCGCCCGTCTGCGTCGCGGCCCGCTGCTCGCTGCATTACGGGCAATACCCCTCGCGCACGGGCTGTTACGACAACGGCTTCCCCATGCCCACGGACCGCCCGTCCCTGGCCGACGCGCTCCAGGCCGCGGGCTACCGGACGCACGCGATCGGCAAATGCCACTTCACGCCCGACCGCCACGCGCTGCGCGGCTTCGCCTCGCGCCAGACGCAGGAGGAGCTCGTGGCCGACCCCGAGCGCGACGACTACCTGCGCGAGCTGCGCGGCGGGGGCTTCGCCCACCTCACCGACCCGCACGGCGTGCGCGGGGAGATGTACTACGTCCCCCAGCCGGCGCAGATGCCCGCCCGGCTTCACCCCACGCAGTGGATCGGCGACCAGGCGGAGCGCTTCATCCGCGGGACTGGAGGGGCCGGTGCGACGCGCCCGTGGATGCTCCAGGCCGACTTCATCCACCCTCATCCGCCCTTCGCCCCGCCCGCGCCGTGGCACAAGCTCTACCGCGGCCCGAACATGCCGCTGCCGATGATCCCGCCCGACGCCGAACGGCTGTGGCTGCACATCAACCGCGTTCAGAACTTCTACAAGTACCGCAACCGCGGGCTCGACCTCAACCTCGTCCGGCAGATGAAGGCCTATTACTACGCCTGCATCTCCTTCATCGACCTGCAAATCGGACGCATGCTCCGCGCCCTGGAGTCCACCGGGCAGCTCGACCGCACGCTGGTGGTCTTCACCTCCGACCATGGCGAGCTGCTGGGCGACTACGGCCTCTTCGGGAAGCGCAGCCCGCACGCCGCCGCGGCCCGCGTCCCGCTGCTCGCCCGCCTGCCCGGCGCGTTCGCGCCCGGCGGGCGCTGCGCCGAGCCGGCTTCGTTGGTCGACATTGCGCCGACGTTCGTCGGCCTCGCGCAGGGCGAGGTCTCCAGGGGCTTCGAAGGCGTCGACCTGTCGCGGCTGGCGAAAGGCGAGGCGCCGCGCGAGGCGGTCTTCATCCAGTTCCAGCGCGCGGGCGAGGCGATTTACGCCGCGATCGACGCGCGGTGGAAATACGTCTTCAGCGCTCCCGATGCACGGGCGTGGCTGTTCGACCGCGAGGGCGATCCGCAGGAGACGCGCAACATGGTCGACGCGCCCGAGGGCAGGCTGGAGGCCGCCCGGCTCAAAGCGGCGCTGATCGGGCATCTCCGTCGCGCGGGCGACGATGCGGCGTTGGATGGCGACGACTGGCGGGCCTGGCCGGTGCAGAAAATGCCCGAGGACCTCGATGCGAGGCTGATCTACCAAGACCACAGTTGGGCCGACCAGAAGATCCCCGGGTACACCGACGCCTGACCGCGCTGCGAGGAACGCGCCAAGCGAACGCCGTCTATGCAGCGGCAGGCTTCACTGCCGCGGCGAAGAGCGTCTGCATGTGGCGCATGAAGATCGCCGGCGTGATGATCGAGTCGTGCGAGCCGTCGGCGTCTTCGAGGTATTGGATCCCCGGCCTGCCCGCGAGGCGCTGCGCCAAGCGGCGCGCCGAGCCGACGGGAATGATCGCGTCGTTCCCGCCGTGCACGAAGATCGTCGGCCGTTCGAAGGCTCCCGCGCGCTCGACCGCCGACCGCTCGCGATAGACCTCGGGGCGGTCATCGGGCGATCCGCCGTAGCTCTGGGCGATGGCGTCGGCGATCTGCTGCAGCACGGGAATGGCCGTCGTGGCTCGGCAGAAGGCGACATACTCCCGCATGTCGGCCGCGCCGCAGTAGGCGAGGTACCCGTCGAAGAGCGTGGGGTGCAGGCCCTCGAAGATCAGGACCGATGTCCCGCCCATGCTCGCGCCGGTGAGCAGCAGCCTGCGCGGGCGCAGCGTGCGGCGGATCTCGGCCGCGAGCTGGACCAGGTCCGCCTCCGCGGCGGGGCCCATCCAGGCGTTCCCGCGCAGGTTCGGCGCGACCAGCGTGATGCCCGCCTGGGCCGCGAGCGCCGGCAAGCCGACGAGGCAGGGGTGGCTGAAGAGTTGCTCGGGCAGCCCGCCGTGGCCGTGGAGATAGACCGCGACGTCGCCGCCGGATTCGGTCTTGCCGTCGGAGGCGGGCGAAATCACCAATGAATAATCGCGCGTGCCATCGAGCTCACTGACGAAGGGCTGCTTGGCTTGATGCATGGCGGAGGCCCCGAAGCGATGCGCTCGGCTGTTGGGCAGGCTGGGCGTGCGGAGACGATCAACCCCCGCGGCGGAGGTAGTTGAGCGCGATCGGCCTGAGCCGGTCCTGCTCGGCGGGCGTGAGGTCGCAGAAGCTGCGCACCGCGCCGCGGCATCGGCCCGCGCCGCAGAGACAGTCGAACCTCCAGCCTGGCTCGTTCATCGAGGTCGAGTAGTCCCAGCGGATCTCCTCGCCCGGGGCGATGTCGCGCAGCGCGTGGAGCGTGAGCGTGCCCTGGGTGAAGCCGACGTTGGGGTCGCACGAGTGGTTGAGGTAGTCGCCGATGGCGTTGGGGTCGGCCGGGTCGGTCTCGCCGAGGTATAGGTTGGGGCCGATCTGCATGCAGCGCAGGTCGTCGCGCGTCTGGGCGAAGGTGAGCCGCTGGCCGGCCATGGTGAGGATGGCGGCGCCGCGCGGGATGGGGGCGGTGGCGTAGACGCCTTGGCCGTGGGTGGGCGAGTTGCGGCGGGCCAGCGATCCGACGGCCGAGGACATGCGGCGTTCCAGGCGCCCGATTGCCCGGGCGTGGCTTGAGGCTCAACGCTCGCGGGCGGCGCGAAGAGGAAAATCTAAGGCTCATCGGGGTGGGATGCAAACGTGCGGCCCGCGGGGGCCAACCGGTGACGGCTCGGTCACCGGCCCCATGCCGCAGCGGCTACGCTCGCCGATGCGGGATCGCCCATGCGTCGCGGTGGTCGCGGCGATTCCGCCTCAATGGACGAGCTTGTTTGGACGTTCGTCTTGGCCGGCCCCGCCCTTAGCGGGCTTGCGTCGGCTCCAGGCGGAATTGCCTGAGCAACCCGCCCGCCGACACGGCAAGCCCGCCTGCAGGTTTCGGCCCGGGCCTGACCGCTCACGCCCCCACGGGCGCGAGCTTCGACAGCAGCCAATTCAGGACCTCCCGCCGCGCCTGGGGCGCGACCTCGTCGAGGCTGTGGTTGGCGTGTGGGTAGGTGATCAACCGCGTCCGTGCGGTGGAGAGGTTGCTGATCTGCCGCGAGGTCCACGCGGGGAGGATCTCGTCGCCCAGGCCGTGCAGCAGCAGCAGCGAGCGGTCCGGGCCCAGGTCGGAGGCGGCCTCCGCGCCCGAGCTTTGCGACGCCAGCGTCACCACCGTGCTCACCCGGCATTGCTGGGCCGCCGCCTGGATCACCGCGGCGCCGCCGAAGGAATGGCCGACCAGGCCGATCCGCGCGATGCCCAGCGACTCCAGGTAAGCCGCGCCGATCAGCACGTCGAGCGACGATTCGAGCAGGTTGCGCGAGTCGCGGAAGAGGACCCGCAGCGAGGGGATGTCGCGCTGGGAAAGCTCGCCGATCACTTGGTCATAGAGCCCGCGTGCGGGGGAATTCCAGCCTCCCGCGGCCCCGGGCGCCCAGACGACGCCCGCGTCGAACCGCGACGCGGCCGAGAGCGAGGGGTCGACGATGGTCTCGTCGACGTTGGGCATCTCCCAATCCTCCGGACCGCCGTAGAGCCGGAAGTGCGTCTCGCCCCGGTCGGTCACGATGCGCACCGGGCGGTAGCCATCGACGATCCCGCCTTGGTGGACGCCCTCAATGGTCATCTCGACGACTTCGCATTCCTCCGCTTCCTCCGAGCAGGACTTGGGAGCGCATCGCCCGCGTTGCTGGGCGAACTCTCGGGGCCAGCTCGGAGTGTTCTGGCCTCGGCGCCGGCGCCACGCCGGCTCGTCGGAACGATCCTTTTTGCGTGCTTGGATGTCCATTGCCCACCTCCTTTGTTGGTTTCAATCGGGCACTCTCTCCCTGGCCGCTCGCTCCGGATGATTCTAGCGCTGGGGTGAAAAAAGGCCTGAATTTGGCCTTCGGAGGCCCCTTGGGCGCTGCGCCGGCGGGGCGTTGAGCCGTTGATGGGGCGGGGTTTACGAGTATTTTGGGTTTTTACGGAGGGGAGCGCGGCAGATCAGCGCGCGAGGGGCAAGAACCGGCCCATCACCATGAAAGCTCCCAGGGCGGAGCTGATGATGAGCCACTCGGCGAGCGAACAGAGCACGCGGACGAAGGTGAAGACCTGGGCGTCGTGCATCAGCTTCAGGTTGAACATCAGATCGGCCGCGTTGAGCCCCCATCCGACGAACCAGAGCGCGAGCGCCGCCGTCAGCAGCCGCTGCATCAGGCGGACCGCGCCGACCAGGTGCGTCGCGGGAAGCGAGAGGGCGACGGCCTCGAACTCGCGCCCGACCATCCAGACCGTGGCCGCGCGCAGGGCGACGCAGGTCAAGGCCGCGGGGTCCTCAAGCGAGCCGTCGAGGATCCCGCGCTGGGCGCCGACGAACATCAGGAGGAAGAGCAGGCCCGACGCCGAGGCCACGCGCGCCGCCACGGGGCGGCTGAGGTTGCCGGCCATCCACCCCGGCGCGACCCGTCCGCTTGTGAGCGACCACGTTCCCGCCGTCCACAGCAGGTGCTCGCCGATGAGCCAGGCGGTCAGGAAGTCCTCGGGGATGTCGCGGGCGATCATCCCGGCGGCGCAGTATTGGTAGAGGACGCGATACCCCACGGCGAGCACCGCGCTCAGGCGCAGGAGCTTGAGCGCCCCCCGGCTGAACATCGGGCCGACGGAGGCGTCGGCTTCGTTGGCGCTCGGCGGCGACGTGGGCGTCGGAATGGGGGAATGTGTTGCGGTCATGAGGCGGGGCGGCAGTCGGTTTCGGTCGGAGTCTGGGCCGTGCCGGGCGAAAGGGGAGAGACGTGATCGGCCCCGCCCGCCTGGGGGCTCATTGTACCCCCGAGGGGGCCAGCCGCAGGACGTTCCACGACAGCGGCGGCAGCGCCGCCGACAGCCGTCCCTGCGCGAACGACGCGCCCTGGGCCTTCATGGGTTGTACGGGCTGGGAGCCCTCGGTGTTCGTCGCCTTGAGGTTGTCGTGCCGGAGGACCGACCAATCGGCCACCTTCATTTCGGGGAACGCTCGCAGGTCGACCTCCAGTTGCAGCGGCTGCGAGGGGGCGCGGTTGACTGCGAAGAGCGTCACGCCCCCTGTCGCCGGGTCGAGCACGCAGGCGGAGGCGAGGTAGGGCACGTCGCTCCGTTTGCCCTTCACATCGTACGTCGGCGAGCTGACGGCCTGCCGCAGCACGACCCCGCGCCCCAGAGCCGACGCCTGCGCGAACGGGAAGAAGCTCGTCTGCCGCCAGACCCCGCCGCCCGCGCGCGTCATCATCGGCGCGATCACGTTCACGAGCTGGGCCAGGCAGGCGATCCTCACCCGGTCGGCGTGGTTCAGCAGCGTGATGAGCATCCCGCCCACCACCAGCGCGTCCTCCATCGTGTAGACGTCCTCCAGGAACGGCTGGGCCTCCTTCCACGAGGGGATCGCCCTGTCCTTCCCGTGCGAGTGGTACCAGACGTTCCACTCGTCGAACGAGAGCTGGATGCGCTTGGTCGACCGCCGCTTCGCCGCCACGTAGTCGGCCGTCGCGATCACCTCGCGGATGAAGTCGCCCATCTCGTCGGGCTTGGCGAGGAACGCGGGCAGGTCGTCGGCGGCGTTGCTGTAATACGTGTGCAGCGAGATGTAGTCGACGTGGTCGAAGGTGTGCTCGAGCACCTCGGCCTCCCATGCGCCGAAGGTCGACATGCCGCGGTTGCTCGACCCGCAGGCGACCAGCTCGATCGTCGGGTCGGCCCACTTCATCGCCTTGGCCGTCTCCGCCGCGGCGCGGCCGTACTCCGTCGCGGTCTTGGCGCCGATCTGCCACGGCCCGTCGGCCTCGTTGCCCAGGCACCAGAGCTTGACGTTGTGCGGGTCGGGGTGGCCGTGCGAGCGGCGGAGGTCGCTCAGCCTCGTCCCGCCGGGGAAGTTGCAGTATTCGACGAGCTGCCGCGCCTCCTCGGGCCCGCGCGTGCCGAGGTTGACCGCCATCATCGGGGCCGTGCCCGCGGCCTTGCACCACTCCATGAACTCGTTGGTGCCGAAGGCGTTGCTCTCGATGCTGCGCCAGGCGAGCTCCTGCCGGCGGGGGCGCTGCTCGCGCGGGCCCACGCCGTCCTCCCAGTTGTAGCCCGAGACGAAGTTCCCCCCGGGGTAGCGCATCACGGGGATGTTCAGCTCGCGCACGAGCTCGAGCACGTCCTGGCGGAAGCCCCGCGCGTCGGCGCGCGGGTGCCCGGGCTCGTAGATCCCGCCGTAGACGCAGCGCCCGAGATGCTCGACGAAGCAGCCGAAGAGCCGGGGATCGACGGCCCCGATGGTGAAGTCGCGGTCAAGCACGACGCGGGCTTTGAGGGGGGTGGTCATGGTGGGATTCACGCGGAAGGGGAGTTGATCGATCAGTGTGGGCGAGGAATCAAGGTGGACAAGGAATCAAGACGAGGAGTTTCCCAGAGGGGCGTTGGAGGTACAAGGTCGCCTTCCACTTCCATGGGGACTCCGTTCAAGCCCATTGATCGCGTCGGTACTCCGATGCGTTCGATGGGGTTTCGAGGAACGGAACGTGTTCAAGATCCAAGGTTCGACAGAACTCGAAAAACCCCACGGAACGCGACGGAGTACCCTCGCGATCCGTGGGCTTGAGGTTCGATTTCACTCCGCGACGCAGGCCACGTGAAGCTCCAGCATCGCCGCGGGCAGGGCATTCCGCGTGGGCAGCCGCCACCACTCCGGCTTGCCCTCGGGTGCGGGGCAGGCGAGGAATTTCAGCTCCATGTCGGCCAGTTTCCGTGCGTCGCGCAGATAGCCCTCGTCCCCCGTCGCGCGGTGCAGCGACAGGAACATCTCGATGTACGACGCGCTCGCGTCGAACGTCCAATGCCCCTCGGCGTTGAGCGGGCCCGTGAGCTGGGCGGCGTCCTCCAGCACGCGCCGGCCCAGGAGCTTGGCGCGGTCCAGCAGCAGGGCGTCGCCGGTCTTCTCCGCCGCCCGTGCGATGGCCAGGGGAATCGGGTTGGGCGTGCCGAAGTGCCACGGGCCTGCGCGATAAAAACTCTCGCCGCGGAAGATGCTGACCGCCTCGAGGGTCGGATCGACCTTCAACGCCAGCTTCTTCTGGGCCTGCGTCTGGAACGCGTAATAGATCGTCTCGCGGTCGGCCACCCCGTCGCCGACATTCAGCCAGTTGGGGAAGAGCCGTTCTTCGTCGTCGTAGCCGAAGGTGGCGATCCCGCGCAGGATCCCCAGCCCCAGCGCCTCGATCCGCTTGGCGAGGGCTTCGGCGCGGGCCGCCCCGGGCGCGCCCGGCTTCACGCGGCGGAGCACGCCCGCGGCTTCGACCAGCCCGTGCCCGACGTAGACGTCCATCACGTGGGCGCAGGTCCGCGGCGGCTGCGTCTTCTCCTCCGCCGAGTCGGCTCCGAACCAGTGCGGCACCAGCCCCGTCTTGGGGCTCTGCACGGCCGCCCACTTGACCGCCATCGCCTCGGCCCACTCGAGGAAGCGGATCTCGCCCGTGCGGATGAAGGCGTCGCTCCACCAGTGGATGAGGCAGGCCCCGGTCTGCGCGAAGGCGACATGCATCGCTTCGAACTTCATGAAGTGCTCGCCGTCTCGGTCGGATTGCCCGTAGCAGCAGTGGCGGTTGTAGGAGAGGTCCTCGTCGCGCGTGACCAGCCCCAGCCAGGCGGAGCGCATGCAGCGGGCCATCTTCTCGGGGGCGTGCCTCCAGAGGGCGTCGAGCGGGAGGCCGAACCACGGCTTGAACGACGGCACGGCGTAAGGCCCGATGCCCGCGGGCCCGAGCCGGACGACGTCGAACTGCGCCTGGTTGCCGAAGTAGGCCAGCCCGGAGCGCGGGTCGAAGCCGTAGTCGGCGAAGTCGGCCGCCATCTGGTCGACGCGCTCGCGGTGGGCCCCGTCGCCGGTGACGTCGGAGAGGCGCTCCAGCCAGGCCCAGGCGTCGAGGTCGAGCCGGGTCGCCACGGTGTCGACGGGCGGGTTGACGCAGGGGTATTTGTCGTAGTGGTCGCCGCGCTTCGCGACGGAGGTCCAGTTGGGCCCGGTGTTGGCCGTGATGGTCAGGTGCACCGGCTTGAGGTGGTACGAGCCTGCGATCGCGGCAGACTGCTTGTCCTGCAGCGTCTTGAGCGTGTCGAGCACGAAGCGGAGGTAGGGCGTCATGGCGGGCCTTTTCGTGGGGAGGCCTCCAAGTCTATCGCACGACGACGCGGCCACGACGGCGCATTACCATGACTGTCTCGCCGCCCCTCCCCTCTCGGAGCGACCCATGCCCCTCACCCGACGCGTCCTCACCGACGCCCAGCTTGAACAGTTCTACTCCCACGGGTTGATCACGCTCGAGCGCGTCCTCCCGCCCGACTTCTGCGAGGCCGAGGTGAAGAAGGCCTGGGTCCGATTGGGCATCGACGAGCACGACCGCTCGACCTGGTCCTTCACGCGCACCAACATGCCGGTGCTCGACCGCTTCGACTTCCCCGCCGTCGCCCCGCGCGCGTGGGACGCGATCTGCGACCTCCTTGGCGGGCCCGAGCGCGTGCAGATGCCCTGCACCTTCGGCAACAATATGATCGTCGTGCTCAACAACGCCAAGGAGGAATGGCAGCCTCCGTCGGCCAAGTCGCCCGGGTGGCACAAGGACGGCGACTGGTTCGAGCATTTCCTCGACAGCCCCGAGCAGGCGCTGCTGATCATCGTCGTCTGGCGCGACTTGGAGCACCGCGGCGGCGGGACATACTTCGCCTGTGACTCGGTGGGCGAGGTCGCGCGGCATTACGCCGCCAAGCCCCAGGGCGGCTCGCTCGCCGGGCCGGACTACGCGAAGATCCTCGGGAATTGCCGGGATTTCCGCGAGCTGACGGGCAGGCAGGGCGACATCGTGCTGATGCACCCCTACATGGTCCACGCGGTCTCGACCAACACGCTCCCGGCCCCGCGCGTGATCTGCAACGTCTGCGTCTCGCTGGCGAAGCCGATGGACTTCAACCGCCCCGACCCGGCCGACTTCTCGCCGCTGGAGACCTCGGTGCTGCGGGCGCTGGGCAAGGAGCGATTCGACTTCCAGATCACCGGGCAACGCCGACGGATCGTCCCGCAGCGCGAGATCGAGTGGGCGAAGCGCCGGGCGGAGGAGCAGGCGCGGGTCGAGGCGCTGGCGAAAGGGAAGCCGTGAACGCCGCCACGCGAACTCAATCCAGCCGGTCGTCGCCGACGCGCTGGATCCATTCTCGCGTCCACTCCACCGCCTCGAGCTCCAGGTCGCAGATGCAGCTCGCGACGAAGACGATCCCCTCGATCCGCCCGGCCTTGAGCAGCCTCAGCGCCAGCTCGCTCTGGAACTTGACGAACTCCATTGGCATCGGCTTGCGCCCGGCGTAGTCCCACAGGTAAAGCCCCAGCACCTTGCGCTTCGTCGGGGCGAGCCGCTCCAGCGCTTCGACGTGCGACTCGAGCTTGGGCACGCTGGGGCTGTTCCACATGAAGTAGGCCAGCACGTCCATGCGGTCGAGCGTCGCGCTGATGGGCTTGGCGAGGTCCTGCTCGTAGACGACGCACCAGAGGTCGAGCCTGCGGTCGGGAAGGCGCAGCCGCTGCTCCAGCGAGTCGAGGTCCTTGCCGCTGATCGCGGTGATCTTCCCGTCGGGCGTGTCGGTGAAGAAGTCGTCCATGATCACGCCCGTGACGTTGGGCGAGTCCTGGATGAGCGGGAAGATGTGGTCGGTGAAGGATAGCCCGTGCCCGTGGGCGATCGACCAGACGACTCGCTTGCAGGCGCGCAGGGGCAGCGCGAACTGCCTCCAGGAGGGCAGCGGCTCGGGGGCCTCCTCGCGCCAGAGCCAGATCATGTGCATGTTGGGCGTGCCCATGTAGGCCGCCGCCTCGAGCGGGGTCATGCGCGACTCGTGCGGCAGCTTCCATCGCGTCTGGGGGCCGTGGGCGTTGACGGGGTGGCCCCACATCCAGAGGGCGTCGCGGACGGTGGTGGGCATGGGTGGTTCCCTTGCAGGAGTGAAGACGATAGCACGAACCAACCCCGCGGTGCATTCCCTGCGGCCCTGCGCAGAGGCCGGCGAAACCCAGGGTTCGGCCGGAGGGGGTCCGGCTCGGATGCAAGCGAGTCGGAGAAGGTAATGTGTCGAGCCCGGCTTGACGTTCGCCGTGTGGACTGAACGTCGAGGATCAAGCCGCTTTCATCGGCTTCCGACGCCTTAGAGGCCTCCATCCCACCCATGACCGAACTCCCGCTCCATTCCACGAAGTACGACGGCAGCCTCCACTACCGGTTCATGACGCGCCCGCTGCGGGAGTCGCCGGGGGAGTTGGTGACGTACAGCCCGCCCGGGCAGCGGGTCGAGAGCTACCGCGGCGCCTCCACCGGCGTCATGCACATGCTCAGCTACCTCTGGAGCGGCCGGCACTTCAACCTGCACATCTGCTGGCACGAGGATTGGCGGCCGCGGAACCTCTACGTCAACATCGCCACGCCCGCGACCTGGCACGACGGCGCGGTCCGCTACGTCGACCTCGACCTGGACGTGATCCTCCGCCACGGGGCCGCCGCGCTGCACCTCGACGACGAGGACGAGTTCGAGGTCCACCGAACCAAGTGGTCGTACCCGGAGGATCTCGTGGCGCGCTGCCACACCGCCGTGGAGGAGGTGCGGGCGCTCTTCGCGAAGGGCGATTGGCCCTTCACGGAGAAGGCGTACGCGTGGAGGCCGGGGGATGAAATTGGAAGGCCATGAAAGTCGACGAATGCCATTGATGCAGCGTTCGACATCGTTGGTCTGTTGAGTCGGCCGATGGGTCGGGCATCAAGGCCCCGCCGAAGATCACTCCCTCACCTCCACCGACGTCCCCGCCTTGATGGTGATCTCCTTCTTGACCGGCTTGTATCCCTTGAAGCCCGGGTTGGTCGCGAAGGCGGCGGTGATGTCGCGGCGGGTCGGGTTGTTCACGCGGAAGCAGGCTGCGGAATCGCTCCAAGCCACGATCGAGACGATCAGGGCCGGGTTGCACGCGGCGACGTTGCCGGCGAAGAAGTCGACGGGCTTGTCCGCGTTGAAGGTCACCATGCCCGCGCCCTCGAAACAGGCGAAGTAGTCGAGCCGGGGGGAGTCGCTGCGCCACACGGCGGCGGGACAGCGCGGGTTGAGCCCCGCGATGCGCAGCGGCACGTCGTAGACCAGCCCGGCCGCGTCGGCGTTCTTGCACGAGCCGGCGATCCCGCCCTCGGCGGCGGTGAACTCCGCCTGGTGGGCGACCTTGTCGAGCTTGCCCTGCGTCAGCGTGAAGGTGTAGGGCGTCGGGCCGGCGAGGCCCATCTCGGCCAACGCGGCCTTCGCCACCGTCTCCTCGATCTTGAACCGGGCGGAGGTGAGGTTGTCGGGCGCGGCGCCGGGGAAGCCCAACTGCGCGAGGGCCCGTTTCGCGGCGGAGCTCTCGGCCGGTTCGGCCAGCGAGCCGGACGGCAAAGTGGTCGAGGGAGAGGTCGACGACCTGGGCCGCATGCCCTCAAACGCATTGCGCGTGGCCTCGGCGAAGTCGTACCCCGACTGCATCGCGTGCCAGACGAACTTGCTGGACTTGAGCACGACGTAGCTGGCTTTCCAGCTCGTCCCCTCGGGGAGCGTGAGCGTCTCGGCGGGCGGGCCGGGGAAGCCGATCGACCGGCCGGAGAGCCGGAGGCCCGGCGTGAGCGTGATGACCCCGCCGACGTAGCTGCCGACGGGCAGGTCGATCGGCTCCTTCAGGGCGGCGAGACTCTGGGCCGGCTTGCCCGGGAGGATCAGCACGTCGTTGGTGCCCATCGCGGAGGCGATCGTGGGGAAGACCGGCGCCGCGTGGTCGGGCTCGGCGTCGCGCTTGAGGCGGATCGCGACGTCGACCCGCGCGGCCGAGAAACTCTCCCGCTTGGGGAGGAAGTGCGTCACGCGCACGTGCCCGTCGATGAAGTCGGTGGAGCGCACGGCGTAGGCGGGGCGGGCGCAGTTGCCCACGCCCGTGTCGACGTCGTCGACGTATTTGTGGGTGACGTCGGCGTCGTCGACCTGCACGTGGTTGGAGAAGAAGGGGAAGTCGAGGATCGGCGCCGGGGTCGGGCCGCCGGGGGCATGGGCTTGCTTCGATCCCGACTCGAGGCTGTCGACCAGCGGGACGATGAAGTCGCCGAAGCCGGGGAGATACCACCCGGTGGCGTAGTAGAGCGAGCCCATCCAGTAGTGGCGTTCGCTCGTGCGGCTGCGCCAGTTGCGCACGGTGGTGCGGATGCCCGGGGAGAGCACCCGCCGCCCCTTGGCGTCGCGGGCGAGGAGCATGAACTCCTTCTGGGCATCGTGCGGGCCATCGACCTGCGTCTTGAAGACCCGCCCGTCGGGGAACCACCGTCCCGCGACGTCGAGGCCGTCGTAGAGCGTCGCCTCGGCGATCGGCTCATCGGAGGTCACCTGGATTCCCAGGCGGTAGTGGTCGCGGTTCTCCTCGGGCTTGCCCAGGTCCTTGTTGCGGATCGACCAGCCTTCGAGGAGCGGGCCCTCGGAGATGAAGTACCGCTGCGGGCAGTCGAAGTAGTGGGCCAGCCCGTAACGGAAGTAGTCGACCGCGAGCGCGAGCGTCGGCGCGGGGAGGATCTGCTGGAAGCCGGTGGTCGACGCGAGCGCGACGTCGGCCGGGTCGGCCACCTCATGCGCGGTGATGGGGATCGGGTTGCAGTCGGCATGGACCTGCCATTGGTAGGCGGGCAGCGCGTCGTCGACCAGCTTGCCCTTGCCGTCGTAGGTGAAGACGCTCAGGCCGTGGAAGTGGCGGTACATCTTGGGGTGGATCGGCGTGCGGCCCGAGCGGTGGATGCAGGAGAGGTGGCCGTACCAGCCGACCATGAGCATCCGCGTCTCGCGCACCTTTTTCCCGTCGGGCGTGAGCCAGCGCGGGTCGGGGAGCGTCGCGACGTCGAGGATCAGCCACCGGCCGCCCTGGAAGTCCTCCAGGTCGAGGCCGGGGAGGCAGTGGAACGCCTCGTCGGTGTTGGCCTGGCAATCCTTGACGAAGCGGTCCCACTTCTCGGGGGTCAGGTCGGCGAAGGTCTCGCTGAAGGCGATGGCGGAGTAGCCCGCCTTGATCGCCGCCTCGCGGTATTCCTTCACCGTCCCCTTGCCGCTGCTGGCGGCGGTGCGGGCGCCGACGAGGGCCTTGAAGTATTTCATCTCGCCCTGGACGAGCGGGTCGGGCATCTCGTCGTAGTAGGCCTGCTTGCCGATCCACGCCTGGGTGGCGCGGTGCTGCCAGGTGGGCGGGGGCTGGGCGGTGCTCCAGTCGATCACCGGAGTCGCGGCGATCGGCGCGGGCTGGTCGGGCGGGGCGACCTCGCCGATGCCGATCTGGTTCTCGGCGCTGTTCGCGGCCATGAACCGCAGCGCGTTGTCGAGCAGCTTGCCCCAGTCGCTCCGCCGGCCGTTCTTCTCGCCCTGCAGGACGACGCCGTCGATCGCGCCGGTCTGGCTCGGGGCAATGGAGCTGATCGAGCCTCCGATCGGGACCGCACCCTTGTTGTAGGCCTGCGTGAGGGTATAGGACGAGTGGATCGACGAGGCCGCGAGGAGCCCCTTGCCCGTCTTGCGGATGGCGAAGAGCGTGCGCTCCTGCGTCAGCTCCGGGCCGAACTTCCCTTGGTCGAGCGGACGGTGCGTGCCCGAGCCGTCCATCCCGCGGGCGAGGACCTTCCAGTTCTTGTCGACCAGCAGCGGCGAGGTGGACGGCACGTTGGTGAAGCGCATCGGGGCGATCGGGTAGAGCAGCTCGTCGACGCCCTTGTTGATCGTGTGGCCGCCGGCGACCTTCCCCTCGGCGTATTGCCCCTTGGTCCGTGCGTCGTCGCGGAGCTGCTGCGGGAGGAGGCGCAGCCCGTAGCGCTGGAAGACGCGGTCGCAGGTCTCGGCGTGGGCCTCGGGGTATTTGTTGGCCGCGGGCTCGAAGAGCACCCCGCCGCCCGCGTCGAGGTAGTCGTGGAGCAGGTCGATGTTCCGCCAGAACGCGGCCATGCTCTCCCCGCCCGGCTCGTATTGCTGGCCGGCGATGGGGAACTGGGTGAGGATGACCGCGCCGAATTGGCGGAGGTAGGCCGGGCTGAGCGTGGTGGTGAAGGGCTTGAGGGTCAGCCGATATCCCGCTTCGGCAAGCTCGCTTTGGTACTGCGGGTCGATGTCGGCCTTCTCGCTGAGGATCAGGAGCGAGACCTGTTTCTTCGGCTCATCGGCCGCCGCCTTGGCCGTGGGCTGGCCGACATGCTCCGCCGGGGCGAGGAGGAACGACGCGAAGGCGACGACGCAGGCGACCGCCGCGATGGCGAACTGGACGATCGGCCGCCGCTGGAAGCGGGTCCGCGGCCGGGACGGATCAGGCGATGGCGTGGGCGTCATGGTGCGTTTCCGAAGGGGCGTCGAAGCCGGTGCCTCCGCCGGGGTTTGCGCGGAGCGGCAGACGTGATTAGAGACGCACGCCGACGGCCAGAATTGCGGCGGGTCGGAGGAGGATTGTCGCATGCGGAAAGTCGGGTGGCTGGCTGAGGTTATACGCGGGGTGGAATGGTTCGGGAATTGGAAGCCCCAACGGGGCGTCTCAGCCAAAGCCCAGGGCAACGCCCTGGGTATCGGATGGGCAACGGGTTTGAGCCCTCCTGTAAGGGCGATTCAAAGGCCGCGACGGCGGCGGCGTTGAGTCGCCCTTGCAGGGCTCTGATTCAAGGAACCTCGTAAACCCAGGGCGTTGCCCTGGGCTCTGGCTGAGACGCCCCTTCGTGGCTGCGGAAAGGCTTGACACTCCCCTGGAACTGCAGGCAAACATCAATCCCAAACGTACTGCTCGTCGAATTCCACGCCGTGGTGTTCGAGGAGTTTTCGGTACTCGTCTTGGAAGGATTGCGTGCGGTGGTGCACGGCTTGGTTGGCGATGTACGCATGCACCGTGTCGACCATTGAGACCGAGACGGAGAAGGCGGCGTAGCCTGATTGCCAGGCGAAGTCGGGATTTTGGGGTCCGTCAGACTTCATCCATTTGGACGAGGAGGTCTTGATCTTTTCGACGGCGGTTGCGATTGCAACGGTTCGGCCGAGGTCGAAGAGCAGATGGATGTGGTCCTCGACGGAGTTGATCAGGATGGGCGGGCAGTGCAGGTCCTGGAGCACGACGGCGAGGTATCGATGAAGCGGTTCACGGGAGGAGTCGGGAAGAGTGGGCTCGCGGTGTTTGGTGCTGAAGACCAAATGGGTGTAGAGCCGGGCGAGGGATTGCGGCATGGAATGGGCCCCGGGCGAGTGGGATGGGATGAGGGTACGGAACGGAGAAGAGTTAATAGGTTAATCGTCGAGGTGGAGCGTGTGAAGGCGCGAAGACGTGAAGATGCGAAGGCGTCAAGGCATTAAGGCATTAAGGTATTAAGGCGTTAAGGCGTGAAGACGTGAAGACGACAAGGCGCAGGCGTGGACGCGCATTGGATTTGAAGCCCCAACGGGGCGTCTCAGCCAAAGCCCAGGGCAACGCCCTGGGTATCGAGGTGGCCAATTGTTTTGAGCCCTGTAGGGGCGATTCAATCGCCGCGATGACGGGGTGTTTGAGTCGCCCTTACAGGGCTCAGAATCTCACGCGGCCTGCAAACCCAGGGCGATGCCCTGGGCTTTGGCTGAGACGCCCCTTCGGGGCTATGAAAAGGCTCGAAGTTCCCTTGGGGCAGCAAAAGGCTCGATGCCGGGGTTGATTGTGCGGACCACACAATCGACATCGTTGTCGGCCTGCCACTGCTCAAACCGTCCCAATTTTCACACCACCGAATCATGCTTCGGGATGTTCAGCGCCGGCCTGATGTCGAGCTGCACCAGCTTCTGCTGCTGGATGCGCTTGGCCTCCGCGGGGTCGACGTAGTCGCTGTGGCACGACGCCTTCGCCTCGGCCTCCGCCGCGGCCTTTCCCGCTCCGGCGGCCGCGGGCGCCACCGCCTTGCGTGTCTTGCTCGCCAGCGTGTGGATCTCCTCGGGCGAGAGCACGCCGCGCTTCGCGAGGATCTCCTGCTGGTCCGGCGTCAGCGCCGCCGACTGCTTGGGCTTCGACCACTCGTACTTCTCGTCCTTGCCGCTGTAGAACTCGTTGATCTCCTTGCTGATGCGGACGCTGCACCAGTCGTGCCCGCACATCGCGCAGAAGTCGGTGTCGACGTCGAGGTCCTCGTCGTGGTAGGCGCGGGCGGTGTCGGGGTCGAACGAGAGCTCGAAGTGCTTCTCCCAGTTCAGGGCGGCCCGGGCCTTGGTCAGCTCGTCGTCGCGGTAGCGCGTGCCGGGGATGCCCAGCGCGATGTCGGCGGCGTGGGCGGCGATCTTGTAGGCGATGCAGCCTTGCTTCACGTCCTCGCGCTTGGGCAGGCCCAGGTGCTCCTTGGGCGTGACGTAACAGAGCATCGAGGCGCCGTGGTAGGCGGCCTGCGTCGCGCCGATGCAGGAGGTGATGTGGTCGTAGCCCGGGAAGATGTCGGTGACCAGCGGGCCCAGGACGTAGAAGGGCGCGCCGTGGCAGAGCCGGCGCTCGAGCTTCATGTTGTATTCGATCTGGTCCATGGGGACGTGGCCCGGCCCTTCGATCATGACCTGGCAGCCCAGGGCCCAGGCCCGCTCGGTCAGCTCGCCCATGGTGGCGAGCTCGCGCAGCTGGGCCTCGTCGGAGGCGTCGGCCAACCCGCCGGGGCGGAGGCCGTCGCCGATGGAGAAGGTGACGTCGTGGTTGCGCATGATGCGGCAGATGTCGTCCCAGAGCTCGTACATGGGGTTCTGCTTGCCGTGGACGAGGATCCACTTGGCGAGCAGCGAGCCGCCGCGGGAGACGATGCCGATGAGGCGCTTGCGGACGAAGGGGAGGTGCTCGCGCAGCACGCCGGCGTGGATGGTGAAGTAGTCGACGCCTTGCTGGGCCTGGTGCTCGATCTGGGCGAGGATCAGCTCGGGGGTGAGCTCCTCGATGGTGCGCCCGATGATCATGGAGTAGATCGGGACGGTGCCGATGGGCGTGGTGGAGGCCTCGATGATGGCCCGGCGGGTCTTGTCGAGGTCGCCGCCGGTGGAGAGGTCCATCACGGTGTCGGCGCCCCAGCGCTCGGCCAAGCGCAGCTTCTCGACCTCCTCGTCGGTCGAGGAGCTGACGGGCGAGGCGCCCATGTTGGCGTTGATCTTGGTCTTGCTCGCCCGCCCGATGGCCATGGGGTCGAGCTTGTGCTTGAGGTGGTTGACGTTGGCGGGGATGACCATGCGCCCCGCGGCGACTTCGTCGCGGACCTGCTCGGCGGTGAGGTGCCCCTCGCGCTCCGCGACGCGGCTCATCTGCAGGGTGATCGTGCCCAAGCGGGCGTGCTCGAGCTGGGTGACGGGGACGAACCCGCGCGGGGCGATCCAGGCGGAGGCGCGCTCGAACCAGCGCGGGGCGTAGGCGGAGTCCGTGGCGGAGGCGAACTTGATCCCGGAGGTGGAGAGCTCGCGCTCGACTTCGCCTTGCGGGCGGCGGACCCAGTCGGCGGGCATGAAGTCCCACGCGGTCTTGTCGCTCGGGGCGGGCATGCCCGGCGTGTCGGGCGAGCTGAAGGCGTAGGGCGTGCCCACGGCGGGGCGGTTGGCGAAGGAGCCGGGCGAGGTGCCGAGGCGTTGGGTCGAGGGGTGGCCGCCGATGGGGGGGAGGGCGTGGGGGGCGGCGGGGTTGTGGGGCTGGATCATGGCGGCGGTTCCATTTTCTTCCGGGGCGGGGGCGGGGCGCGGGCAGATGCAAAGGCGGGGCGGAGGCGGGCCAAGCGTGGCGTGATGGCCAAGGCCTCGCGCGGGCGCGGGTCGGGAGAGACGGTCAACGTGTCGTGGGAGGCGCACTCATTCCCGGCCAGAAGGGCGGGCCGGTCGAGTTCGCTTCCCTACGCAGCTCGCGTGAACTCGGCGACTCCCTGGGCGCCGGGCGACGGTGGCTGATCAGGTTCGGAGGGTCTGGTCTCAGCCCCGCCGGCCGCCGAACGGTCGGTTTCGCTCGCCTTTGAGCGGAAATCAACGGTTCAATCGGCCCGGCAGGGCACCCCTAGCGAATCAGTCTCAAGCATAGACGCATAGGTACGCCACAGCAAGGGCGATATCGCGCCCCGCATCCGCCCAATCCTCAAACGAATGATCACAAATCGCTTGACCTGCAACGCCAATGCTTCGACAATGGCCTGACTTGCTACCTCACACCCCACCAAACGTTATGAAACCCCGTTCCACTCCTGGGCACAAGGGGCACTCGCCCCGACCTCGCCCGTGGAGGCGGTGGGTTTCGATCGCCTCGCTTCTCCTTGCCGCCGGCGCTGCCACCCTGCCTGGCTGCAAGGACACGCCCAAGAAGGAGGCCATGCCTCCGCCGCCGAGCTTCAACGGCCCGCCGTACCTGCATGGCACCATCGGCTCGCTCGCGAGCGTTCGTGGCTTTGAGCCTTTGCTGGTCAGTGGTTATGGCTTGGTCGTCGGGCTCCCCGGCACAGGCTCGGCCGACGTGCCGCCTTACCTCCGGCAATGGCTCATCCAGGAGATGCGCCGCGGCGGGATGGGCAATCCGCAGTTCAAGGCCGAGGACATGGCCCCCGAGCGCGTGCTCACCAGCAAGACGGCCGCCCCGGTCATCCTCGAAGGCCTGATCCCGCCCGGGGCCGTCGTCGGCACGCGGTTCGACGTGCTCGTCACCGCGCTGCCCCGCACCCAGACCACCAGCCTCGACGGTGGCACGCTCTACACCTTCAACCTCGCCGTCGACGGCGCGAACCTGGACCTGCGGACCTATCACTCGCTCGCCAAGGTCTCCGGGCCGATGTACCTCAACCCCTTCGAGTCCGCCAACTCCGAGGAGCGCCCGGACCTCGAGCGGCAGGCCGTGGTCGTCGGCGGGGGCGTGGTGACCGACGCCCGCGAGATCGAGCTGATCCTCAACACCCCCAGCTGGCAGCGCAGCCGGCTGATCGCCGACACGATCAACGAACGCTTCCCGCACAACTCCGACATCGACCGCGAGGACGTCGCCAAGCCGATCACCGACCAGATGATCCGCCTGAACGTCCCCGCGCGGTACGCCGGCCGGCCCGACGAGCTGATCTCCCTCATCAACCACCTGTACATCCAGCGCGCCCCCGGGTTCGAGGCCGAGAAGGCCCAGCAGCTCGCGAACCTGCTGGTGAAGAACCCCGCGACCTATGCGGCCGACGTCACGCTCTGCTGGCAGACGCTCGGGCGCGTCGCGCTGCCGGTGATCCGCCGGTACTACGACCATCCCGATCCCGCGGTGCGCCTCGTCGCCCTCGACGCCGGCGCCCGCCAAGGCGACGAGCGGACGGTCGACCGGCTGAGCGAACTCTGCAAGAGCCCCGACCCCGCGATGCGCCGCCGCTCCGCGGAGATGCTCGTCCACCTGCCTCGGTCCCTCCGGGCCGCCCGCCTGCTCAAGGACCTGCTCGACGACGAGGAGCGCCCGGTCCGCGTCGCCGCCTACGAGACGCTCGCCGAGGTCAACGACCCGCTCCTGCAGCGCCGGACGTTCTTCCGCGACAAGCAGTTCAAGTTCCGGCTCGACCTGGTCCCCTCCGACAAGCCGCTGATCTACATCTCGCAGAAGGACTACCCGCGCATCGCGATCTTCAACCCGATGGTCGGCTTCCGCACGCCCACGGTCGCGAAGCTCTGGGACAACCGGCTGATGCTCAAGATCGAGGCGGACGACCAGCCGGTGACGGCCTACTACCAGAAGCCCGGGGAGCCCAAGCCCCAGCTCTACCAGTTCGCCCCGACGGTGGCGAACCTGGTCTTCCTCCTCTCGCACAAGCCTTCGCTGGAGCAGCCCACCCAGGGGCTCGACCTGAACTACAGCCAGGTCGTCGCCGCCCTGTCGCGCCTGAGCAAGGCCGGCTACGTCCCGGTCGACGTCGAGGTCCGCAACAACCAGTTGGCGACCCTGATCGCCGGCGTGCGCGACCAGCAGTCGCAGCTGCGCCCCGAGTTCGTCGGGGGCGAGTCGGGCAGGCCCGAGACGGGGGATTCCACATCGACGACCAAGCCCGGAGTTGAGTCCGGAGCGCGGATCAGTGATAATGCCCCCCGTGCGAAGGGGAGCGGCCGGCCCGAGACGTCCAGACCGGAGACGTCCAAGCCTGAAAACTCACGTCGCATCGAGACGCAGGACACGCCGAGCCTGCCGGTGCCTTGAAGCGGTTGGTGCTTGCGAACGAATGATGTGCGAGGGTCGGTTCCGCAGCGCCGGGTTAACACCGGCCGACGCGGGGAGACAGTCAGCGGCTGAATGATGTTCAAAATCCGAGGTCAGGATCAAGGGCCCTGGATGGCCCGGGCATCGACGGTTCCACGCGGACCCTCGAAGCCAATCAGCGACATGGAGGTCGAAATCGCATGCGTTTGGCCAAACTGACCCTCTGGGGTTTCAAATCGTTCGCGGACCGCACCGAGATCAACTTCGACGTCCCCGTCGCGGGCATCGTCGGACCCAACGGCTGCGGAAAATCCAACGTCGTCGACGCCATCAAGTGGGTCCTGGGCGAGCAATCCGCCAAGAGCCTCCGCGGCGGCGCGATGATGGACGTCATCTTCAACGGCTCCTCCACCCGCAAGCCCAGCGGGATGGCGAGCGTCACCCTCACCTTCGAGAACCCCATCGAGCCCGAGGGCAAGCGCAAGCTCCCGCTCGACAGCGACATCGTCGCCGTCACCCGCCAGCTCTACCGCGACGGGTCGAGCGAATACCTCATCAACAAGCAGCGGGCCCGCCTGCGCGACATCCGCGAACTCTTCATGGACACCGGCATCGGCACCGACGCCTACTCGATCATCGAGCAGGGCAAGGTCGACGTCATGCTCCAGTCCAACGCGCAGGAGCGCCGCGAGATCTTCGAGGAGGCCGCGGGCATCTCCCGCTTCAAGGCCCGCAAGAAGGAGTCGCTGCGCAAGCTGGAGAGCAGGCCCTCGCCGACGCGGAGATCGAGCGGCAGTCGGTCCAGGCCCAGGCCAAGGACCTCGACCGCCAGCGGCTGCAGCAGCAGGCCGCCCGCGACCAGGCCGCCCAGCGCCGGCAGTTCGCCAACACCACCCTCGCCGACCTGCAGCGGCAGATCGAGCGCGACGAGAAGCGCACCGAGGAACTGGCCGAGCGGCGCACGCGCGTCGAGGCGGAGTTCGCCGAGCAGTCGGCCCAGGTCGAGCGCCTCACCGCCCTCCAGCAGGAGATCGCCGCCCGCATCGAGCAGGCCCAGGAGAGCTACCGCACGCTCCAGCACCAGGTCAACGAGAAGCGCAGCGCCATCGAGGACGAGCGGGCCGGCGTCGTCAGCCTGATGCGCCGCACCTCGCAGCTCAACAACGAGATCAACTCGCTGGGCAACTTCGAGAGGAACCTCCTCTCGACCCGCGCCAAGCTCGACCAGCGGGCCGCCCAGGTCGGCCAGGACCTCGAACGGCTCCTCACCGGGCGCGACGGCGCGACCGAGAAGCAGACGCAGGTCCTCGCCCTGATCGCCGAGGAGACCGCCAAGCTCGAGGAGCTCAAGGTCCAGGCCGGGGAGCTCGACGGCGCGCAGCGCCGGCTCTCGGGCGACCTCGCCTCCGCGAAGGAGGTCCGCTCCGGGCTTGAGTCCCGCCGCGGCCTGTTGCAGGAGATGCAGGACAAGCAGGAGGGCATCGCTGACCCGGTCAAGGCCGTGCTCGCCCGCAAGGGCGCCGCGGGCGGTGCCGAGGACCAGACCTTCTCCTTCGTCCGCGGCCTGCTCGCCGAGATGTTCGAGGCCGACGTCGAGCACGCCAGCCTCGTCGAATCCGCCCTGGGCGACTACCAGCAGGCGCTGGTCATCGACCGCCTCGCCGACGTCTGCGATCCCGTCCGCGGCAGCGAGGCCCTTCGCTCGCTCGCGGGGCGCGTGACGTTCCTCTCGGTCGACCAATGCAGCCCGCCGACCTTGGCCGAGCCCGAGGCCGGGATTCCGCTGCCCCCCGGCGTGCGCCCCGTCCTTGAGCTGGTCCGCTACCCCGAGGCCATCGCCCCCATCGCCTGGCGGCTGCTCGGGCAGACGCTGATCGTCCCCAACCTCGACGCCGCGATGCTCCTCCGCGCGGTCCTCCCCGCGGGCCGGCGGTTCATCACCGCCACGGGCGAGCTGCTCGAGGCCGACGGGCGCGTGGTGGCGGGGCAGTCGCTCGCCGCCGGCGCCGGGTCGGGCCTGATCTCCCGCCGCAGCGAGCTCGCCAGCCTCCGCCAGCAGATCACGGGGCTCGACGAGACGATCGCCGCGGACCAGCAGTCGCTCGCGACGCTCTCCGATCGCGCGTCGCACTTGGAGTCGGTCTCGCAGGCCCTGCGCAAGAGCCTCTTCGACGCCAACTCGCTCCGCGTGGAGCTCAACAGCCGGCTCGAGTCGCTGGGCTCGCAGATCGCCCAGCTCCAGCGCGAGCAGCCGGTGCTCTCCGCCGAGACCGAGCAGATCCACAAGCAATTGCACGACGCGGGCGACAAGAAGAAGGCCCACCAGGCCGAGCACGCCCGGCTGGAGGAGGACTCCGCCACGCGGCAGCAGCGCATCGCCGAGCACGACGCGAAGCTCAAGGAGCTGACGGTCTCGGTCGAGACCTCGCGCGAGGCCCTCACCTCGGTGCGCGTCGAGTCGGGCAAGGTCGCCGAGCAGTTGAGCGCCGCCCAGCGGCAGGCCCGCCAGGCGGAGATCGCCCGGGCCGACCTCGACCGCCAGCACAAGAGCCTCGAGGAGCAGTTGACGCACCACCGCGGGCGGATCGACCAGCTCCGCCAGACCGGCGAGGAGGCCGCCAAGCAGATCGAGGCCGCGGAGACGGCGCTGCAGGAGCTTGTCGGGCAGATCGACGAGGTGCAGGAGAAGGTCAACCGCGCCGAGGCGGCGATCGCCGAGGAGCGCGGCACGCTCGCCGGGCGGCGCGAGGCCGTGGAGACCGCCGACAAGGCGATCAACGCCCTGCAGATGAACAAGCGCGAGACGGAGGTGAAGATCGAGGGCGTGCGCCAGCGCTGCCACGAGCAGCTCGCCCTTGACGTTGCCTACGCCCACCAGACCTACGAGCCGCGCGAGATCGACTGGGCCGGCATCGAGGCCCAGATCAAGGAGCTCAAGGGCAAGCTCGACCGCCTCGGCTCGGTCAACCTCGACGCCATCGGCGAGCAGGACGAGCTGGAGAAACAGCACGTCGACCTCGCCGCCCAGGTCGCCGACATCGAACAGGCCAAGCTGCAGCTCGAGGAGCTGATCCGTCAGATCAACGACGACTCCAAGAAGCGCTTCGAGGAGACCTTCAACCAGATCCGCGAGGCCTTCGGCTCGCAGAACGGCATGTTCCGCCGGCTCTTCGGCGGCGGGCGGGCCGAGATCCGCCTCGAGCCCGACGAGAACGGCAACGTCGACGTCCTGGAGTCCGGCATCGAGATCATGGCCAAGCCCCCCGGCAAGGAGCCCTGCTCGATCAGCCAGCTCTCGGGCGGCGAGAAGACCATGACCGCCGTCGCGCTGCTCATGAGCATCTTCCAGACCCGCCCCAGCCCCTTCTGCGTGCTAGACGAAGTCGACGCCGCGCTCGACGAGGCCAACGTCGAGCGCTTCACGCAGGTGGTCAAGAGCTTCCTGGACTTCAGCCACTTCATCGTCATCACCCACCACAAGCGCACGATGCAGGTCTGCGACACGCTCTACGGCATCACGATGCAGGAGCGCGGCGTGAGCAAGCGCGTCACCGTGCAGTTCGACCAGGTCGCCGCCGCCGACGGTGGGAAGGACGTGGTCATCGACCAGGCGGCGATCGACGCGCAG
This sequence comes from Planctomycetota bacterium, assembly GCA_026386955.1. Taxonomy (GTDB): domain Bacteria; phylum Planctomycetota; class Phycisphaerae; order Phycisphaerales; family Phycisphaeraceae; genus JAPLMQ01. The sequence goes on from JAPLMQ010000294.1 coordinate 34,512, forward strand.
GCGAAGGCCGACGCGAAGGCGGCGGCGCAGGCCCCGGCCGAGCCGTCGGCCGAACCGGTGGTGGTCGTCGAAGCCGTGGCGAAATCGGACATGGCCGCCGAGGCGCCGATCGTGGCGGAGCAAGAGGTCGTCCTCGACCCCGACGCCGACAACACGCCGGCGATGCCCGAGCCGGTGATCGTGATGACCGAGCCTCCCGCGCCGCACGGCACGCGGGCCCACGTTGCGGAAACGTCGGAAACGCCGGAAGCGGTGGAGGCCTCCATCGCGGAGGGCTCAGAAACGCCGGACGCCCCGGAAAGCGGCGATCCTCAGCCCGTCGGTGTCGGCGTTGGCGCCCCGCTCGCGGAGCCGCAACTCGCCGCCGCCGCGACGCCGGAGACCGCCAGCGCAGCCTCCGTCTCGGAGCAGGCCCAAGGCGTTGCTGAGACCGCCCAGGCGGCGCAAGCCGTCAGCGAGACTGAAGCCGTCAGCGGCGCCGAACCCGCCGCGACCGCCGATGGCGAGCCCGACCCTGGCCCGGCGAAGGCCCGCGACTCGATGCGCCGCCGCCTCGCTGCGATGCTCGAGGGGCGCAAGCCCGTTCGGCTCGATGAGCCGTGAGTAGGGGCTTGATCAGAGAAACCCTCTCTGATTCCAGAAGACGAATCGGATCAGAGCCGGACACTGTGTGTCCGAAGATCGGGCGAGGCGGTACTCCGCCCGCGCGAATCCTTGTCTTGTAGGGTGGCGCTGAGCGTACTCGCGAAGCCCACCGGCGCGGCGCACGATGAAACGGGGCCGCGCACGAACGACGGACGCCCAACCGGTGGGCTTCACGGAGTACCGCTCAGCGCCATCCTACGCGAATGAGTCATGCGGATCGTCGCCGCGAGGTCGGCACTTCGCGCGGGCGGAGCACCGCTTTCGCCCGATCAACGAGGACGCAGTCTCCGGTTGGCTCTGTTGCGACGCCGCGAATTTCCAAGGGTGTGCCACATCGCAGCCGAAGGCTGCTATGTGCCGGTCAAACGGAAGCGCTGAGGTTTCGGGGCCTTTGAGCCCACGTCCGTCAGCGGAAACGGGGGAAATCCCTCGCGAACCTTGGCTCAACTGTTCACTCGCACATAGCAGCCTTCGGCTGCGATGTGGCACGGTCCAACAAAAGCCTCCCCGTCTCTGATCAGACGATCCGCGTGCGATCGGGTCTCGTCTCACGCCTTCGCCGTCTCCGCTCCAAACTCCCGCCCGCACTCGGGGCAGGCCGTCCTCCCCGCCGCGGTGGTGCCGCGCAGGTCGTAGCCGCATTCCGCGCAGAACTCGGGGCTCCAGCCCTGCATCAGCCGCTCGCGCCTGTGCTTCTCGCGCAGGAAGAGCAGGACGATGCCGGGACCGAAGGCCCAGACGAGGACCGTTCCGCCAAGCACGAGGCCGGTGTACGACCCGCGGGTGCAGTAGCAATCGTGCTGGGCGCGGCTGTAGGTCATCGCCTGCACCGGGGCGGCGACGAGCATCTCCAGCACGCTCCCTGCGACGAGCCCACGGATGATCCGCGTCAGGCGGGTGTACTCATCGCCCGCCTTCCAGTAGATCATGAAGATCACCGCCCAGGCCAGCCAGAGAACCGCCATCGTGACCCAGACCCAAACCAGAGCGGACTCGGGCAGCTTGTTCCACCAGTTCGGGATCTCCAGCAGCGTCGCGATCAGCCCCGTGGTGAGTAACGCCGCCATCAGCCCCGCCGCCGCCATCGACAAACGCAGTGGGCGGCCGGCTTTCGTCAGCCGCAGCGAGATTCCCCTGCGCGGCCGGAGAAAGAGCCACTGCGTGATGAGCCCGATGCCCAGCGTGATCGCGCCCGACGCCGCGATGCCGGCTTCGTCGGATGCTCCAATGATGGGAATGATCAACGGCGTCCCCCACGGGCCCATCATCCCAACCATCGTCGGGATGAGGAAAAACACAGCTCCCGCCGCCGTCGCCAACAGCCCGACGACCAGGATCGCCCACCGCCAGCGATACGCCTTGTCTGCCGCCCGGGTCATGCCGTGCCTCGTTCCTGTTCGCTCCGCCTGATTCGCCCCTGTCGCTCCACCCGCCCGCGGCTTCTACAATACCCCGCGATGCCCCCCACAGACACAAGCGAGCAGGCGTTCCGCATCCAGAGGCCCGACGGCCCTCCGCCTGGAACAACCTACGAACTCCCCGCCGACCCCGACGACTACGACGGCGAGCAGGCCGACGTCCAGACCGAGGAGATGCTCGTCAACATGGGGCCCCAGCACCCCTCGACCCACGGCGTGCTGCGCATCGTCCTCCGCACCGACGGCGAGATGGTCCTCGAGGCCGTGCCCCACATCGGCTACCTCCACCGCTGCGCCGAGAAGATCGGCGAGAGCGTCGCCTACTACCAGTACATCCCCTACACCGACCGCATGGACTACCTCGCGGGGATGAACGAGAACTGGGCCTACTGCCGCGCGGTCGAGAAGCTCGCCGGCATCGAGATCCCGCGCCGGGCCGAGTTCATCCGCATCCTCATCTGCGAGCTCAACCGCATCGCCTCCCACCTGGTCTCCTTCGGGACCTACGGCCTCGACATCGGCGCCTTCACGCCCTTCCTCTACGCCTTCCGCGAACGCGAGTACATCCTCGACCTCTTCGAGATCGTCTGCGGGGCCCGGCTGACCTACTCCTTCCTCACCATCGGCGGGTCGATCCACGACCTCCCCGCGGGCTACTTGGAGAAGGTCACCGAGTTCCTCGACTACTTCGAGCCCAAGGTCAGGGAATACAACGACCTGCTCACCCACAACCAGATCTTCATCCGCCGCACCGCGGGCATCGGCGTGATCTCCAAGGAGCAGTGCGTCCGCTACGCCCTCACCGGCCCGGTCATCCGCGGCAGCGGCATCCCCCACGACCTCCGCAGGACCAGCCCGTCGAGCCTCTACCCCGAGCTGGAGTTCGACGTCGTCGTCGGCAAGGGCGAGGTCGGGAAGGTCGGCGACTGCTGGGACCGCCACATCGTCCGCATGCGCGAGATGCTGCAGAGCGTGCGCATCATCCGCCAGTGCATCAAGAAGATGCCCGCCTCGGGGCCCGGCTCGCAATACCGCCTGAAGCTCCCGCGCAACTTCAAGCCCGACCCGGGCGAGGTCTACGTCGAGACCGAGAACCCCCGCGGCGTGCTCGGTTTTTACCTTGAGAGCCAGGGCGGGCCGATTGCTTATCGGTGCAAGGCCCGGGCCGCGACGTTCTGCAACCTCGCGGTCCTGCCCGAGGTCGCCCGCAACGTCCTGCTCGCCGACGTGCCCGCGATCATCGGCTCGATCGACGTCGTCATGGGCCAGGTCGATCGCTGACCCGGAGGCCGCGAAGCAACGGAGTGCCAGCCATGCCGACCTACGTCTATGAAGTCGTGCTCGAAGATGCCGAAGACGGCGAAGAAGGCCAGGTCTTCGAGGTCTTCCAGAAGATGAGCGATCCGCCGCTGACCAAGCACCCGCAGACCGGGCAGCCCGTCCGCCGGGTGTTCCAGGCCCCGAACCTGCCCAGCCAGTATTCGGAGAGCCGGGGCAAGGCGCTGATGTCGGATGCGAGCCTGAAGCGCAACGGCTTCACGAAGTACGAGAAGGACGGCAACGGCAAGTACGTGAAGACCGCGGGCGTGGGGCCCAAGAGCATCAAGAAGACCGACCAGCCGGGGTGAGCCGCGCGCGGATCACCGCAGCGCCGCCAGCGCCGCCTCCCGCGTCTTGTGGATCGAGAGGATGTCGCGCAGGCGGGTGAGGTCGAAGACCTCCTGCACCTGGGGCTGGATCGCGCACAACTGCAGCCGCCCCTTCTTGCGCAGCACCTTCACGTCCAGCCCCATGATCACGCCCAACAGCTTGGAGTTGATCGACGCCACGTTGCGCAGGTCGAGCACGATCAGCGGCCTCTCCTCCGACTCCACCATCGTGTGCAGGTCCTGGTTGGTCCGCTCGAGGTCGAACGGGTCGGTGATGTCGTCGTGGAATTCCACGACGTTGACGCCGTCGATCACGTGGATGTCGAAGGGCTGGTCGCTGTATTTCATGGGGAGTCCAGTATACGCCCGCGGCTTGGGGCGCGGGCTGGTATGTTGATGCTCCGTCCCGCACCTCTCTCCCCAGGAGCCTCCGCGTGGCCAAGCGAACCAAGTCGTCCGTCCTCCAAGTCGGCGCCGCCTCGGCCGACGTCACCCCCGCGATGGGCATCCAGCTCGCCGGCGACATCGGGCGCGTGCGCGAGGTCAACGAGATCCGCGAGCGCCTCTACGCCCACGCGCTGGTCATGCAGAAGGGCGACACGCGCTTCTGCTTCATCTCGCTCGACCTCTGCGTCATCCAGAACAAGTGGGCAGACCGCATCCGCCGCGACGTCGAGGCCCGCTTCGGCATCCCCTACGATGCCGTGACGGTCAACCTCACGCAGAACCACTCCGCCCCGTCGGTCGGCCACCTCTTCGTGCGCGACGAGTGGCCGCTGATCCCCCAGGCCTACCCCTGGCTGCGCGGCGGCGACGACCGCTACAACGAGCCGACCGTCGCCGCGATCCTCGACGCCGTCGGCCGGGCCGTCGCCGCCGTCCAGCCCGTCACGCTCCGCGCGGGTCGCATGACCGACGGGCGCGTCGCCTTCAACCGCCGCTTCGTCATGCGCGACGGCAGCGCGGTCTGCCACCCGCAAAACAGCTCGCCCGACATCCTCCACGTCGAGGGGCCGACCGACCCCGAGGTCGCGGTCCTCCTGTTCGACGGCGCCGACGGCAAGCCCGTCGCCGCGATGCTCCACCACACCTGCCATCCCTGCCATGGCTACCCGACCCAGTACGTCATCGCCGATTGGCCCGGCGCCTGGGCCAGCGAGTTCCTCAAGCGCCACTCAAGCCCCGCGAAGCCCGCCGTCGCCCTGGTCGCCAACGGCTGCTGCGGCAACATCCACCACATGAACCACCTCGACCCCAAGGGCACGCAGGACCACGTGCGCATGGCCGGCCTCCTCGCCGAGACGACCGACACCATCATGCAGAAGCACTTGAAGCCGATCGCCGCGGACGAGTTCGCCTTCCGCCGCAGCGTGCTCAAGCTCCCGATGCGCCAGGTGCCCGCGAAGGAGGTCGCCGCCGCCCGCAAACTGGTGAAGGCCAACCCCGAGCCGATGTGGCTCAACAAGGAGCGCACGCTCGTCTCCTGGGAGTGGGTCTTCGCGGTCTCGCTGCTCGACTTCCACGCCCAGCAGCAGGCCCAGGGGACCTTCAACTACGAGATGCAGGCGGTGCGCATCGGCGACGCGGCCTTGGTCACGGTAATGGGCGAGCCCTTCGTCGAGGCCCAACTCAAGCTCAAGGCCGGCTCGCCCGCGCCGTACACCATCGTCGCCCACATGTGCAACGGCTACGCCGGCTACGTCCCCACCGCCGACGCCCTCAAGCGCGGCGGGTTCGAGACCCGCACCTCCAACGGCTCGAAGTTCGGCCCCGAGGCCGTCGACGCCATCGCCAACCACGGCGTGAAGATGCTGAAGCGGCTTTTCTGAGCCGGCGCGGGGCGGAGCGCGTGGGGCGCGAGGATGCGAGTCTGATCAGAGACGGGGACTGTGTCCCCGACGTCAGGGCGATAGCGGTACTCCGCTCGCGCGACTCGTCGGGAGCCCTCCAAGATCCGGGAAGCCGATGGGGCCGCTCGATACGTGCTGTCGATGTGGCAGCGCAGTGGATCGTGGCGGATTTGCAGGTGCGGCACTTCGCGCGGGCGGAGTACCGCCTCGCCCGACCTTCGGACACACAGTGTCCGTCTCTGATCAAGACATTCCCTCGATCATCACATCCCCACGAGGTCGACGATGATTCGCTTCTTCCATGCCATGCGTCCCCGCGTCGCCGGCACGCTCGCCGTCCTGCTGCTCTCCGCGCTCGCCGCCACCGTCCGCGCCCAACCCGCCCCCGCGCCTCCCACCACCCAACCCGCCGCGCATCCCCGCATCGAAGTCCGCCTCCACCTCGGCAAGCCCACCGTCCATGTCGACGGCAAGCCCGTCGCCATCCCGATGTACAGCCCGATGGGCTTCTCGCGCCCGCACTTCCTCAAGCAGGTCCCCTTCTTCACGCCGCACCACATGGGCGCCTACTTCATCTGGCGCCCCTTCGCCGACGGCGACGGGTGGGCGGCCTCGCAGTTCTGGAACGGCGACCAGATCAGCTCCACGCCCGTCAACCCCAAGCTGGCCGGGGGGAGCCCCTCCTTCGAGGAGCAGATCGACTTCATCCGCGAGCGCGACCCCGACGCCTACTTCTTCGTCCGCGAGATCACCACCGACGCCCCGCCCTCCTGGCGGAAGCTCCACGCCGACCAGCTCTTCGTCACGCAGGAGGGCAAGCCGCTCGACAACGCCTCGCTCGCCTCCGACCTCTACTGGGACGCGCTCGCCCGCGCCGCCGGCGCGACCATCGAAGCCATCGAGAAGCAGCCGTGGTCCGATCGCGTGCTCGGCTACTGGTGCGGCATCTTCGGCGAAGGCACCTACGGCCCCGTCGCCGACGGCTGGCTCTTCGACCACAGCGCGCCCATGACCGCCAAGTGGCGCGCCTTCCTCCGCGAGAAATACGGCAGCGTCGAAAAGCTCCGCGAAGCCCACAAGGACCCCAAGCTCGAGTTCGACACGATCGAAGTCCCGCGCGACCCGTTGCTGGAGGGCCAGGCCAAGCTGGCCGGGCTGAGCTACTGGCAGGACGCGTCGGAGAACCGCCCCCGCCGAGATTATCTCGAGCTCACCGCAAAGCTCGTGCACCAAGGCTACGAGAAATACATGGCCGCCTGCGCGAAAGGCTCCGGCGGGAAGAAGATCTGCCTCCATGACGCACTCAAGCTCACCCAACTCGGGTGGAACCTCCACGGCTTCTTCGACCCCGGCAAGGGCTGGTGGCCGGCCTACCCCGAGTTCATGACCGGCGGCGGTTACATCGGCGTCACCCGCATCTTCGACTTCCCCGGCTGCGACGGCCTCGTCACCCCGCACGACTACCAGGCCCGCGGCCCCGGCGGCGTCTTCGAGCCCGAGGGCAGCGTCGACTCCATCGTCCTCCGCGGCAAGCTCTTCCTCTGCGAGATGGACACGCGCACCTTCGCCAACCCGCCCCTCGACTACGGCAGCGCGCTCGACGTGCGCGAGTACGCGGCCGTCTCCTGGCGCAACTTCGCCACCGGTTTCACCCGCGGCTTCCACCCCTATTGGATGGACCTCTGCGGCAAGCCCGAAGGTTGGTTCGGCGAGGCCGAGATCCAGAAGGTCGTCGCCCGCCAGGTCGAGTTCAACGAGGCGATCATGTGGGAGCAGAAGATGGGCCTGGCCCGCTGCGGCGTCCCGTGGCGCGTCTACCTCTTCGAGGACCTCGAGCGCGACAATTTCCCCGCCCACCGCGTCTTCTATTTCCCCAACCTCTTCCGCGCCGACGACAAGCGATTGGCCCTGCTCAAGAGCAAGGTCTTCCGCGACGGGAACGTCGTGCTCTGGGGCCCGGGCTCGGGCATCTCCGACGGCCAAAAGATCGCCACCGCCAGCGCGACGAAGCTCACCGGCTTCGAGTTCCAGCCGCTGATGCCCGGGAACATCCAGCGGCGGACGCTGCTCACCCGCTTCGATCATCCGCTCACCCAGGGCCTCCCGGCCGACACCGTCCTCGGCGGCCCGCTCGCCTTCGGGCCGGGCCTCTATCCGAAGGACGGCCTCTCGCTCGGCGAGGCCTGGACCGTGCAGGGCAAGCGCTACTCCGGCCTCGCGGTGAAGACCTTCGGCAAGGGCCCGCGCGGTGCCTACAAAGGCAAGGAGCCGCTGGGCGAGGGCGATTGGGCCTCGGTCTTCAGCACGACCGTGCCCATGCCTGCGGAGGTCTGGCGCCGCCTCGCCCGATTCGCCGGCGCCCACGTCTGGAGCGAAGGCAACGACGTGCTCCTCGCCGACGAAAGCGTCGTCGCGCTGCACTCGGTGCAGTCGGGCCCGAAGCGGATCGAGCTGCCCGGGCCCTGCCGCGTGTGGGACGTGGTGACCGGCAAGCAGGTGGCGGGGAGGACGGAGAAGATCGAGTTCGACCTGGTCGCGCCGGAGACGAGGGTGTTTCGGATGGAGAGGCGGTGAGGGGGGTTCGGATTTGAATTGACGGGTCAGAGCCGGACAGTTTCTGTTGCGATGCTTGTATTTCAGGGCCAAAGGCCCGTCTTATACCAGCCTAGAGCGAAGCCCTAGGATTTTGGGCACCGTATGGTTTTGAGGGCTGAAGGCCCGATTTATCCACCCCTCGAACACGCGATAAGACGGGCTTTCAGCCCTCCAAATGTTCTTTGACGCAGACACCTGGGGCTTTGCCCCAGGCTGGTATAAAACGGGCCTTTGGCCCTCCGGAAATGATTTCGCTACGAGCATTGCAATAAAGCCAGCCGGACACTGTGTGTCCGTACTTCGGGCGAATGCGGCACTCCGCTCGCACGTCTTCGCATTTGTTCTGCGGCCCTTCGCAATCCGCCGCCGGTACAATCCGCTTGCTTCATGGCGCACTGGTTTGAGGTGCTTGCGCTCGAGAGAACCGCGCCGGGGACTCCCATGATCGACATCGTCAACCTCTGGCACCACTACGGCGTCCGCCCGACGCTCAGCGACGTCAACCTGCGCATCGAGACGGGCGAGTTGGTCGTGGTCATGGGCCCCAACGGCATGGGCAAGAGCACGCTGCTCTCGCTCGTCGCGGGGATCCTCCCGCCCTTCAAGGGGCACATTGAGATCGACGGCAAGCGCCGCCGGCGGTCGATCGAGGAGGAGAAGGAGATCCGCAGGCGCGTGGTCTACCTGCCCGACACGCCGTGGCTGCCGGTGCAGGCGACCGCGCGCGAGTTCGTGCTCGCGGTGGGCAGGCTCTACGGGGTGGAGGAGGATCGGCTCTTCGACCACGCCGAGCGGCTGCTCAAGCTCTTCGACCTCCACGCCGTCGGCGACGCGCCGATCGCCAGCCTCTCGACCGGGCAACGCAAGAAGGTCGGCATCTGCGCCGCGCTGATCACCGACGCACCCGTCTTCGTGCTCGACGAGCCCTTCTCCGGCGGGCTCGACTCCTCGGCCCTCCTTGCCCTGCAGCACGTGCTCAAGGCCCTCGCCGCCCGCGACGAGGTGACCATCCTGATGGCGGTGCCGGTGCCCGAGCTGGTCGACGCCCTGGCCGACCGCGTGGCGATCATCAAGGAGGGGCGGATCATCGCCTGCGATTCGCCGGCGAAGATCCGCGAGTCGATGCAGATGGCGACGCTGGGCGAGGCGCTGGAGAAGATCATCCATCCCGAGCGCGTCGCGCAGCTCGATGAATATCTCGGGGAGAGGCCGCGGTGAGACTCAACTATGCTCACCGGAGGATGCTGAAGCTTGTGGCGACGATCATCGTCACCAGCGCGCTGATGCCCTTGATGGACTTCTTCACGTATCGGGCGGTCGGCGTCAGCGCGTACCCGCTGACCGCGATTCTCATGGGAGCCGTGTGGGTCGGCGGCGCTGTCCTGCTTGGAGCCGCGCGCGTCAATCTGACTCATCCGAGATTGTCGCGGGGATATTCCGAGTGGCTGGCCACCGTGCCGTGGGAATACGGCAAACCCCTTCCGTTGGGATCGGTCCTGCCCACGGTGTTCGACGGATTGATGGTTTTGTTCTTCACGGGCCTGATTGTCCTGACTCAATACGCTTACCCTGCCGCGGTGGCGGGCTGCGTCGTCATCATCCAGACGGCGACGCCGGAGCAGGCGGCCAATTTCCACTGGATCAAGGACCACCTGTGGTTGGCGCCTTTTTTGCCCGTGGTCGCCTACGCGGTCGGCTATGGCTCGGCCGCTTCGTTCGCATTGAGCGTCACCAAGATCACCCCCCGCGCGCTCCTTGTCCCCGCCGTGCTGGTTCCGCTGTGCTTTTATCCGGGTGGTCCGTCCCTGGCGCGGACCGCGGCCGTGGCGACGGTCATCCTCGTCGTAGGCGTCTGCTGGATGATCCAGTGCCTGAAACGATTCCCCTGGGACGCGCCCGATTGGAATCGCCCGATCAAGGAGATCTACCTCGAGGCTTCGATCCGCGCGAAGCATCTGGGCTGGCCCCATCTCCAGGTCGGCCCTTGGCGGAAGAGCGAGGACCCGATCGGCTGGCCCCTCAAGCTGGCCCTCAGTGGATTGGCGGCGTGGTGGCTCCTGGCCTTGGGCGAAGTTTTGTCCAAGGGTGCGTGGACCCACGAGGGTGGCCGGCCAATGACCGAGGCCGAGCAGGCGGCGCTCGCCGCAGCGGTCCGGGCGAGCTTCACGTTCGGCTTGCCTTGCCTCATCTCGATGTCGCGGTTGCTCATCTATTTTGCGGAGGGTTCGCCGCCGATCTCGCTCTGGGGCCGGCTGCGCACGGGGCAGTTGGTCATCCCGGGCTATGACGTGATGTTCGTCGCGCCGTTGTGCATCCTCGCCGTGGGCGGGACGCTCCCGCTGCTGTTGTTCCAACTGAACGTGCCGGGGCTCTTCGTCTTGGCCATCAATGTGTTCGTGGTGCTCCTGATCGAGATGGGCATGGGCCCGTCGCTCGAGGCGTGGACGCTGACGGGATTGAACGGCCGACGCCGGCCAGGAGCCCGCATCAGCAGCATCGAACGCGCGGCGATGCAAGGTCGGGGAGCTTGAGGCGCATTGACGCGGGCGCGCCCGCGTGGGATGCGATCACCTCTCCGCGCTGTTTTCCTTGATGCCCCTGACGTCTCCTTGCGACGTCGAGGGCGTCGAACGCGGCTCACTCGGTCCCCGGCCGAGACGGCGGGCGCAGAGCGGCGCGAATCGAACCCAATCAGCGCATCCGTGGCACAGGAGCGGCGTCGGCGAGGGCGGCCGTGGAGCGTCGGCGGAGCATTTTTCGGTGCCCACCCCTCGAAATTCGCGCAAAAACAGGGGTCGTTGTCCGGGAAATTCCGGACAAAAATCCGTCGGGACGCGCGCAAGTCCTGATTTTGGGTCCGGCTTGTCCGGATTTGGGCGGACACCTGTGCGGGTCTTACAGGAGGCGCACTCTTTTTTTCTCACGCTCGACGCGTCGTCGTGCGGGGTCACCCCGGCGCGGGTTTGGGGAGGGAGAGGCAGATGAAAATTTTCGTCGATGGCGCGCCCGGCGAACAAGACCGTTCACCCTCACGCCCCCGCCTCGATCTTCAGTCCCTTCACGAACGCGTTCTGCTCCAGCCTCAGCGCTGCCGCGTCGGTGGCGGGAGCCTGGCCTTCGAGCCGGATGTGGCGGAGCGTGACGTTGTCGATCGTGTGCTCGGCGTCGGCGCCGTTGATGTGCGTGGGCAGCATCCGCGGCCCGTGGATCGTCACATCCTCGATCGTCACGTCATGCACTTTCCCGAAGGATTTGTCCTTCCCCCAGACGTCCTGCTGGATGGTCATCTTGAGCAGGTTGGGCTCGGGGGCCAAGGCCGCGTGCGACCCGCCTAGCTTGCCCGCGGCGGTGAGGTCCTCGACCTCGATGTCGGCGAAGTGGATGTCGCTGACGGTCGAGCCGTCGGAGAGGTGGACGCCCAAACACCAGTGGCGGCAGGAGAGGATGTCGCAGCGGTGGAAGCGGACGTCGTGGATCGGCGCGCGGGTCTCGTAGGTCACGCCCAGGCCGAAGCCCCAGTCGTTCCAGATCTCGCAGTCGGCGACGCGGATCTTCTCGCACGCGTCGCCCGGCTCGGTGGTCTTGCAGACGATGCTGTCGTCGTGGTTGCGCACGAAGCAGCGGGTGACCTCCACGTCGGAGGAGTTGACGCTGTTGATGCCGTCGCTGTTCAGTCGGCCGCTGACGATGCGGAGGTTGTCGACGCGCACGCGCTTCGATTTGCCGATGACGACGTTCCAGTTCGAGGCGTCGCGGAGCGTGACGCCTTCGAGGCGGATGTCGCTGCTGCCGTGGAGGCTCAACATCGAGCGCCCGGGGTGCGGGACGCGCTCGGCGTCGAGGACGCCGCGGCCGCAGATGCGCACGTTGCTGGCGTCCTTGATGGAGACGACGGCGCCGTGGATGAAGTTGACCTTCCACTGCTCGTTCCACGTGCCGACCTCGCCGGGTTTGAGGCCCGCGCGGACGACCGCGCCGCCGGCGAGGTAGATCGTCTGGCCGGACTTGGCCTCGAGCGTGCTGATTTCGTGGAGGCCCGGGCCGAAGTGGATGACGTTGGGGTCGCCCTGCTTGGGGACGTCCGTCTCGGGCTCGCTGACGAAGAGGTGGAGGGCGAGGGTGTCGTCGCCGTCGAAGAGGAGCGTGACGTGGCGCGGGCGGGGGAGCGTGAAGGTGATCTTGCCGTCGGCGATCGTGGGTGTGATGCGCTCGCGCGAGGGGAGGACCTGCGCGCTCTTGAACGGCTTGGCGGGGCGGACGACGACCTCCGCGGGCCCCGTGGCGTCGAAGATGCAGAAGGCCGCCCGCTGCCCGGCGGGATCGGGCTTGTGCGACCAGAGGCCGTCCTTCTGCAGGATCTCGGCGCGCACGCGGGCCTTGTAGACGAAGAGCTTCTGCCCGCCGGCTTCAACGGCGAAGTCGGTGGATTCAGGCTCTCCCGCGGGGCCGGGCCAGGTGATGACGTTGGGCATGGTGGGGTTCGCTTTCAGGTTGCGGGCACAGTCGGCTCAGCCGGCGGCGGTGCGGAGTTTGGAGATTTCTTTGGGTAGCCAAGTCGACGCGCCGCGTAGGCGAGGACGAAGGGGATGAGGAATGGGATCATGCAGGCAGCAAGCTCCAGCCCATTGAGTTGGTGGTAGTCCATGATGGACAACCCGCCCGCGCCATGTTCGCTGATCCAGCCCTCGATGTTCCCCCACACGCCGAGCAGCAGCACCGGCAGCGCGGCGGCTTTCCACCACTTCGGAAGGATGACCGCCCAGCCCGTCGCGACGACGAGGACCAACATGAAATCGGTTGCGAGATAGGTGTAGCTTTTGAGGATGCTGGGACTCGCGATCGCCAACCGACCCACCGTGCAGAAGCCGAAGGTCCACAGGCCGATGAGGGCCACCAGCACCCAATACACGATCCTCCACCTCTTTTGCGCTTTAGCATTCATGAAGTTGTTGCTCTTGGAAAGGCTGCCCGTGGCAGCATCGCCGATGCGGGTTGGATCGGTTGACCGGAATTTACTCTTGTTTTGGTTTCGTGGTTGGCATTGGCCGGAAGCATCCGAGTTTGACCGGCACATGTCACGGGTACGATGACACGCGGCGCCAGACGTGAACGAAAATTTGGAGCCATTATGAAACACGGGAATCACGCCATGCTCTTTCTCGCTGCCTTGGCCTCGCTGCTTGCGTTGCTGAGTCTCTCCGCTTTGGCAGCGCCTTCGCCGGCGCTGTCGCCGTTCTTCGTCGACCCGCGCGGGTCGGATGAGAACTCCGGCACGAAGGAGAAGCCGTTCGCCACGCTGGAGCGGGCCCGCGCGGCGGTGCGGGCCCTGCCCGCCGGACAGCCGCGCGAGGTGGTGCTCCGCGCGGGGACGTATCGTGCGGCGTCGACCTTCGCGCTTGGGCCGGAGGACTCCGGCACGCCCGAGCGTCCCGCCTTGTGGCGCGCCGCCGAGGGAGAGGAGGTCCGTCTCGCCGGCTCGGTCGCGCTCCCGATCAAGGCCTTCAAGCCCGTGGCCGACCCCGCGGTCCTCGCCCGGCTCGACCCTGCCGCGCGGGGGAACGTGCTGCAGATCGACGTCCACGCCCTGGGCGTCGCGCTCCCGCCCGCGCTGCCCGCGAAGTTCCGCGGAGCCCCGCACGCGCCCGAGCTCTTCTGCGACGACCAGCGGATGACCCTCGCCCGCTGGCCCAACGAGGGCTGGACGACCATCGCCAAGATCATCGACCACGGCTCCGACCCGCGCAACGGCGACCACTCCGGCAAGCCCGGCGTCTTCGAGTACAGCGGCGACCGTCCGTCGCGCTGGAGCGTCGAGGCCGGCGTCTGGCTCCGCGGCTACTGGTGCTACGACTGGTCGGAGGAGGCGATCCGCGTCAAGGCGATCGACACGCAGGCCAAGACCATCACATTCGCGGAGCCGCACGTCTACGGGCTGAAGCAGGGCAACCCCTCGCCCCGGCGTTACTACGCGCTCAACCTGCTCGAGGAGCTCGACAGCCCCGGCGAGTTCTACCTCGACCGCGTCTCGGGCTTGCTCTATTTCTGGCCGCCGGCGGCTGCGCTCAGGAGCGCCGATGCCCGCATCGAACTCTCCACGCTCGCCACGCCGATCGTCGCGCTCAAGGACGCGCACGACATCGTCCTGCGCGGGCTGACCATCGAGGCGGGGCTCGCCGACGGCATCGAGATCCACGACGGGCGCGGCTGCCGCGTCGAGGCCTGCACGCTGCGCAACCTCCGCCAACTCGGCGTCAACGTCAACGGCGGCGCGGGCCACCGCGTCGTCGCCTGCGACATCCACCACACCGGCACGGGCGGGATCGCCATGGTCGCGGGCGACCGCAAGACCCTCACGCCCGCGGGTCTCGAGGCGCTCAACAACCACATCTGGCGGTTCTCCGAGCACCAGCTCACCTACGCCTGCGCCATCCGCGTCGGCGGCGTGGGCAACCGCGCCGCCCACAACCTGATCCACGACGCGCCCCACATCGCCGTCGCCTTCGCCGGCAACGACCACGTCTTCGAGTTCAACGTCGTCCACGACGTCTGCACCGAGACCGACGACGCCAGCGCCTTCTACACCGGGCGCGACCCCTCCGCCCGCGGGCACATCCTCCGCCACAACTTCTGGCACCACATCGGCAGCCCCATGGGCCACGGCACGGCCGCGGTCTACTTCGACGACGGCGACGGGGGCAACACCGTCCTGGGCAACGTCTTCTTCCACTGCGGAGAGCCCGGGCGCGGATCGTTCGGCACGGTCTTCTCCAACGGCGGGCACGACCTCGTCGCCGACAACAACCTCTTCGTCTCCTGCCGCAGGGCCCTGGGCTCCGCGCCGTGGAGCGACAAGATGTGGAAGGAGACGATCGACGGCGGCCACGACCAGGGCTACGTCAAGAAGCTGCGCGAGGATGTCGACATCACCAGCGAGGTCTACACGAAGCGCTACCCGGCTCTGGTTGGCTTCCTCGATCCCAAGCCCGGCCAGCCCCGCGTGAGTCGGGCCAAGCACAACCTCTTCGTGCTCTGCGGGCAGTGGACCAGCGGGAACTGGCAATGCCCGCCGCAGGTGAATTGGTCGGCCGACCACGACCCGGGCTTCGCCGATCCCGCCCACGGCGACTTCTCGCTGCCTGCCGAGGCGATCAAGAAGTACCCGGGCTTCGAGCCGATCCCCTTCGCGAAGATGGGGCTCTACGCCGACGAGCTGCGCCCGACGCCGGTGCGCGAGAAATGGAATTACCCGGCGATGGAGCAGGCGAAGGCGCCGGGGGCGGGAGCCAAGTGATCGCGGATCCGGCGTGAGGCGTCAGAACAGCTCCATCAAGCTGTCGGCGAACAGCTTCATGCCCACCGGGTTGGGGTGGTTGATCGCGTTGAGCATCAGCGTCATGTAGGGCACGCCCTGCCGCCACAGCCGGCCGTAGCGCTTCGAGCCGTCGGCGATGGCAACGCCGTTGGCGGGGCCGAACTCGCGCAGGGCCTTGACGTAGGCGCGCGGGTCGTCGTCGCAGTCGCGCTGGCTCTTGAGTCCCATCCACCCGGGCAGGACGTAGTGCGGCGTGAGGATGATCCACTCGGCCCCGATGGCGCGGAAGTCGCCCAGCAGCCGGGCGTATTGCTGCATCGTCTTCTCGCGCGTGAATCCGCCGTCGTTGACGAACTCCGACACCACCAGGTCCGGCTTCGCGGCCAGCACCTTCTCCTTGTAGTTGTGCAACGCGCCAGGCGGCTCATTCAAGTACGAGTCGGTG
Organism: Planctomycetota bacterium; assembly: GCA_026386955.1. Classification (GTDB taxonomy): domain Bacteria; phylum Planctomycetota; class Phycisphaerae; order Phycisphaerales; family Phycisphaeraceae; genus JAPLMQ01. The sequence continues at coordinate 50,426 of JAPLMQ010000294.1, forward strand.
TTGCGCCCGCCCCAGGCGTCGGTGATGAGCTCGATCTTCGCCTGGGGGAACTTCGCCTTGATCGCCGCCACGAACTGCGCCTGCCAGCGCTCGCGCGGCGGGTCGTGCAGGTAGGTCGCCTCGGTCACGCTGTCGCCCCAGGCGAGGATGCGCACCGGCTCGCCCGCGACCAGCTTGGCGTACGCCTTGGGCGCGAGCTTCGCGGCGATCGGCTGCTCAAGCAGGAGCGGTGGAGGGAAGGCAGGCTCAAGCACCGGGAAGAGGTCGTCGATCGAGAGCTTCTCCGCGCGCCCCGCGACGTAGATGTTCGCCAGCCGGCGCTCGCCCGCGCCGAGCGCGACCACGGGCGGCGCGGCCGGGTGAGGCTTGCCCTGGCGAAGGACGACCTGTCCGTCCGCCGTGAGGATGATCGCGTCGAGGCGCGACGTGCCGTGGCGGTAGCTCGCGAAGACCGCCTGGCCTTCCTTGAGCGGGCCGTCGGGCTTTCGGCCGAGCGTGCCCCAATCGAGGTCGATCAGGAAATCCTCCCCGGACTTGAGCGGCGGACCGCCGGCGTCGGGGCTCAGGCGCAGCTCGAACGACGCGGGGTCGAGGAAGTGGAAGGCCGTGGTCTCCTGCGTCTCGATGCCCTTGAGCCGGTAGCCCTTCGCCCACCCGCCCGCCTTGGGGTTGAAGACCGGCAGCGGGCCGCAGGCCTCGCCCGCGACCTGGGCGATCGCGGCCGGGGCGACGTCGAGGGTCGTGACGGGTTGCTTGAGGCCCGGCAAGGCCTGCGGGTCGATCATCGTGACGACCACGCGCCAGGGGCCGGCGATCTCGAAGCGGGCCCGGGCCGACGAAGCGGGCTTGCCATGGGAATCGACCTCGGCCCCGGCAGCGAGGGCGATGGAGGCGATGAGGCTGGTGGTGTAGGCGGTCATGCTGGAGCTCCGGACGAAGCAAGGGGGCGAGCAGGGCGTGAACTCGTGGACGGGGGATGGTACCGCCGGGCGGCGGCCCTGTCGTGCCCGAAGCGCTCGACAGGAAGGCCGGTTTCAGGTACGATGACTCTTCTATCCTCTGGCCCGAAAAGCCATTGGGTTGCTGCCAGGAACGATGGCTTGGAAGGGCGCGGCACGCGTCCGGCGCATGTCGACCTGGAACCCCTCCGAGACAGACGATTGAGATTTGACCAACTCGGGCTCGCTGAGCCCATCCTTCGCGCCGTGAAGGGCGACGGTTACGACGTCCCCACCCCCATCCAGGCCCAGTCCATCCCGCACATCCTCGCGGGCAAGGACATGTTCGGCTCCGCCCAGACCGGCACGGGCAAGACCGCCGCGTTCGCGCTGCCCATCCTCCAGCGGCTGATGACCCACGCCACCGCGGACCTCCCCTCGCCCGCGCATCCCCGCGCCACCGCGCCGGCCCACGCCGAGATGAAGTCCCACGGCCAGCCGCCGGTCCCCGTCCACGCCCGCCGCATGCCCCACGCCGGCCCGGCCCGCCGCATCCGCGCGCTGGTCCTCGCCCCCACCCGCGAGCTCGCCGCCCAGATCGGGCAGAGCTTCTCCTCCTACGGCCGGTTCACCGGGCTGCGCAACACCGTCATCTTCGGCGGCGTCGGCCAGAGCCCCCAGGCCCGCGCCCTGCGCGAGGGCATCGACGTCGTCGTCGCCACGCCCGGCCGGCTGCTCGACCTGATGAACCAGGGCCTGGTCGACCTGCGCGCCATCGAGGTCTTCGTCCTCGACGAGGCCGACCGCATGTTCGACATGGGCTTCATCCACGACATCCGCCGCGTCGTCGCCAAGCTCCCCCCCGCAGGCACCCGGCAGACGCTGCTCTTCTCCGCCACGATGCCGGGCGAGATCCGCGAGCTGGCCTCGGCGATTTTGCGCAACCCCGTGAGCGTCGCCGTCGCGCCGATCTCCGCCACGGCCGACCGCATCGACCAATCGGTCTACTTCGTCGAGGCGAAGAACAAGCCGGCCCTGCTGGTCCACCTGCTCAACAGCCGATCGTTCACGCGGGCCCTAGTCTTCACGCGCACCAAGCACGGGGCCGACAAGGTCGCGCGCAAGCTCGAGACGGCGGGCATCGGAGCCGAGGCGATCCACGGCAACAAGAGCCAGAACGCCCGCAACCGCGCGATGGGCAACTTCCGCTCGGGCAAGACGGCGGTGCTGGTCGCCAGCGACATCGCCGCCCGCGGGATCGACATCGACGAGATCTCGCACGTGGTCAACTTCGACATGCCCAACGAGGCCGAGACCTACGTCCACCGGATCGGGCGCACCGCCCGCGCCGGCGCGTCGGGCGAGGCGGTCTCCTTCTGCGACTCGGCCGAGCGCTCGTACCTCAAGGCCATCGAGCGGCTGACCAAGAAGTCGCTGACCGTGATGAACGACCACCCGATCTATCCGCCGACCTCGCCTGACGAGCACCGCGGCGGTCGCTCGGGCGGACATGGTGGTGGCGGCGGTCGCGGGCAGAACAAGCCGCGGTTCGCCGCTCGCACTTCCGGGGGGCATGCCCCGGCCCACGGTTCGTCCCATCCCCGGCCATCCCACGCCGCGCAAGCCCCCGCGCCGGCGGCCCCCAAGGCCGCGGGCGCCGCGAAGTCGGGCGGAGCCGGAGCCGGCGCGGTCTCCGGCGGGGCGCCCCACACCCGGCCGGTGCCCCAACCCTTCCGGTCGCGCCAGACGCACGCGGCCGGCGGCGGCTCGGGCGGCGGGTCCAATTCCACGGGCGGTTCCAGCGGTGGTTCGGGGGGCGGAGGTTCGTCGGGCGGCCACCCGCAATCGGGCAAGCCACGCATCCGCCGGCGCTGGTAGGCAACACACCCTGTCGATTGAGCGGCCATGGCCGCTTGGGTCACGCGACTCTGACGCTTAAGCGTCGGGATCGCTTTGGCTTGCGCTGTTTTTCCAGAGAGCCAACATTCGAGTTGAACACTCTTGAATTCAGACATTCATGCGTTAAAACCATATTTAGGCGATATAATAAGGATGTGAACCGTCGCGGCGATGGCGACGTATTCGGCATGCTCATTTGTGCATCATGAACATCGCTCCCGGCTTCCACGGCCAACGGTCAAGAGAGAAGGCGGCCGCGCTCGCGTTCGACGCGAAGCGTGGCCGACCCGACCGGTCGCTGACGCCTTCGGGCATCACTCGTGTTCGATCTGCTCGAAACGGGAAGAGAGATCGAATGAAGCCTCCAAGAGGCGAGAGATGCACATGGAATCCTCCAAAAAACAAATCTCGAACGCATCGGTCCTGGTCCAGGAACTGATCCTCACCGCCGCCCGCAAGGGCAATGCGATCCACTACGAGACGGCGATCGTCTCGGCGGGCTATCTCGCCGGGGTGACGATCCTCCGCGCCTCGGGGCTCGACCTGCGCAGTCGGCAGCCGGGCGAGCTGATCGAGAGCGATTGGGTCAGTGAGCGCGTCGCCGAGCTGCTGATGGTGATGCGCGGCGTCTCGGCCCAGAAGGCCCTGGGGCGCGACGGCGGGTGGAAGGACTCGATCCCGCGGGAGCATCGCCCGGCCAAGTCGATGTTCGACCTGATCGCCGAGCTTGAGACGCCGTTCCGCAAGACGTTGCTCGACCAGAGCGTCCCGCACGAGCTGCACGCGGCGGTGGCGGTGCGTGCCGCGGTGGAGTTCATCGGCGACGCCAAGCCCGACCTGCATGTCGACATCGGCAAGGCCTTGGCCTACACCGCCTTGGTCAAGGCGGCCCGCACCATCCCGCCCTCGCAGATGGCGACCTCGCTGACGCAGAGCCGCAGCAAGCCGTGGTGGCGGTTTTGGTGAGTCCGCGGGCGACGGTTTGCGCGGGGCGTGGCCGAGCACTTCGCGGCGAAGCCCTTCGGTTCGGCGTCGCATTCGGCGTCGTATAAGATCGCCCCGAATGACTCCCGCCACTTCTCCCTCCGTGCCCCTCTTCACCGAATCCTTCGCCTCCCCCGGCCTGCCGCGCGGGTGGTACACCGACACCGCCGCGCCGAAATATCCCGGCGGCCTCTGGGACTGCCGCCCGTGGGACGGCGTGATCGTCCCCTTCGCCCACGACGGCTGGTCGCGCCTGCGCGTCGAGGTCGACCTTGAGGAGATCGGCCCGCGCTCCACCGCCTACTGCGGGACCGACAGCCGCACGGGCCTCGCCCTCACCCTCGGGTCAGACCCCTTCACGCGGCAGCAGGCGAACGACGGCGGGTTGGTCCTCGCCTCCACGCCCGTGGCTGCGGGGCCGCAGCGCACGCGGGCGAGCGTCGTCTTCGAGTGGACCGCCGAGACCATGACCGCCGCTATCGACGGCGTCGAGGTCCTCCGCGCCCCGAACATCCGCCGCTCCGCCCGCGCGGGCTCGCTCCACCTGGGCTTCGGCGCCTGCGTCGTCCGCCGGTTGGCCGCGTTCGGCGAGCCCGATGCGCAGACTCGCGCGCAAGCACCCGTGCCCCAGGGCCCGCTCGGCAAGGACTTCCCGCTCGAGGTCACCGTCGACTTCAACGACGACCTCATGGCCTGCCCTTGGACGCACAAGACCTTCGACAACCTCTTCGCCGAGCTGAAGTCCTGGGGCACGCGGCGCGTCTCGTGGATCGACCTGGGACGGGCCGAGGACGCCTACTTCGACTTCGCTCCGCTCGACATCGACCGCCACGGGCAACAGACCTTCGCCAACGTCGGCGACATCTTCGCCACCGCCGTCGACCACGCCCACAAGCATGGCCTCGAACTCGTCGGCATCCTCAAGCCCTTCGACATGGCGATCCAAGGCACCAGCTTCCCGCCCTACATCGAGGCGACCAAGATCCACCGCGCGATCCACCGCATCGGCGTCGCCTCCGTCTGGGCGACGCACATGGCCTGCGAGAACCAGCACCTGCTCATGGCCCGCAAGCCCTCCGCCTGGGGCCCCGCGCGGCAGCCCGTCTGGACGCGCATCGACTTGGTGAAAGACGACGACGCCCCGAGCGCGATCACGCCCGACGACGTCTCGCTCATCGTCTCGGACGACAACGACACGTTCCGCGACTACGCGGGCTCGATCGTCCGCCGGGAGGTCGTCGAGGAGTATCCCGTCCACCGCTGCACGCCCTCGGGCCCCGTCCGGACGAGTGAGACCCGCCGGTCGCGCGTCATCCGCCTCGAGGGGCTGAACCTGCGCGAGACGTTCGTCGCGATCCAGGTCCGCGGCGGCGCCCGCTCGTTCCGCAACCGCCTCGGCGACCTGCTCCACGTCTTCGGCGAGAAGGGCGAGGAGACGCACCTGACCTACGGCCTCTCGCCGCGGCGCGAGGACTACGCCACGCGCTTCGGGCTGTCGCCTGCGGAGACAGACCCCTCGGGCGCGAAGCCGGTCGGACCCCAAGGCGGCTTCGAATACAACCGCTACCCCGGCTCGCCCTCGGCGGCGAACACCAACGGCGGCGACGCGCTCAACACCCCGCTCGCCCTCGACCGAGGCCAGGTCTCCTACCTCGCCCTCGCCCGCGGGAAGGACCGCAGCCCGATCGCCGTCATGTCGCCCTCGTTTCCGCAGACGCGGGCGCTTTGGATGACGTGGGTCAAGGCGATGCTCGACGCGGGCGCGGACGGGATCGACATCCGCATCGGGAACCACCACGCCGACTTCGCTTGGGGCGAGTACGGCTTCGAGCAGCCCGTGCGCGACGAGATGCTCAAGCGAGCCGGCGCCGACATTTGGTTGACCGACGACTTCGACCACAACCTCTGGCGGCGCATCCGCGGCGAGGGCTGGACCGCCTTCATGCGCGAGGCCTCGGCGCTGACCCGCGCCCGCGGCAAGACCTTCGCCGCCCACATCGACGGGAACTACGACGCCGCCCCGCCCCCCGGATACGGCGCGGCGCTCAACATCACCTACGACTGGCAGACCTGGCTCCGCGAGGGGCTGCTCGATTACGTCACCGGCAAGGCCCTCTGGCCCTCGGGCAGCTTCGCCCGCGAGGTGATCGCCCTCGCCCACAGCCTGGGCGTGCCCGTCACTTATGCGCCTTACTGCAACAACTTCTTCGAGGAACGCCGGCACGCGAACCACATGGGCGAGTCGCCCGTGGGTTGCCACGTGCCTGTGGAGCGCATGATCGAGTGGGGGCGCGCCAGCGGGTACGACGGCTTCACGTTCTACGAGTGCGCCTCGGCGCTGCGCGCGAAGGCGGACGGGACCGTCTGCTTCCGCGGAAATGCGGAGCCGCTGCGCGAGGTGATGCGGAGGAACTTCAAGCGGTGAGCAGCGTGCGGTGCCGAGCTCACTGAAATTCATCCGTCGTCGCGGCCACCAAGGCTCCATTGCGTTGCATCAGTTCGTCGGCAAACCGCACGAGGCCGGCATGCGGCCGCGCTTCGGGCCGGAGCCTATGGACTCGTCGGGCAGCGTCGTGTTCCAATCCAGGGCCGAGCCAGACCGCGGCACAGATGAGGGCCGCCGCGGGCGATCGGCTGAGCCCGGCGTTGCAGTGGCAGACAAGCACTCCGCCCGCGCCGCGGAGACGTTCCGCGAATTCGATGATCTTCTGTGCGTGCTCTCGGGTCGGCGGGCGGGCGGAATGACGCCCAGCGCCTCCGGGCTGAGCCGGAGCGTCGTCCATCTCCAGTTGCAAGCGATGCTCAATTGTTTCAAACCCGTGGCAGGCCCGCTCGCCCTCGTCGACGATCGAGATCACTGCGCGGACGCGCAGCCCATCACGCTGACAAAGCGAGTCGGCCACGACACGGGAGACAATCATGATTGTGGGGTCGCTTTGCACCGATGAATCGCCGACGCATAAATGATTGCGGGCACGCATTCTTCGCCTTCACCATCGTACCCACGCGCCCTGACGTCGATTGATTCCCTGTGGGTGGACCGCTTAAGCTGCCCACCCGATCGACTCTGCGCCCGAATCGCCCTCTCCTCTGCTACAGTCCCGCTCCAATGTCCATGCTCCTGAGCTGCCAATCCCTGAGTAAATCGTTCGCCGGAGGCCCGCTCTTCTCCGAGGTGGCGATCAGCGTCGCCCAAGGCGAGCGCGTCGGCATGATCGGGCCCAACGGCTCGGGCAAGTCGACGCTGCTGAAGATCCTCGCCGGCATCGACCAGCCCGACACGGGCGACCTGATGCTCCGCAAGGGGCTGCGCGTGGGGTACGTCGCCCAGGCAGACCGGTTTGAAGAGGGCGCGACGCCGATGAGCGTCGTGGTCGCCGCCGCCCTTCCGCTGGTGCACGACGAGCACGAGGCCGAGGCGGCCGCGGGCGTCTTGCTCGGCAAGGCCGGGTTCCCCGACTTCGGGCAAGCGGTGCCGGAGCTCTCGGGCGGGTGGCGCAAGCGCCTCGCCATCACGCGCGAGCTGGCCCGGCAGCCCGACCTCCTGCTGATGGACGAGCCGACGAACCACCTCGACCTCGAGGGGATCGAGTGGCTCGAGGAGCTGCTGCAGGATTCCTCCTTCGCCTCGATCATCGTCACGCACGACCGCATCTTCCTCGAGGCCACCGCGACGCGCGTGCTCGAGCTGAGCAAGGCCTACCCGCAGGGGACGTTCACCGTCGACGGGGCCTACAGCGAGTTCCTCCGCAGGCGGGGCGAGTTCCTCGACGCGCAGGCCAAGGAGGAGCGCTCGCTGGCGGGCAAGGTGAGGCAGGACATCGCTTGGCTCAGCCGCGGGGCGAAGGCGCGGCGGACCAAGGCCAAGGGGCGCATCCAGGAGGCGGGCGAGCGCATGGCCGACTTGGCCGAGCTGCGCGGCCGCAACGCCCCCGCGAAGGCGGCGGGCGTGGAGTTCGCCGGCACGGGGCGGCAGACGCGGAACCTGCTCGTCGGCAAGGGCCTCTCCAAATCGCTCGGCGGCAAGCCGCTCTTCCGCGACCTCGACGTCACGCTCTCGCCCGGCATGTGCCTGGGCCTGCCCGGTCCCAACGGCAGCGGCAAGACCACGCTCATCCGCGTCCTCACCGGCGAGCTCGAGCCCGACGCCGGCACCGTCAAGCAGGCCGACGGGCTGCGCATCGTCGCCTTCACCCAGCACCGCGAGGCGCTCGACCCCCGCCAATCGCTGCGCGACGCGCTCTGCCCCATCGGCGACACCGTCTTCTACTTCGGCCGGGCGATGCACATCATCACCTGGGCCAACCGCTTCCTCTTCGACAAGGAGCAGCTGCGCGTCTCCGTCGGCGACCTCTCCGGCGGCGAGCAGGCCCGCATCCTCATCGCCCGCCTCATGCTCCAGCCGGCCGACCTGCTCATCCTCGACGAGCCGACCAACGACCTCGACATCCCCTCGCTGGAGGTGCTCGAGGAAAGCCTCGCCGAGTTCCCCGGGGCGATCCTGCTGGTGACGCACGACCGTTTCATGCTCGACCGGCTCTCGACGCACGTGCTGGGGCTCGACGGGCGCGGCAACGCCCGCGAGTACGGCGACTTCGCCCAGTGGCAGGCCGCCCGCGACACCTTCGGCGCGGAGGAGGCCGCCGCGGCGAAGGCCGACGCGAAGGCCGCCAAGGCCGCGCCCCCGGCACCGCCCGCCGCGTCCGGTTCTCCGGGCGTTCCCGCGAGCAAGCGGCTCTCCTACAAGGAGCAGCGCGAGTGGGACCAGATGGAGGCGAACATCACCGCCGGTGAGTCCGAGGTGAAGTTGCTGGAGGTCAAGGTGAGCGACCCGAAGGTGCTGGCCGACCACAAGGCGATGGGGCAGGCCTGCCGCGAGTTGGAGGCGGCCCACACCCGCGTCGCCAAGCTTTACGCCCGCTGGGCGGAGCTTGAGGCAAAGCAGGCCTGAGGGGAAGGCCCTTTCCCGGTGCCACACGTTGCCGTACCCGCAACGGGTGTCTTGGGAGGCCGGGTTGATCGACACATGCCACGAGTTCGATGGCATGCGGCACCCAGACATCGTCTTCAAGGTGCTCCCGCCGGCTTGGTCATCGCCGGCTGCGTGGTCTCCATGAACGTTTCGGGGTGCTCAAGGTAGTGCAGAAGAATCCCCTCAGCCATCTGTGAACCGTGACAGAAATCAATGCGCCGTCGCGGTTTGATCGCGGATGCCAGGGACTTCCGGTCCGGAGGGTCCTTGCGAAGGGCCTCGCCGTCGATCGTGAAATCAATCTGCACGCGATCCATCATGTCCTCAAACGCCCGCCGGCGTTCCCATTCGTCTTGGAATGAGCGGTAGACGCCCTTGAGGTCGTCCCAGCCGCGTGGCCAAGCGCCGTCGTGCGATCTCATGTAAACCGCCACGAGCACTCCCGCATCGGCGCATGCGTAACGATCGAGGTTGGTCTGGCTCAAATAGTGAAACGCGATCCCGATCCCCAAGAGCAGGACCAAGCCCGCGACAGCCAGAATGACCACGATTCGGCGATGTGGGGACCCGGCCATGGTTGGCTCACATGAAGACCCAGGGCGACGCTCACGCGAGGTTGGAAACACCCCGGAATTGCCCTGACACACTCGTTTATACGCGACACCCGGCGAATTCATTCCTTTCCATATGCCCGCTCCGAAAACCACCAAGCGTTATCGGCCAATCCCCAGCGGTCACCCCCACCCCTCCATTCATCAAACCTTCCCCAACTAACCACGCCCCGTTATCTGGCCGATCAACTGTCCAGCAGTCCGCTGCTAGAGGGAAGAAGTGCCTGCGAAAACCCCAAGTCCCGCGGTGCCGCGCTCCGCGCATCGATTCCGCCTCACCGGCGAGGGTGAATCGCCCATCGCCTTGGTCGGCATGGCCGCCTCGGTCATCCTGCTCGCGGCGGTCTTCTCCGCCGCCTGGTGCTCCGCGAGCGGAAACGCCGAGGCCATGCGCCGGGCCCGCTCCGACCAGTTCTACGCCTTGGCGGGCACGCTCAGCCAGGGAGCGGAGACCATGCTCGCCTCGGGCGACGTCTCGGCCCTGCGCCGTCTGATCGTCGACACCCGCCGCAACTGGCACCTGCTCGAGTGCCGCGTGAAGCTCTCCGACGGACGGATCATCGCCGACGCCGACCCCGCCCGCATCAACCAGCTCGTTCTGCCCGACAAGTGGACCGCCACGCCCGCGGACGAGCCCGCCGCGCCGCGCGCCGACGCCATCGTCGTCACCCAGCCGCTGAAGATCATGGGCCGGGGCGGTGCGACGCTGGAGCTGGTCTGCGCCAACGAGGTCTCCGCCGCCGCCGCGTGGTGGGAGCCGGGCGGGGCCGCGGGGCTGATCTGCGCCGCCTCGCTGGGGCTGCTGCTGCTGGTCTACCGCCGCTCGCGCATGGAGCTGGTGCCGATGGACATGATCCGCCGGGCCCTGGTCGCGCGGGGCGGGGGCGAGCTCTCCGCCAGCGCGCTGGCCGTCGCCGGCGCGGGCCGTCCCGAGACGGCCGCGTGGAACGACATGCTCACCGAGGCCGAGGGCCTTCGCCGGACGTTGACCGTCGCCCACGCCCGCGACGCCCTCACCCAGCGGGCCCAGACCCATGGCGACCTCGAGCAGGCCTGCGACGCGCTTTCGCAGGGGCTCATCATCCTCGACGAGCAGAACCGGGTGGCCTTCGCCAACGGCGCGGCTGCGGTTTTCCTCCAAGCCAAGCGCGACGCCGTGACCGGCAGCCTCGCCGAGAAGTTCATCCCGCACACCACCGTCCGCGAGGCGATCCAGGCCGCCGCCACCGGCGCCGCCCGCCACCGGCAGCTCGTTGAGGTCGAGCAGCAGGACTCCGGCGGCACCGCCGTGCTGCGTTTCGGCGTCCGCCCGCTGCGGCGCGAGCAGGCCTCGGGCACGCTCATCACCATCGAGGACATCACCCAGCAGCGCAACTCAGAGGCCTCGCGCAACTCCTTCATCGCCCAGGCGACGCACGAGCTGCGCACCCCGCTGACCAACATCGGGCTCTACCTGGAGATGATCCAGGACTCGGGCGAGAACGACCCCGCCGTGCGGGCCAAGTGCCTCAACGTGATCGGGCAGGAGACGCGCCGGCTCGACCGCACCGTGGGCGAGATGCTCTCGGTGGCCCAGATCGAGGCCGGCTCGCTGGAGCTGAACAAGGACGACGTCCGGCTCGACCGGCTCTTCGCCGAACTCGAGGCCGACTACCGCGCCCAAGCCGACGAGAAGAAGCAGGAGCTGACCTTCGACCTCTCGCCCAAGTTGCCGGTGATCCAAGGCGACCAGTCCAAGCTGACGGCCAGCATCCACAACCTGGTGGGCAACGCGCTCAAGTACACGCCCGCGGGCGGGAAGGTGACCGTGAAGGCCGACACCGACGACAAGGTGCTCAAGGTCGACATCACCGACAGCGGCATCGGCATCGACGAGAAGGAGCACGAGCTGATCTTCAACCGCTTCTACCGCGCGAAGGACCCGCGCGTGGGCAAGATCACCGGCTCGGGCCTGGGGCTGGCGCTGGCACGCGAGGTCGCCCGCCTGCACGGGGGCGACGTGACGGTGCAGTCGCGCCTCAACCAGGGCAGCACCTTCACGCTGATCGTGCCGCTGGGCGACGCGACGGCTTGAGCCCCCTCGGCGGTGCGCGGCGTTTCGACGGCAAACCAAGGCTTTCGCAGGGCAGGGCGTGCGTATGGAGATCCAGGAACAACGGCAAGGCGCGGTGCTCGTGCTCAAGCCCGTCGGCCCGCTCGTCCAGGCCGACGCGGAGCAGTTCGCCGCGCGCCTCCAGGAGGCGATGGCGGGCACGCTGGGCCGCTGCGTCTTCGACGCCTCCGCCGTCCCGTTCCTCGACAGCCGCGGCGTCGAGACCCTCGTCGACATCACCGAATCGCTCGGGCAAAGCGGGCGCTCCCTCAAGCTCTGCGCCGCGGGCGAGACTTTTCGCCAGGCGCTCGAGCTCACCGGCTGGGGCGACGCCTTCGAATACTTCGCCGACGCCCACAGCGGCGTGAGGAGCTTCCTGTGACCGGCCCCGCCAAGCCCAAAACCCGGCTAGGCCAGGCGCTGCTCGACCAGGGCGTCCTCTCCCAGGAGCAGCTCAACCGCGCGCTGGCCGAGCAGAAGGCCACCGGCGCGATGCTCGGCGAATCGCTCGTCGAGAAGGGGGTGCTCAGCCCCGGCGTCCTCGTCCAGGCCCTCGGTCGCTGGCTGCAGATCCCCTCCGTCGAGCTCCGTCACGGGTTGGTGGACCCGCCGCTCCTCAAGCTCATCGGCGAGGAGGAGGCCAATCGCCTCATGGCGATCCCGATGTTCAAGGTGCGCGACACGCTCACCGTCGCCATGGCCGAGCCCCAGTCGCTCCCCACCATCGACCGCCTCCGCCAGATCACCGGGCTCAAGATCCGCCCCGTGCTCGCCCTGGCCCCGAACATCCGCGAGTTCATCCAGAAATACAAGGGCGGCGACATCAACGTCGACGCCTTCCTCACCTCGCTCGCCACCACCGACGTCGAGGTCGTCGAGCGCGAGAGCATCGACGACGGCCCGGTGACCGACCTCGACCGCATGGTCGACGGCAGCCCGATCGTGAACCTGGTCAACGTCGCCCTGCTCACCGCCGTGCGCGACCACGCCAGCGACATCCACATCGAGCCCGAGAAGCGCAGCACCCGCATCCGCTACCGGATCGACGGCACGCTGCGCGACCTGATGAAGCCCCCCGCGGGGATGCACGCCGCGATCATCTCGCGCGTGAAGGTTGTCGCGAAGATGGACATCGCCGAGAAGCGCCTCCCGCAGGAGGGGCGCATCCGCATCGTCGCGGAGGGGCGCGAGATCGACCTGCGCGTCTCGAGCATGCCCACTCTCCTGGGCGAGAAGCTCGTGCTGCGCATCCTCGACAAGGCCAACCTCCAGGTGAAGCTCGAGGCGTTGGGCATGCGCGAGGAGAGCATGGCCGCGTTCAAGCGCATGCTCGAGCGCCCGCACGGCCTCGTGCTCGTCACCGGCCCCACCGGCAGCGGCAAGACCACCACGCTCTACTCCGCCCTCGATCTCCTGCGCAACCCCGAATTGAACCTCGTCACCGTCGAGGACCCCGTCGAATACCAGCTCGACTTGGTCAACCAGATCCAGGTGCAGGCGGCGATCGGCATGACCTTCGCGCGGGCCCTGCGCTCGATCCTCCGCCAGGACCCCGACGTGATCATGGTCGGCGAGATCCGCGACGAGGAGACCGCTCGCGTGGCCGTGCAGGCCGCTCTCACCGGGCACCTGGTCCTCGCCACGCTCCACACCAACGACGCCCCCGGCGCGGTCGCCCGCCTGCTCGACATGGGCATCGAGCCCTACCTGCTCGCCAGCGCCATGAACGGCGCGGTGGCCCAGCGGCTGGCCCGCACCATCTGCCCCAATTGCGCGACGAAGTATTACCCCACGCAATCCGAGCTGCTCGACGCGGGGCTCTCCGACAAGGCCGGGCGCAGCTTCCGCAAGGGGGCCGGCTGCCAGCAGTGCCACGACACCGGCTTCCGCGGGCGCATGGGCATCTACGAGGTGATGGAGGTCACCCCCGAGATCCGCCGGATGATCCACCGCGCCGCCCCGACGCACGAGATGCGCGAGCGGCTCGGCAGGCAGGGCGTGATGACGCTGCGCGACGAAGGCGTGCAGCAGGTGCTCGCGGGCAAGACCAGCCTCGACGAAGTCCTGCGCGTGACGCACAACGACGACCTGACCGAAGAGCCGCAGGCCCCCGCGCCGACTGGGCCAAGTGACGTTCCACCCGCTCCTGCGCGCACCCCGGAGGCCGCGGCATGAAGCTCGCCTACCGTGGGTTCGACAAGAGCGGCAAGCCCGTCTCGGCGACGATCGAGGCGAACGACCAGGCGTTGGCGGTCGACGACCTCCGCCGCAAGGGGCTCTACGTCACCGAGATCGTCGAGGAGCTCGTCGCGGGCCATCGCGCCAACAGCGCCGCCGGACAGAAGTCCGGTTCCGTCCGCGGCCGCGCGGGCAACCGCCTCAGGCATCTGGCGATGTTCAGCCGGCAGCTCCACGTGCTGGTCCACAGCGGCACGCCCTTGGCCCACGCGCTCAACGCCATCGAGCGCCAGACGGAGAACCCCGCGTGGCGCGGCGTCATCGGCTCGCTGCGCAAGCGCGTCGAGGACGGCAGCTCCCTCTCGGCCGCGATGGACGACCACCCCGGCTTCTTCGATCCCGTCTGCCGCAGCCTCGTCGCCGCGGGCGAGTCCAGCGGCGCGATGGCGGGCATGCTCGAGCGCCTCTCCGCCCTCGCCCGCAAGCAGCTCCAGCTCCGCAACACCATCCTGGGCGCGATGGTCTACCCCGCACTGCTCATGTGCGTCGGGCTCGTGGTCATGGTGACGATGCTCATCTTCGTCGTCCCGCGCTTCGCGGGGATGTTCACAACGCTGGCCGTCCCGCTTCCGCCCACCACGAAGATGCTGCTGGTCTTGAGCGACGTGCTCCGCGGCTGGTGGTGGGCCGGGCTCGTCGTCCTCGTCGCCGGCGGCGTCGCGGGCAAAATCTGGTTCACCAGCGCCCGCGGCATCCGCTGGCTGCAGGGCGTCGCCCTCGCGACGCCCAAGGTCGGCAAGCTCGCCCGCAACTTGGTCAGCGCCCGCATCGCCCGCTTGATGGGCGTGCTTCTGCAATCGCAGGTCCCGCTCATCGAGGCCCGGACGCTCACCGGCAAGGCCGCGGGCAACGGGCGCTACTCCGACCTGATCGAGCGGGCCCAGGATGCCGTCTCCCGCGGCGAGTCGATGAGCGTGGGCTTCGAGGGCTCCGACCTCATCAACGCCTCGATGTACGAGGCGATCCGCCACGGCGAGGAGAGCGGGCAGGTCGGCCCGATGCTGCTCCATGTCGCCGACTTCCTCGACGAGGAGAACGAGGTGCTTGTGCGCTCGCTGACCAGCCTGATCGAGCCGTTGATCCTGCTTTGGATGGGCGTGGTGGTGGGCTTCATCGCGATCAGCATGTTCCTGCCGCTCTTTGACCTCACAGCCGCCACGCAGGGAGGTGCGCAGTGAATCGACCCTGGGCCCGGACAATCCATTCCCCGATCGGCGTCGACCTCGGGCGCCGCACGGTCAAGGCCGTGCAGCTCGTGCGCGCGGGCGACCGTTGGCGCGTCGCTGCCGCGGCGGTCTATCCCCGCGCGGCGCAGGATGGTCCGGGCGGACCTGCCGAGGAGCGCGAGATCGATCGGCTCTGCAGCGTGCTGGAGCGTCAGGGCTTCGTCGGACGCAGCATCATCCTCGCCGCCCCGGCAGACCAATTGGCGGTCGAAATGCTCGACCTGCCCCCGCGCTCCTCGGGCGCGCCGATCGACCAGATCGCCCGGGCCGAACTGGCCCGCGTGACCAAGCTCGATCCCGCATCGTTCGAGATGGCGACGTGGGACCTGCCCGCCCCGGCCCGCGCGGGAGCGGGGGCGAACCTGCTCGCGGTCGCGCTCGGGCGCGAACAGGCCGAGGCTTGCCTCGACCGCTACGAGGCCCGCGGGCTGATGGTCGAGGCGCTCGACACGCAGGCGTGGGCGATGGCGCGGGCCTGCGCGCTTCGCGCGACAAAGAGCAAGGCCGGCTCCGCGGTGAAGGGATCCACGCTCACTGCGGCCTTCGACATCGGCTGGAGCGGGGCCCTGCTCGTCCTGCTCCGCGACGTGGGCGTGATCTACCAGCGCTCGCTCGCCGAGGGCGGGATCGGCGAACTCGTCGCCGACATCTCCAAGGAGACCGGACTCTCGCTCGACGCGGTCGAGCAGTTGCTCGCCGAGAAGAGCGCCCCCGGGAAGGAAACCCCGGCGAAAGAAAACTCCGGCCTGCTCGACGCGCCCGACGTCAAGAAGATCGTGAACCGCTATTTCGAGGCCGCCGGCGCGGAGCTCGAGGCTTCGCTCTCCTACGCGAGCCACCGCTACCCCGAGTCGCCGCTCGACCGCGTGCTCGCGATGGGCAGCGGGGCGGGCATCGCGGGGCTCTGCGAGCAGTTCGCCGCCCGGCTGAGCCTGCCCGTCGAGCCGATCCGCCCGACTGACCTGGTCGATTGCCCCAAGGCGTTCGCGAAGCAGGGCGGCGACGCCCTCGCGACCCTCGCCCTGGGGCTGGCCCTTTACAGCGAGTGAACCCGTGAACGGCGTGAACCTCATCCCGGCCTCCCGTCGCGACGCCCGTCGCCAGCGGCGGCGCGTGCGCCTCTGGAGCGGTGCCTGCTCCGTCTACGCCCTGGCGCTCGCGGGCCTCTGCGTCGCCCTGCATTTCCAGGGTCCGCAGCCGCAGCGAGCCCAGGCCGCGGCCATGACCGCCGCCAACGGGCGAATCACCGAGCTCGACGCCGCGATCGCCCGTGAGGGCAAGCGCCTCGCGCAGGTGCAGTCGTCGCTCGAGGCGGGCAAGGCCGTGTCGGACCGCCCCAACTGGAGCACGCTCCTCGCCCTGGTCGCCACGACGCTCGACCCCGGCACGGTGCTGAACCGCTGCCGGCTCGACCCGATGGCGGCCGCGCCGACGCCCGTCGGGGGCGCAGCCGCGGCCGCATCCGTCAAGCCCAAGACCGTCGTCGCGCCGCCCGCCAACGCCGCGAATCCCGCCGGCACCACGGAGCCCGTCGTCACGCCGCCGCGCCAGTTCCAGCTCAATTTGGGCGGCCTCGCCCGCTCGCAAGGCGCGGTGACGGCGTTCGTCCTGCGCCTGCAGGCGACGGGGCTGTTCGAGCAGGTCGATTTGGTGAAGACCACCCGAGAGCCGTTCCTCACCGGCGAGGCGATCGCCTTCCAGATCCGCTGCACGCTCAAAGAACGCGCGAGGCCCACGCCATGACGCAGCCCGCTCCCCGAAATTCAGCCGCCACTTTGCAGCCTTGGATGATCGACACCGCCGGCGTGGCCGCGGTGATCGGGCTTTCGCTCGGCGCCTACCTGCTCGACATCCACCCGTTGCAGCGGGCCCGCGCCGAATCGGCCGCCCAGGCCGCGGAGCTGGCGGGGCAGCACCGCAAGGCCGACGACCTCGCCGCCAAGCTGCACAAGCTGCAGGACCGCCTGCAGGAGACGCGCGGGAAGGCGGAGGCGGGATCGCTGCGCCTCGAGCCGGCCCAGAACCTGAACCAACGCCTCGCCCGACTGACCGACCTCGCCACGGCGAACCACCTGCGCATCGACGCAGTGGAGCCGGGCAAGCCGTTGCCCGGCCCGCAGTGCGACGTGGTGGAGATCCGCGTCGCTTGCCTGGGCAGCTTCCGCGGCTGCTCGGAGTTCCTCGACCGCTTGCATCACGAAATGCCCGACGCCGCGGTGGTCTCGCTGGAGATCGCCGGCCGGCCCGGCGCGGCCGAGGCCCCGGCCAACCTGACCTTCACGCTCTACTGGTTCGCCGCCAAGGCCGAGCCGGCGGGGAAGTGAGCCGGACGCCGGGCGTGGTTTCCGGACCGCGGCCAATCCGAAAATCTTGCGCCGGGCCTTGTCTCCGGACGACCTGAATTGTCCTATTCAATCGTGGCACCTTTCACGAAAAAACAGAAGGCCTACGCGGCGATCCTCGCGGTCGGCGGCTTGGCGCTGGTGATGGACCGGACTTTCTCCGGCTCTCCCACGACCGGCCCCGCCGAGGCCTCGGCCTCGTTCGCCATCCCCGCGTCCGAACGCGCCGCCGCGCCCATGATGGACGCCGGCGGCGGTCCGGACGCCTTGGCCGCGGCAGCGCCCGGCGCACCGGGGGCCGCCACGGCGACGCTCGCCCGCCTTTCGGTCACCGAGCAACTGCACTCCGCCGCCTTGGCGATGAACATCGAAGGCCCGGCCTCGGTCGACGTCTTCCGTCCCTCGAGCGATTGGCTGGCGGAGGGGCTGCCCGCGGAGAAGCCCGTGCCCGCCGCCGCGCCCGGTCCGTCGCCCGCGATGGAGTTCGCCGCCCGCCGCCGGCTTACCGGACTGATGGCCAGCGGGCCGCAGAGCCTCGCCATCGTCGACGGCCAGACGCTCCGCATCGGCCAGGGCATCGACGGCTTCTGCCTGGTCGTCGTGGGCAACCGCAGCGCGACCTTCGAAGGCCCCGCGCGGGCCCGCGTGACGCTCCCGATGGAAGACCCCTCGACCCTGCCCGCCGGGCGCACGCCACGGTGATCGGCTGCGGCGGTTGGGGATCCCACATCCAGCCCCGGCTGTCCGCGCCAACAATCGCCCACGACCCACCAATCTTCATGCGTTCTTCACCGCTTCCATCGAAGCGGCTTAAGCCGTTCCCCGATCGGGACGATCTAACTGAGGTTTGGCGATCCGAGAGTTCATCCGTTCAAATTTCAAACGCTTGGCCTATAGGAGGGCATCCATGCAGCGCACGCGCAAGATTCGCAAGGGCGGCTTCAGCTTGATCGAGCTGGTGATCGTGGTCGTCATCATCGGGATCATCGCGGCGATCGCCGTGCCCCGGCTCAGCCGCGGCGCCGCGGGCGCGAGCGACTCGTCCCTCGCCGGCAACCTCGCCGTGCTCCGCAACGCCATCGACCTCTACAGCACCGAGCACGGCGGGAGCTTCCCCGCCGTCGCCACCTTCGACGCCCAGATGACCACCTACACCGACGCCAACGGCGGCACCGCCGCGACCAAGGACTCCACCCACATCTACGGCCCGTACCTCCGCAAGCTGCCCTCGCTCCCGGTCGGCACGTACAAGGGCACCAGCACCGTCGTCGACGGCAGCAGCGGCTCGGCCGGCGCTTCCTCCGGCGCGTGGTTCTACAACCCCACCACGGGCGCCTTGCAGGCCAACGTCGCCGTCGCCGAGACCGACGCGACCGGCAAGGCCTACAACGCCTATTGATTCGGCGGCGCCTGCCCCGATCGGCTGTGAGCCGCTTGACGGCCGTTGCACGCAACGGCTCCTCAAGCGGCTCGTTTTTTGGAGCGGACGCGTGATTCGCTGGGGCGACCGACATCCCGTGCGGCGGAAGAGGCGGACCTCACACGCCGCGTCGGCCGCCCGCGCCCGCCGCGGCTTCAGCCTCGTCGAGCTGCTGGTGGTGATCGCCATCGTCGCCATCACCGCGAAGATCGCGCTCCCGCGCTGGGCGGGGAGCGTGCAGAACTACCAGCTCAACATCGCCACCCAGCAGATCATCACCGACCTCACCGTCGCGCAGGCCCGCGCCAACTACGGCAGCGCCGCCGCCTCGGTCGTCTTCGACCCCACCGCCAACAGCTACCAGATCCCCGGCCTGGCCGACCCCGACCGCGCCGCCGGCACCTACACCGTCAAGCTCGGCGAGGCCCCGTACCGCGTCACCCTCGTCTCCGCCAACTTCGGCGGGGCGGCGCAGGCCAGCTTCGACGCCTACGGCACGCCCACCGCGGGCGGCACCGTCGTCCTCCGCGGCGGCACCCGCTTGGTCACCATCACCGTCGACGCCACCAGCGGCAAGGCGGCGGCGCAATGAGCCATCCCCTCATCCATCCATCCATCCACCCGACGCAACGCTCGCCATCACGCCGCCCACGCCGCGCCTTCACCCTCATCGAACTCGTCCTCGCCCTCTGCATCACCGTCATCCTCTTCGGCGCCATCGGCTCGGCCATGCTCCTCTGCGCCCGCGCCGTCCCCTTGCCCACCGACGCCCAATCCAGCTCCCTCGCCGCCGCCCAGGCCGCCGACCGCATCGCCGGCGAACTCGAGACCGCGCTGCTCGTCCTCGAGCAGACCTCCACCGCCATCGCCTTCACCGTCCCTCCCCGCAACGGCGACGCCTATCCCGCCAAGATCCGCTACTCCTGGGCCGGCTCCTCCGGCTCGCCCCTCCTCCGTCAATACAACGGCGGGACCGCCGCCGCCGTCATCGACAAGGTCGACCAGTTCAGCCTCACCCCCGCGCTGACCACCTCGGCCGAGACCTACCCCGGCCTGGGCGTCGAGGACAGCTCCGATTCCCTCCTCTTCGACTACAGCAACGTCCTCTCGCTCACCAGCGCCAACGTCTCAAGCACCGTGACGCTCGGCCAATACTTCGCCTCCGCCTCCTGGCCCGCCGGCGTCGTCGGCTGGCGCCCCACGCGCGTGCTCATCTCCTCCAAGAAGAGCGGCAGCCCCGCGACCACCTACGTCCAGATGTCCCTCCCCGACGCCAACCTCCTGCCCACCTCCACCGTCCTCGAGCAGGGCAGCTTCAACGAGTCGGGCCTGCTCGGCCTGACCTACGCCTGGCAGCAGGTCAGCTTCTCCCGCCTCCCGCGCCTCGCCCCCTCGGGCGGCATCTGCATGATGCTCGCCTGGGGCGCGGGCTCGCCCTACAGCGCCGTCATCCAGACCAGCTCCAACGCCGGCATGCTCAGCAAGTCCGGCTCGGGCTCGTGGGGCTACGTCAGCAGCAAGGCCGTCCAGGCCCAGCTCTACGGCAAGCTCACGCGCTCCACGACCACCCAGAGCTGCGTCAGCACCTATATGACTGCCCTCACCATCAGCCTCCGCGGCGGGAGCAGCAACAACCCCACCGTGCAGACCACGGCCCGCCTGCTCAACCACCCCGAGCTGCTCGCCAGCTTCTGGGAGCTGAAGTTCGACAAGAGCCCCACGGCCGTCGACGTCAACGGCGACCGCCTCGCCGACTGGGCCGTCCACGGCGGGGGGACCTTCAACACCGCCACGCTGGTCAACAACACCTGGCAGACCGGCGGCCTCACGCTCGACAGCGTCGCGGGCAGCACCTTCGCCAACCGCACCGTGGTCGACCTGCGCGTCAAGGCCAACACCTCGGGCAGTTGGGCGGGCATCGCCCTCAACGCCGCCCGCAGCGGGAGCACCTGCGCCCCCGTCTACGCCACGCTCACCCGCCAGGCCGACGGCACGCAGACCCTCGCCGTCCAGCGCAAGCTCGACGACTTCACCCTCGACACCATGCTCTCCGTCACCAGCCTGCCCTCCACCGCCGTCGACCTGCACTTCATCATCGATCCCGCCTACGGCAGCGTCGGCGTGAGCGTCAACGGCACGCCCTACGGCTCCTTCGCCTACAACCGCTACACCGCCGCGGAGCTCAGCCAGCTCATCGCGCTGACCTCGGGCGGGAACTCCCAGTTCGAGTACGTCCGCGTGCGGGAGATGCAGCCCGGCCTATGAAGACGCGACGACACAACTGCCTCGCCCGCTCCCGCGCCCCCGGAAACGCCCGCGCCGGCTTCACGCTGATGGAGGCGATGATCGCCACCGTCATCGTCGGCGTGATGCTCACGGCCGTGCTCACCACGCTGGGCGCGTCGAAGACCAGCCGGTCGATCACCGCCGACCGCGCCGTCGGCTAGCAGCTCGCCCAGGACCTCATGGCCGAGATCCTCCAGCAGGCCTACGAGTATTCCGGCACCAACGTCGTCTTCGGCCTCGAGGCCGGCAAGGGCTCGGCCAACCGCTCCACCTGGACCGACGTCGACGACTACAACGGCTGGACCGAGACCACGCCCCAGACCAAGAGCGGCACGGTGCTGGGCAACTTCACCGGGTGGACGCGCAGCGTGCTCGTCGAGTGGATCGACCCCGCGACGTTGGCCGCCACCTCGAACACCAACACCGGCATCAAGCGCATCACCGTCACCGTCGTCCGCCGCGGCAAGCCCGTCGCGGTGGTCGCCGCCTACCGCACCGTCGGCTGGGTCGACACCATCCCCGCCCCGACCGACGCGACGGGCAACCACGCCCCCGTCGCCGCCGCCACGGTCGACTACACCGCGCGGCGCGTGGGCGAGACCGCGACCTTCAAGGCCGGCGGCTCGACCGACGCCGACAGCGACACACTCACCTACGTCTGGAAATTCGGCGACGGCGCGACGAGCAACCTCGCCACCGCGCCCCACGTCTACGCGGCCGCGGGAACCTACAACGCCACGCTGACCGTCTACGACGGCCGGGGCGGGGCGGGCATCGGAACCGTCACCGTCACCGTCACGCCCTGAGTTTCAAGGATCGAGCAACGACACGGACTCGAATGAATCGCATGCCCCGCAACCTCCAACGCCATCGCGGCAGCATCTACCTCGCGGTCCTCGGGCCCGCGCTGGTCATCGGGCTCATCGGCATGGGCGCGCTGGCGATGGCCCGCAGCCAGAACCGCGCCGGCGTCGCCGCCGCCGACTTCGCCACCGCCCGCCTCTGCGCCAACGCCGGCATCGAGATCGCACTCTTCAAGATGCGGGCCGACCCTTACTGGCGGACCCACCTGGGCAACGGCGCGTGGTTCACCAACGTCGCGCTCGGGCAGGGGCGCTATTCCGTCACCGCCGCAGACCCGATCTCCGGCGACGTCACCCTCGCCAGCAACCACCCCGTCACGCTCACCAGCACCGGGGCCAAGGGCTCTGCCAGCTACTCCCTGCAGGTCACCGTGCAGGCCACACCCACCGCGCTCTCCTGCCTCAACGTCAGCATGTGCAGCGGGGGCGACACCACCCTCAACGCCTCCACCCTCACCAGTGACCAGTCGGTCGAGGCCAACGGCGCCTTCAGCAACGGCACCGGCTGCACCGTCAACGCCGACGTGCAGGCCGTCGGCACGATCAACACCGCTGGCACCTACACCAAGTCGAAGCAGATCCTCGCCTCGTCCCTGGTCCTGCCCGACGCCGTCCACGTCTTCGACTTCTACAACGCCAACGGCACGGCCATCAGCTACGCCTCGCTCTACAAGTCGAACGCGACGCAGCTCATCTCCAACACCAGCTTCGAATCCAACACGACGGGCTGGTATGTCTACGCCCCCAGCTCGGGGTCGGTGACGCTCGGGCAGAACCTGCTCCAGCACACCGACGGCCTCTTCTCGCTGCAGACCGGAAGCCGCAACGGCGCGGGCGACGTCCCCGCCACCGACCTCCCGCTCGCGAACATGCGCTGCGGCGACACCTACACCGTCGCCGCCCAGGCCTACGCCTCGGGCCTCACCGCCAACGTGCAGGCGACCATCGTCGTCGTCACCAGCACCGGCACGCAGTCCTTCTCCGCCTCGCCCGTCGCCCTCAAGCCCGGCGGCGGGTGGGTCAACGCGGGCGGCAACATCGCCGTTTCCTGGACAGGCACGCTCATCAAGGCCACGCTCAAGTTCGACTGCACCAGCAACACCGGCAACCTGCTGATCGACGCCGTGGGCGTCACCGACTCCAGCCTCCCCTCCAGCGCCTACCTGCTCGACCGCGTCGTCCTCAGCCCCGCGTCGAATCCCTACGGCTCGACCAACGCCAAGGGCATCTACCTCCTCGACTGCGGGGGGAAGAGCGTCACCATCGGCCCGTGCAGGATCGTCGGCACGCTGGTGGTCACCAACGCCGGCAGCGGCACGACCATCCAAGGCCCGATCGTGTGGGAGCCCGCGCTCGCCAACTACCCCGCGCTCCTGACCGACAAGGCGATCACCCTCACGGTCAACTCCGCCGTGGGCCTGAGCGAATCGACCTACGGCGTGAACCTCAACCCCACGAACACGCCTTACCCCTACGTCGGCGGGAGCGCCAACGCCGTCGCCACCGACGGCTACCCCTCGGTCATCAACGGCATCGTCTACTGCGGGGCCGACCTGACGACGACCTCGAACACCAGCGTGAAGGGGATGGTCGTCAGCGCCGGCAAGATCAACGTCAACGCGACCTCGCTGAACTTGAGCTACGGCAGCGCCCCCTTCATCCTCCCCCCGCCCGGCTTCGGCGCGCAGTCCCCCGCGGTCGCCCCGATCGCGGGGACGTGGCAGCGCGTGGTGAATTGAGTCTCATCAGGCGAAGCCTGATCCGAGACGGACACTGGGTGTCCGAAGTCAAGGCGAGGTGGTACCCCGCCCGCGCGAATCGTCGGCCGCCAGAAACCGCTGGGTTTCACGCGGGGCCTGCGCCAAAATGCTTGTTCCCCAGCGCGTCGTGTGCTCCTGATGGCGTCAACGACGCCGGCACGTCGCGCGGGCGGAGTACCGCCTCGCCCGTTCTTCGGGGACACAGTCCCCGTCTCTGATCAGACTAAGGCGTTTCAACATGACGCCCTTGGTGGGCTTCGCGGAATACCGCTCAACCCACCCCACAAGAACTCACGCGGCCGCAACGATCGCCGCCTGGGCCTGGTGCCCCACGAGCATCTGGTCAAACCGGCTGAAGTCCAGCTTGACGAAGATCGGCGCCAGCTTCGGGTCGAACTGCGTCCCGCCGCAGCGCTCCAGCTCCGCCAGCACGCGCTCGCGCGGGAGCGCATGGCGGTACGAGCGGTTCGAGCTCATCGCGTCGAACGTGTCGGCCAAGGCCAGCACGCGCGCGATCACCGGGATCGCCTCGCCCGCGAGGTTGTGCGGGTAGCCCCGGCCGTCCCAGCGCTCGTGGTGGTGCAGCACGCCCGGCAACTGCGGGGCCATGAGCGGGATGCCCTTGAGGATTCCATGGCCGATCTCGGGGTGGCGGCGGATGTGGGCGAACTCCTCGTCGGAGAGCTTGCCTCCCTTGCAGAGCACGGCCTCGGGCACGCCGATCTTGCCCACGTCGTGCACCATCCCCGCGATGCGGAACTGCTCGATCTCCGCGCGCTCCAGCCCCATCGCCTCGGCCATCGTCGAGGCGAGCATGGCGACGCGCTCCGAGTGGCCGCAGGTGTACGGGTCCTTGGCGTCGATCGAGGCGGTCAGGGCCCGGAGCGTGCCGACGAAGAGGTCGCGCTGCTCGGTGAAGCGGGCGAGGTTCTCGTGGAAGACGCCCAGGAAGTCGGCCGCGGCGTCGAGGAACTGCATCTCCACGCTGCTCGCGTCCGGGTCGGGACCGGTCTTGTTGCCCGCGGCGAGCACGCCGATGGTCTTCCCGCCATGCGCGATCGGCTCGGCGACGACCTCCGACTTCACCAGTCGCGCGAGCGAGCTGTCGGCCGGGGTCAGCAGCCGGGTCCAGTCGTCGTGGGCGATCCCGCCGAGCATCTTCGTGAGTTCGCCGTCGAGCTCCTGCTTCGTGCAGGGCGGCTCGTTGACCAGGATGAACTGGTCCGCGAGCTCGGGCACCCCGCCGTGCTCCTTGCCGAAGCGGATGCCGACCCATTGGAAAGGCAGGGCCTGGGCGAGCTGGTTGCAGATCATCCCCATGACCTGCGCGGGGTCGTTCGAGCCGTTCATGAAGCGGGCGAGGCGGAAGAGGAGGTTGGTCTCCTCGTAGGACTGCACGAGCTTCTCGCTGAATTGGTCGAGCGTGGCGGCGTCGCCCTCCGCGCGCGAGAGGTCGTTGAGGCTCCAGCCCAGCACCATCGCCGCCTGGGCGGCGTCGGGCATCCGCCCGGCGAGCCAGGTGGAGAGGTCGCGGGCGACAGCCTCGGGCTCGACGCCCGCACCGCGGCAGATGTCGGTGAAGTCGTCCTGCTCCGCGGCGAGGGGCGTGAGCGCCATCGCCACGGTGGCGTTGGTCCGGCGCGAGCCCTTGCGCTCCGCGAGTGTGATCAGCCAGCAGCCGGGGAAGAGTTCGACCGGGGGGGGCGGGGCGTCGCCCGCGAGGGCCGCCTTCGCGGCTGACTCGATGTGGGGACGGAGCCCCGCGCTGCGCAGCCACGACCCCAGCGCCCCGGCCCCGCGGATGGCGGCCGGCGCCTCGGGCTCGGCGAAGACGCGGCCAGTCGCGTCGGCATGCCAGCACCACAGGCCCAGCGATGAGGCCCGCTCGGCAAGGGCGCATTGCACGGAGGAGGCCACGGCGGAGGCTTGGATTTCAGTGGTCGAGGCGGTCATGCCGCGTTCCCCCCGGTGGTGTTGGAGCTTTCCGCGGCCGACGCGCCGGCTGGCGCACCGGCCGAAGCAGGCCCGAGCATCTCCTCGACCTTCGCGAGCAGTTCCCGGGCGCTGAAGGGCTTGGGGAAGATGAGCTGGATGTTGGTCTTCGCGAGCTCCGAGGGCGTGAGCCGGTGGCCGCGGGCGGTGAGCATCAACACGGGGATGGCCGCGGTCTCGGGCGTCTCCTTGAGGCGGACGCTCATGTCGTACCCGCTCAGCTCGGGCATCTGGAAATCGGAGACGACCAGGTCGGGCTTCTCCTGGCATGCGAGGCGGAAGCCCTCCTCGCCGTCGCAGGCGGTGAAGACCTTGAAGCCCGCCTGCTTGAGCTTGAAGGCGAGCGCGTAGGTGATGTGCGACTCGTCGTCGACGATCAAGAGGGTTCGCTGCGTCATGGGTTGGCCTGGGTACGACGGTGGCGGGGCACGGCGCGCGGACTGGCCGCGGAAGGATTCACACAGATGAATCCACAGTGAATATCGGCAGGTTGGAGGGGGCGATTGAACGCGCGCCGGGGGGCGAGGCCGGGGAGACGGCAGGCGGGCGCGGTTTTATCGGCAGGGCGGATCGTCGCGGAGCGACGGGCAATTGTTAGCCGGAAGCGCAAGCGACGGAGGTTCTCTTCGCGCCGCCAAGCAAGCCCGCGGGATGGGGACGAACATCGCCGAACCTAACCTCCGTCGCTTGCGCGTCCGGCTAACAAGACGGGGTCACCGCGCCACGCCCGTCATCGCCTTGTGCAGCGTGGCCAGCTCGCCCAGCAGCGTCAGCGTGCGCTCCAGCGGCAGCATCGTCGCGGCGTCGGAGAGGGCGTGGGCGGGGTCGGGGTGGGTCTCGATGAAGAGCGCCTGCACGCCCGCGGCCACGGCGCAGCGGGCGAGCAGCGGGGCCCGCTCGGGGCGCCCGCCGGAGGTCGCGCCCTCGCCGGGGCGCTGGGTGGAGTGGGTCACGTCGAAGCAGACCGGCCAGCCCAGGTCCATCATGTCGCCCACGCCGACGAAGTCGTTGACGAGGCGGTGGTAGCCGAAGAAGGTGCCGCGCTCGGTGAGCATGATCTTCGGGGCGTGTCCGCCGGCGGCGAAGCCTTCGGCCAGCTTCTTCACGGCGTTGCCCATCTCGGAGGGGGAGACGAACTGGCCTTTCTTGACGTTGACGGCGCAGCCCGTGAGCCCGGCGGCGAGCAGGAGATCCGTCTGGCGGCAGAGGAAGGCGGGGATCTGCAGGAGGTCGACGACCTTGGCGGCGGGGGCGGCCTGGTCGGACTCGTGGATGTCGGTGGTGATGGGCACGCCGAGTTTTTGCTTGACGGCGGCGAGGAGCTCGAGCCCCTTGTCGAGGCCCGGGCCGCGGTTGGAGTGGACGGAGCTGCGGTTGGCCTTGTCGAAGCTGGCCTTGAAGATGTAGGAAAAGCCGAGCTGGGCGCAGCGGTCGCGCACGGCGGAGCCGACCTGCACGCAGAGGTCGAACGACTCCGCGGCGCAGGGGCCGGCGATGATGGTGAGCGGCGCGGCGGGGCCGATGGTGAGCGGGGGGACGGCGAGGGATTGCATGGGCATGAGGCGATTGTACGCAGCAAAGCCCAGGCGCTCCCGCGCCTTGGACTGCCGCGGGATCGATCCACGCGCGATGCGAGAACTTACGATCGCCCTCGTTTGGGTTCGTCTCCGACGCGCCGAAGCCGCATTGTGGAAAGTTGATTCACGTTGATTCACGCGTGAATCAAAACCCCGGTTTGAAGGCCTCCATCGCGAGCTGCTTCAGGCGGTGTTAATGCAACTGATTGCGATGAATGTAGTTATGCGTTGTCCGCATCCATCGTCATCCCGTTGATTCTCCCGCGGTGTTTTGATTCTGATTCAGAATCAAGAATCAGGATGTGGACAACTCCGCGTCCGGCGCGGCGCCTTGGGCCATCGTGACGTGACCCGCGCGCAAGTCGAACGGAGAATCCCGGCATCGTTTCAACGAGGTGATCCATGCCCATGACGCCCGAGGCCTTGCAGGTCTGGTCGGCCTTGGAGTTCCGCAAGCCGGCGTTGCTCCGGCTGGTGCGGCCGCTGTCGCCAACGCAGATGGCGTGGCGGCCCGGCGTTCCGGGGGCGGAGCGCAACTCGGTGGCGTGACAGGTTTGGCACATCGCCGAGGTGGAGGACAACTGGGTGCGGGACCGGATGCTGGGCGAGCCCAAGCGGTATCCGTTCGGGCGGTCGGTCAAGGCCGCGGGGGCGGAGGCCGGTGCGTCCGGCGGCTCACCGTCAGGCCCGACGCGCGACGAGCTGCTGGCCTATCTCGAGGAGGTGCGCGGGATCACGCGCGGCCGGCTGGAGCGGATGGCCAGCGCCGATTTTGATCGGACGTTGGTCGACGCCGACTTCGGGTCGATGAGCGTGCGCGACCTCTGGTCGGGTGCAATCACCAGCTTCGCGTGGCACGCGGGGCAGGCGGTGATGACGATCGGCCTGATGAAGGGGGGCGGGCGTGGTGTGAGGCGTCGCGGCCTTACGCCTTGGTGTCGGTCGCGGCGTTGAGCACGGCTTGAGGGGCGGCGGTGGGCGGGGCGTTGTCGGCCGCGGGCTGGTGCGTCGGGACGGGCGCGGGGCCGGAGGGGGCGAGGGTCGTCCCGGCGGCGGCGGCCTCCTTCTCCTTGGCGGCGATCTGGGCGAGGAGCAGGTTGCGGTGCCCGATCTTGTAGGCCGTCACGAGGATGAAGCTGAAGAGGACCATGAAGGCGGCGAGCACGTAGCGCCAGCGGAGGTAGATCAGCGAGCAGCCCAGGATGCCGAAGGCGAAGGCCATCGCGTACATGGCGAAGACGGCGCGGCGGACGGTGAGGCCCGAGCGGATGAGCTGGTGGTGGATGTGCTGGTTGTCGGGGCTGAAGATCGGCTGGCCGCGGAGCTTGCGGCGGACGATGGCGAGCGAGGTGTCGGTGATGGGCAGGGCGAAGACGATCAGGGCGGCCATGACCAGCAGCGGCCCGTTGAGGGGCGTGTTGGCGGGGACGCTGGCGAAGAGCAGGATGGTGACGATGCAGAGGTAGCCCAGGAGGAGCGACCCTGCGTCGCCCATGAAGATGTTGGCGGGGTTGAAGTTGTAGGGGAGGAAGCCGAGCACGGCCCCCAGGACCGCGAGGCACATCCCGATGCGCACGGGGTTGGCGATGATCGCGTCGATGGCCGAGCCGGCTCCGGTGTCGACGACGGCGCCCGCGGCGAAGAGGGCGATGAAGAGGAATCCGGCGGCGGAGATGCCCGAGACGCCGGCGGCCAGGCCGTCGAGCCCGTCGAGGAGGTTGAGGGAGTTGCAGGCCCCGACGACGGCGACGGCGATGAGGACCGCGCCCAGGGTGTAGGAGAGCCATGGCGGGGCGGAGAGGCTGACGGCGTGGAGGAAGTCGTTGACCAGGCGGGGGCCCAGGTCGGAGCGGTAGGCGACGGCGGCGGCGCCGATGAGCTGCCCGCCGATCTTGACGCGCGGGCTCACGCCGTAGACGTCGTCGATGAGCCCGGTGAGGTGGATCACCGAGGCTCCGATGATGATGGACATGGGGAAGCTGGTGTGGTCGAGCGAGCCGCCGCCGGCGGGGGCGATGAAGTAGCAGAGGAAGACGCCGGCGAGCCAGCCCAGGAAGATGGCGACGCCGCCGAGGTAGGCGATGGGCTCGAGGTGGGCCTTGCGCTTGTGGTCGGGCCAGTCGACCACGCCGTTGACCAGGGCGAGGCGGCGCATGATGGGAGTGGCGATGAAGCTGACCGCGAAGGCGACGAAAAAGACCCCCATGAAGGGCGACAGCACTTCGCTGGGCCCCAGGGGCGTCTCGTTCGCGACTGCGGCGGGCAGATGCTGCATCCCGTCAGGCTCCTGGTCCGTCTCGCGTCCGGGCGGTTTCCGCCTCTTCGGCGGCCCGCCCCTTCAATCATCGAATGCCAAAGGCGTCCACATCACACTTCGGTGGGGGCCTCGTCGTCGGCGGGTGCGGCGTCGGCGGGTGCGATCGCCGCGGGGGTGCGGCGGGCGGGGGACTGCCGATAGCTGTAGAACGCCTCGTAGTTCTCGCGGAAGTAGCCCCCGGCGCTGGTGCGCACGCCGTTGACCACCACGCCCAGGACGTCGGCGCGCAGGCCCGAGAGCTGGCGGATGAGGCGGCAGACGGCTCCGCGGGTCTCGCTCATGGCGCGGACGACGACCACCGCGGCGTCGACGCTGCGGGCGAGCAGGAGGCTCTCGGAGGTGATCAGGCCCGGGGGGGCGTCGATGAGCACCAGGTCGTACTTGGAGGTCGCGCGGTGGAGCAGCGTGGTGAACGCGGTGCTCTCGAAGAGCTCGGGGGAGATCGAGCCGGGGTCGCCCAGGGTGAGGATGTCGAGGTTCAGGTCGTGGCGGCGGCGGACGGCGTCGTCGAACTTGACGTGGTTGGAGAGCACCTCGGCGAGCCCGGGCTCGGCGGGGATGTTCATCAGCTTGTGGATGCTGGGGCGGCGGAGGTTGGCCTCCATGACCAGCACGCGGCGTCCGACGGCGGCCAAGCTGACCGCGAGGTTCTGCGTCACCGCGGAGACGCCCGCGCCCGCGGCGCCCGAGACGATCATCACGCTGCGGTAGCCGTTGCGGTCCATCGCCGCGAGCACGGCGGTGCGCACGTGGCGGAAGGATTCGGCCATGAGGCCCGTGGCGTCGCGCTCGACGGCGCCCTCGATGCGCTTGCCGCCCAGCGGGTCCTCGGTCGCCTCGGGCAGGACGCCCAGGAGGTCGACGCCGGGGAGGAGCTTGACGTCGGCGGGGGACTTGATGCGTTGGTCGAGCGTCTCGCGGGTGAAGACCAGGCCGCCCACGACGGCCAGGAGCAGGGCGGTGATGCCGCCCACGACGGTGCTGAAGCGCGGGAAGACCAGCTCGGGCGCGGTGGGCTGGATGGCGGGCTTCACGCCCACGGCGTCGGGGCGCTTCGAGCGGATGTCGATGTTCTTGAGCATCTGGTCGGCCTCGTCCTGGCGCTTGCGGGCGAGGTCGAGGTTGGTGTTGAGGTTCTTGAGCTCGCCGATCTGGCGGGTCAGGTCCTCCATCCGCGAGCGGGCGTCGACCAGCTTGTGCTCGAGCCCGGCGCGCTGGGCCTCGAGCCCGTCGGCGGCCACGCGGGCGAGGTTGAGCTTGACCGACTGCCGCTCCAGGAGCAGGCGGTCCATCTCCTTCTTCTTCTCCTGCTCGGTGGCGAGGATCGACTGGTCGACCTCGCGGACGGCGCGGTGGTTCTCCCCGAAGCCGTCGAGCAGGACGCTGCGGCGCTCGCGGAGCTGGCGGATGCGCTCGTTGCGGGTGAGGATCGCCTGGTCGGCCTCGGCGAGGGCGACGTCCTCGGGGGCGGGGGCGACCTTGCCCTCGCGGGTGGCGGCCTCGAGGCTCTTGTAGCTGTCGCGGGCCTGCTGGACCGCCATGTCGAGGCGGAGCGTCTCCTCGTTGAGCTTCTCGAAGGCCATGGCGGCCTCGCTGCCCTTGGCATCGAGCAGGGGCATGTTGACGGAGCTGGAGCGGATGGCCTCCTCAAGCCGGCGGACCTCCGCCTCGGCGTCGCGGCGCATGCCGGTGAAGACCTGGCGGACACCGGAGCTCTCGGTCGAGCTGGAGACCTCGTTCTGGTAGAGGTAGGCCTGGATCACGGAGTTGAGGACGCGCGGGAGGTCCTCCTGGAACCGCCCGCGGAGCGAGACCTCCAGGAAGGTCGAGTTGCGGGGCTGGCTGGCGTTCAGGTCGTCCTGGAGCTTGTTGCGTGCGGCGCTGATCTGCTCGGCGAGGGTCGAGCCCTCGCGGCGGCGGGAGAAGGAGCGGAACCAGTCGGTGTCCTGCACCTCGGGCTTCTTGAGCACCTCGTTGATGACCTGGTCGGACTTGAGGATGGCGATCTGGTTCTGGATCGCGGCGGCGATCTGCTCGAGGCGTTCGCGGGGGGCGCCGTTCACGGGCATGGCCGTGGAGCTTTCGATGCCGCCGGTGACCAACAGGCGCGCGGCGGTGGAGTATTCCGCCGAGTAGACGCGCAGGTAGGTCCAGACGCCCACGCCGATCATCACGCCCACGAAGCCCGTGGCGATGAAGAGCAGCAGGTTCTGGCGGACCAGGCGCAGGGGGTCGACGGGCGTGAAGCGAGGCGTCACCCCGATGGGGGCGACGGGCGCGGCGGCCGCGGCGGCGTTGATGGGCGAGAGTGGGTTGGCGGTCATGACTTGTCCTTGGCTCCCAGTTCCTTGAGGCGCTTGGTGGCCGCCTCGGCGGTGCGTCGATCGCCGGCCTGCTCAGCCAGGCGCAGCGATGTCTCGAATGTCTTGACCGCCGTCGGACGGTCTCCCCTTGCCAGCAAAACCTCAGCCAGATGCAGATTGTTTGCGGCCAGCGGCGTGCGGCCCACGCTCCGTCGGAGCGTGTTCAAGGCGTTGTCGGCCTGTCCGGCCCGCCACTGGATCCAACCCAGTGTATCGAGGAACTGGGCGTTGTTCGGCGAAACCTGGGCCGCCCGCTCCGCCATCGGAAGGCCGTCCGCGGGGCGATTGAGGTCCTCACTGAGAAGATAGGCAAGATTGTTGAGGATCGTCGCGTCGTCGGGCGCGGTCTGCAGGATGCGGCGATAGGCGGCCTGGGCGTTCTCCAAGTCGGCGGTCTGGTGATAGGCGGTCGCCAGCAGGCGGTCATAGAGGTCGCGGTCGGGCGAGCCGGCGGCGGGCGGCGTGATCTTCTTGAGGCGGGCCAAGGCGTCGGCGAAATGGCCCTGAGTCATGTCGAGGTTCGCCAAGGCGAGGTCGAAGCCGAAGCGGCGGGGGCCTTGTGGCTGGGCTTCGAGGAGGGCGACGGCGCGTTCGCGCCCCAGCGAGGCCGCCATCGCGCCGGCGATCGAGTTGACCTGGGCGGCGTTGACGGCGGCGTCGAGCGCCTGCCCGAAGCCGGTGGCCGCCTGGTTGGCGTCGCCGGTGGCGGCCAGTGCGCGGGCCTGGAGGGTCAGGAGCCCGGGGTTGCCCGTGACGGACTTGCCCTCGTTGCGGAGGAGTTCGACGACGGCGGCGGGCTTCTTGGCGGAGAGGAGGAAGTCGGCGAGTTCGGCGAGGCTCACCGGCCCGGGGGCCAGCTTGAGCGCCTCGCGGAGGCGCTGCTCGGCGACGTCGTTCTTGCCTTCGAGGCGGGCCGAGGCCGCGGCGAGCCGGGGCCAGGCGGGATCGTTGGGCGAGAGGCGGGCCGATTCCTCGAGGAGGCGCTTGAGGGGCGTGAACTGGCGCGAGCGGAGGTAGAGGTCGCCGAGCATGGCGCGGGCGGACATGTCCTGGGGCGAGCGTTCGAGGAGCATCGTGATCTGCTGGGTCGCCTCGTCGAGCTCGTCGCGGCGGATGAGGAGGTTGGCGAGGGCGCGGCGGGCGCGGTCGAGCCCGGGGTCGAGCTCGATGGCCTTGCGGAGGTCGCCGACGGCGGCCTGCTCGGTGGAGGGGTCGAGGGCGAGGAGGCCGGCGCGTTCGTAGTAGACCACGGCGCGGTCGGGGTCGAGCTGCACGGCGCGGTTGAGGGCCGCGAGGGCGCGGGGACGGTCCTTGCGGCCGGCGGCGATGAGGGCCTCAAGCAGGGCGGTGCCCCCGTCGGGCGGGAAGTCGGCGACGATGCGCTTGAGCAGCGCCTCGGCGTCGTCGAGCCGGCCGGCGCGGGTCAGGGCCTCCACGCAGCGGTGCGCGAGCATCTTCTCCTTGGGGTCGGCCTTGAGCAGTTGCTGATAGAGCTCGACGGCCTTGCCGCTCTGGCCGCGGTCGAAGTAGACGTCGGCCAGCTCGCGCGTGGCGGGGCGGGTCTTGGTGTCCTCGAGCTGCACGGCCTTCTGGTAGACGGGCTCCGCGGCGTCGAGCTGCCCGATGCTCACGATGAAGCGGGCGAGGAAGACGTAGTCCCCCGCGGTCACCTTGCTTCCGAGGCCGGCGACGTGGTCCTCGAGGATCTTGCGCCCCTCGGCGGCGCGGCCGACCATCGCCCGCACCGTCGCGGCGACCGCGGCGTTGGCGGTGACCGGGTCGGCCTTGAACAGCTCGTCGGCGGTCTGCACGGCTTCGTCCTGCCGGCCCAGGCGGGCCAGCAGCAGCGCGAGGCTGCGGCGGACGCTGGCGTCGTCGGGGCGGGCCTTGGCGTTCTGGCGGTAGAGCTTGACCGCCAGCTCGGCGTCGCCGTACTGCCCCTCGTATGCGAGGTAGGTGGCGGAGAGTGCGGCGTCCTGGGGCGCGAGGCGGTAGGCGTTGCGGAGGTTCGTGAGCGCCTGGGTGCGCAGGCCCTGGGCCGCCTGGGCGATGGCGAGGTTGCGGATCGCCTCGACGTTGTCGGGGCGCTGCTCGATGGCGCGGGAGTAGGCCTTGGCGGCGCTGGCCATGTCGTTCTTGGCGCGGAGCACGTCGCCCAGGAGACGCCAGTTGTCCGACCCGATAGGGCGGGCCGCCAGCGCGCGGTTCAGGAGCGACTCCGCCTGGTCGTACCGGCCGCGGGCGGCCTCAAGCCGGCCCTGGTAGAAGGCGCCCTGCGCCTGGTCGAGGTCGAGCTTGGCGGCGCGGGCGGCGAGGCCTTCGGCCGCCGGCCAATCCTTGGCCGTCACGGCCTCGGTGAACTGCATCTCGACCACCTGCGCGTGGTCGGGCTTGAGCTTCGCCGCCTCCGCTAGCGAGGCGAGGGCCTCATCCTTGCGGTTGGTCCGGCGAAAGAGGCTGTAGCGGTCGAGCGCCTTCTGGAACGGGTCGGTCTCCTGCTCGATGATCTTCTCGAGCGTCTTGACGTCGTCGACCTTCCCCTCGGCCAACTGGGCTTGGAGGATCGCGATCGTGTTCGCGTCGCCGCCCGCCTTGGCCGCGGCCTCGAGGAAGACGCGGGCCCGGTCCGTGGGCTCGCCCAGGCGGATGAGCATCGAGAGCGAGCGGACGTCCTTGGGGCTGACCTCCAGGTGCGCCTCGAGCGTGCGGATGGCCTCGTCCTTCTGGTTGGCGGAGGCGTAGATCTGGGCGATCGCCTGGGCGATCTCGGGAGTGTCGTTGCTGTTGAGCTGGCGGAGCAGCTTGATCGCCTGTTCGCGCTGGTCGGTCTGGCTGAGCAGGGCGGCCTTGAGGAGCAGGGCCCGCGTGTCCTTGGGATCGACGCGCAGCACGGCCTCGATCTGCCGGCTGGCGTCCTCGTTCTGGCGGAGCTGCAGGTGGAGCTGGGCCATCTCGAGGCGGGCGGGGACGAAGTCCGGGCGCAGGGTGAGCAGGCGGGTGAGCCGGTCGATCGCGGCCCCGTTCTCCTTGAGCGCGGCGCGGGCGCGGGCGGAGAGCAGGAGCACCTCGGGGTCGGAGTCGTGGTAGGCGGCGCTGGCCTTGTCGAGCCGGACGACCGCCTCGGCGAAGTTCGACCGGAGCATCGCGACGCGCCCTGCGAGGACCATGCCCGCGGGCGCCTGGGGCGAGTCGGTCTCGATCTGCTTGATGACGAGCTCCGCCTTCTTGAGCAGGGCCTCGCGCGCGGCGGGGTCGGTGGCGGCCTCGGCCTGGCCGAGGATGAGCATGGTGCCCGAGATGTTCGCGTTGGCGCGGTAGGTGCGCTGTTGGAGCACCTCGATGCTCGTGCCCCGCAGCGGGGTGGAGCCGACGCGATCGAAGATCTCGGCCGCCTCCGTGGGGTTCGCGACGTTGTTGACCGACTGGGCGAGCAGCAGGGCAATGCGCGGCTCGGCGGGGTTGGCCTTCACCGCGGCGCGGAGCAGCGTCTGGGCCCGCTGCCGGCTGGCGGCGATGTCGGCCTGGGTCGCGCCCTTGGTGGGGGTCATCAGGAGGTTGGCCGCGTCGATGACGCAGCGCACCGGCTCGGGCTTGGCGATCAGGGCCGACTCCACGGCCGCGAGCATCTTCTGGGCCTCGGTGGCCTGCCCCGCCTCGCGGAGGAGGCTGACGTGGTCGACCAGCCGACGGAGGTCCTGCGGATCGCGGGCGACGGCGTCAGCGGTGGTCTTCACCGCGAGCTTGCGCAGCTCGGCGGCCAGCGCCGGCTGCCCGCCGGGGCGGTCCTGCAGCCGGGCCTCGAGCATGCAGTAGATCGCCAAGTGGACGGCGACGTCCTGGTCGTCGTGGATGGCCTTGAGGGAGGCCTCGAGGTCCTGGCGGGCGATCTTGCGGTCGTCGCCCGCCACGTCGATCGCGAGCATGCGCTCGACCTGGGCGATGCCGCGGTACTTTCGGGCGGCGGCCGAGTTGGGGTTCGAGGTCAGCGCGAGCTGGGCCTTCTGCAGCATCTGGTCCCACGAGCTGGGGTCGCGCAGGTCGCGCCCGAGGCTCATGTAGAGGGTCATGAGCTTGTCGAAGGTCTGGGCGTTGGTGGGGTCGAGGTTGGCGGACTTGTTGTAGTAGGCCAGCGCGCTGGTGAGGGTCTGCGTGGCGTCGAAGGGGGTGGTGACCTCGACCTTCTGGAGGACGTCGGCGAACTTCACCAGCAGGACGGGGTCGTTGTCGCGCGAGCGCAGGGCCTTGAAGTACTGCTCGGCGGCGCGGGTCCAGTTGCCCTGGGCCGCGGCGGCCTCGCCGCGCGCGACCAGCTCCGTGGCGCTGGTGCGGATGACCATGTACCAGTACCCGCCCAGGGTCAGGGTGATGACGACGATGATCCCGATGAGCAGGACCACGAATTTGGTGTTGACGCGTCCACGCATACGGCGCTATTCCCTTGCTCCCCGCGAACTCGCGGGGGCGGAGGCCTCGGACGACTTTCGCACCGGCCAGCGGCCGTGGGTCACGTCGTCCCAGTCGGGCAGGCAGGCCATGATTTCGGGCAGGGCGGCGGAGAGGAACGACTCGGCCCGCAGCAGCGCGGCCTGGGGGTCCTCGACGTCGAGCGTGCCGACCTCGATCTTGCAGTAGTAGCTGTAGCGGTCGCGCGGGTCGAAGCCCTGGAGGCGGACCATGTCGGGCGTCGCGAGGAACCGGCCGTTGGCGGCGAAGAAGTAGAAGACGTTGGCCTGGCGGTTCCCGCGCAGGCCGAAGGTGAAGCGCGTGGCGTCGAAGTCGAGGGCGGGGATGGCGACGTTGCCCGCCTGGAGGAGGCTCTGGGCGGTGATTGCGCCGGGCTTGCGGTTGTATTGCGGGCCGGAGAGCCTCATCGGCACGCGGGTCACGCCGCGGTTGCCCAGCCCGCCGGCGACGAAGCAGCGCTCGGGCACGTGGGGGACGGTGTCGGGCGTGCCGGTGTAGTAGGCGACGTGGAGGGTGATCTCCGCGCCGACGCTGCCTTCGGGGACGGAGGTGTCGCGGTAGATCCGCATGATGTGCTGGAGGGTGCCGAGCTCCTCCTCCTCCTCGGCGCTGATGCGGCGGTCCTCGCCGACCTTGGCCCAGGTGCCGACGCGGGCGGGGATCTGGAAGAGCGGGTGGCGGACCTCGACGGTGTCGCGGTGGCGCACGACGCCGTTGGCCCAGAGGATGCTGTTGAGCCCGATCACGCCGCAGGCCAATGCCCCGGCCCCGATGGCGAGCCCGAAGGTCTGGGCCCGTCGGCCTTGCGGGCGACGCGGCGCGCGGACGGGCGGGGCGGCGGAGTCGGCATCGGGGGCGGCTTTCGCGGCGGCCTTGGGCGGGAGCGAGAACCGGCGGGCGGCGACGACGCTCCCGACCAGCCCGAGCACGGTCAGCGCCAGGAGGCCTGTGGCCGTCGGGCGCGAGAGCCAGTCGCCCAGCAGCCCTTCGCGGACGGAGGCGAAGAGCAGGATGTAGGTCAGCCCGACGAGGATGGTGAAGCCCGCGCCGAAGAGCACGCCCTGCACGATCCACGCGGGCTTCACCGGCGTCGGCGAACTGGGGGCGGGCGGGTTGGCCAGCGCCCCCGGTGGGGCGGGCGCGGCCGGCGACGGCGCGGCGCCCTCGGGCGGGGCGTCCTGGATGATCAGGTGGTCGAGGATCCAGCCCAGGAGCAGGAAAAGCCCCAGGGCGGGGATGAGCATGAGCAGGCCGATGAATTTGTGGACGTCGCCCGCCGCCAGCTCGGCGTTGACCAGGAAGAGCAGGCCCATGACGGTGACGCGGGCGACGTTGACCGCGACGGCGATGGGGACGGTCATGCAGACCATGATCAGCCGCTGCCACCACGCGCGGCGGGCCAGGAAGGCGACCGCCACGCCCATCGCCATGAAGGCCATGAGCATGCGCAGGCCCGCGCAGGCCTCGGCGACGTTGAGGTGCCCCAGCGACTTCACGCCCTTGGCGATGTTGATCGTCGAGCCCTCGACGCTCGCGTCGATGGTCAGGAAGTTGAGGCAGACCGTCGCGGCGCGGGCGGCGAGGATCTGCAGGCGGAAGGCGATCTCGTCCCAGAGGCGATCGGAGACCTTCACGGCGAAGACCAGGTAGACGATCGGGAACCAGGAGATCCTCATCACCGAGGGCCCGAGCATGAACAGGACCAGGCCCAGGAGGGCCAGGATCATCGAATAGCCCTGGAGCATGTCGTTGCGCCCCGGGGAGATCCACCACGCGTAGCTGATGAGGCCGACGAAGAAGACCGCGAGCCCGGGCCAGAAGACCCGGCGGGGGGCGCGGGCCAGCTCGGCCCGTCGCTGGTAGAGGTAGTAGATGGCGATGAAGGGGATGACCAGGGAGTGGGACCAGTCCTGGTTGAGCGAGCCGGAGAAGAGGTTGCGCAGGACCGCCAGGACGGAGGGGGAGGGGGCGTTGGTGGCGATGCGGACGGTGCGCCAGAGGAAGTCGCCGTGGAGGACGACGAAGAGCGCCGCGATGACGGCGATCCACACCCACCCGGGTCGGGTGACGGCCCGGGGAGCCGGCGCGGCGTTGGGCAGGCTGGTGGCGGGTGTGCTGGTCATCGTAAGTCGAAGGGCAAAGCGCAGCCGTCGAAACGCCGGCCCCTCCCTGCTCCCCTAGCTCCTACGCAAGCCGGACGGCGTTGTTTTCAACGCGGTCCGGGTCGCGTTCAATCAGTCGCGGGCGTCGCTCATCGCGAGACCGGCTCGGCGCCGAACACGTCGCCGCCGAAGTTGCGGTCGAGAATGAACCCGAATCCGTAGGACATGCGGAAGCCGTTGCGGAAGACCGCCAGCGGCGTGGCAATCCAGTTGGTGCCGACGTTGACCATGTCGTTGGGCTTGAGGAACAGGTCGGGCTGCTCGCCGTCGAAGATCGCCTTGAGGTTGAGGCGGACGGTGGCCTCCTGGTTGTCGCCGATGCGGCGGATCAGGTCGACGCGCTCGGGGATCGCCAGGGGCGAGAGGTTGCCCGCGCTGGTGACCAGTTGCTTGAGGTTGAGCTCTCGCTCGCCGGGCAGGAGGTAGGTGCCGGGGCGGGAGATCGCGCCGCCGATGTAGACGTTGCCGATCGCGGGCGAGGGGACGTGGATGATGTCGCCGGGGCGGATGACGACGTTGAAGTTCAAGTCGCCGTCCAGGAGCTTGTTGTAGGGCACCTCGATGATGCGCTGGGCGACCAGGGGCAGGGCGGCCTGGGTGGCGCTGGAGATGCCGGGGATGGCGCGGGCGGTGACGATGCCCGAGGCGCGGGTCTGGTAGTTGCCCGGCGCGCTGCCGGGCTTGTAGACCACGCCGGGGTTGGCCTCGGCGACGCGGATCCACTTGCCTTCGACGTTGACCCAGGTCTGGCGCTGCTTGTTCTCGTCGAGCCCCGCCTGCATCCCCGGGGGCGGGGCGACGGGGGTCGCGGGCGTGGCGGCCGGCGCCTTGGGCGCGGCCGAGCCCTCGAGGCCCTTGGTCAGGTCGTCGACGACGTCCGCGGCTCCGCCGACGGTGGGGCGGGTCTTGGGGCCCGCGCCGCCGGTGACGTCGGGCGTGGGCGTCGCGGCGCCTTCGGGCTGGACGGGGCGGATGACGTAGAGCTTCTTGATGCGGCCGGGGACGCCGCGGGCGAGCGCCATCGCGTCCATGATGCGGAAGTCGCTCTTGGGCAGGGTGTACTGGCCGATGCCGGTCCCGGCGACGGTCGGCTCGCCGATGACGGTGTAGGTCCGCTGCCGGCCTTCGAGGACGATCACACTGACGGTGGCGTTCTTGAGCTGGCCGCGCTGCTCGAGGATCTGGGCGATCTTCTTCTCGATTTGGCTGGGCGTGAAGCCCGCGGCCTTGAGGTCGTTGATGACCGGGAGGCGGATCATGCCCAGTTCGTCGATCTTGCGGGTCTGGATCGACTCCACGCCCGGGGCGATGAGCTCGAAGACGTTGACGGTGAGGGTGTCGCCCGGGCCGACGACGTATTCGCTCAGGTCCGGCACGAGGTCCTCGGCGGTGACCTCGGAGAGGCCGACGGTTCGCTGAGGGGGCTCGTCGATCACGTCGAGCTGGTCGAGGATCGGGAGGACGACGGGGGTGTTCTTCCAGCGTCCGGTAACCGAGGGGTCGAAGAAGGATTTGACCTCGCAGCCGGCCAGGAGCGTGAGCCCCGCGCCGACGACGAGAGCCGACTTGACCTTCCGACCGCAACGCCGCCCATATTGATCGATGCGCTTGAGCATAATCGAGTTATCCACCGAGGCCCGCGGATCGTAGGCCGGGATTCGAGGTTTCAGGACGATTTCGGGCCGTCTATTTTTGCCCAGATCGAAAACTTATCGGTACATATCGGTTCAACTTGCCTATCTTCCGCATTTACCCATCTTAACGAGGCATCGTACCGGGTTGTCGTTGGGTCCGCCCAACCTCTTCCGGCTCTAGCCCGCAGTTCCTGGGGGTCCAAGGGGGCGCAAGGTCGGCACGATCCCTGCGGCCGCCCAGAGTCATATAGGTAGAAGGATCGGACGAATGCGGAGGTCGTCTTAAGCCCGGGGGGGCAGCCGGTTGCCCAAATCGTCCATGAAGGCCACAATGCCACCCCGCGACGCCCGGCCCCGGGAGGCGGAAATGACCCCGGGACGGCGGCGGGAAGGCCAGGCGGGTCCTTATATGCCCCTCAACATCAGCATCATCGGCGACGGCTCGATGGCGACGGTCTGCGCCCTGCTCCTGGAGAGCCGAGGCCACCGGGTCACCGTCTGGGGCGCCCACGGGGACCACGTCGCCAGCCTGATCCAGACCCGGGAGAACCGCCGCCACCTCCCCGGCTACCGCATCCCCGAGTCGATCCGCCTCACCGCCGACGACCGCCAGGCCTTCCGCGACGCGGAGTTGATCGTCTCCGCGGTCCCCACCCAGTACATGCGGGCGATCTGGGAACGCCTCGCCTCCCACCTCCCGCCCGCAGTCCCGATCGTCTCCGTCGCCAAGGGCATCGAGACGAACACGCTCCTGCGGCCGACGCAGATCATCGCCGACGTCCTGCACACGACCGAAAAGGCCCCGGACAACCCCGACCGCCGGGCCCGCCCGCTCGCGGCGTTGTCCGGCCCCTCCGTCGCCGACGAACTCGCCCGCTGCCTCCCCGCGACCGTCTGCGCCGCCAGCGACGACGAGGAGTTCGCCCGCGTGGTGCAGAAGGCCTTCACGACCCACTGGTTCCGGGTCTACACCAACAACGACCTGCTGGGCGTCGAGCTCGCGGGGGCGACCAAGAACGTCATCGCCTTGGCGGCGGGCATCCTCGACGGGCTCCAGGCGGGCAACAACGCCAAGTCGGCCCTGCTCTCGCGCGGCCTCGCGGAGACCGTCCGCCTCGGCCTCGCCATGGGCGCCGCCCAGGAGACCTTCTTCGGCATCGCCGGCGTGGGTGACCTCGCCACCACCTGCTTCTCCCCGACCGGGCGCAACCGAACCTGCGGCGAGCAGCTCGGCAAGGGACGCAAGCTCGACGACGTCCTCTCCTCCATGCGCGGCGTGGTCGAGGGCGTTCCCACCACCCGGGCCGTGGTCGCCTTGGCCAAGAAATACCGCGTCGACATGCCCATCACCCTCGCGGTCGACCAGGTCCTGTTCGAGGGCCTCGACCCGATCGAGGCGATCAGCAAACTGATGAGCCGCGAGCCCCGGTCGGAGCGCGAAGAGCGGTGATCGCGCCCAAGTCTGCCGCTTCCGCCCCTTTCGCCCCGTGATGTAGTACAAACAGGGATCGCCACGCACTCTTCCCGCGGAGCCGTTTTCATGCGCACCCGCTTCGACCTCTCCGGATTCTGGCACGGGCGGCTGGAACTCGACGCCCCGCTCAACGTCGCCGCCCCCACGCCCGTCCGCCGGCACTTCTACGTGCCGCTCCCGTGGAACAAGCAGATCGAGGACCTCCGTTGGCCTCACGACGCGCAGGAGCTATCCGGCGTGGTGCGCGCGGTGCAGAGCCAGAACTTCCGCGACGTCAACCGCAAGTTCAACGAAGGGCGCATCACCTACCGCCGGATGGTCTCCATCCCGCGCTCGCTGGTCGAAAGCTCCGGCGCGGGGGGCAACAACGGTGGCACTTCCGCGGGGACCGTCGGCGGGTCGAGCCCCACCAGCCGCCGCGCGTTCCTGGTCTTCGAGGGCAGCAACTACCGCACCACCGCCGTCATCAACGGGCGGAAGATCGGCACGCACCAGGGCGGGCATCTCCGCTTCGAGTTCGAGGTCACGCTGGTCCTCCAGCCGGGCGTCAACAAGTTCCAGATCGTGGTCGACAACTATCGCAAGCGCGACCAATGCCCGCAGGAGCAGTTCAACTGGCAGAACTTCGGGGGGATCTACCGGCAGGTCTACCTCGAATGGCGGCCGACGGTCCACCTCGCGAAGTGGACGGTCAACCCCGGGCGCGACAGCGAGGGCTGGTTCGTCGACGTCTCGGCCGACCTGAGCGAGCCGACCAACAGCCGCGTCCACGCGGAGGTCACCTCGGGCAAGGAGACCAACCGCGTGCAGCTCACCGGGCTGAGCGAGCTCCGCCGCGGGCGCGTGCGATTCAAGGACCCGACGGTCTGGAAGCCGGGCGTCGGCGGGGTCTCGCACTTCCACCTCATGCTCGAGGCCGACAAGGAGATCATCGACGAGGTTGTCGGCTCCTTCGGCTTCCGCACCTGCGAGCTCAAGGGCGGGCAGGTCGTGGTCAACGGCGAGCCGGTGCGGATTGCCGGCGCGGCGATGCACGAGCAGCACCCGGGCTTCGGGAGCAGCGTGCCGGGCTGGCAGGTCACGCGCGACATCAAGCTGCTCAAGCACGCCGGGTTCAACGCCATCCGCGCCGCGCACTACCCCTTCGCGCAGGAGTTCTACGACGC
The DNA here is from genome assembly GCA_026386955.1 of Planctomycetota bacterium. Lineage (GTDB taxonomy): Bacteria > Planctomycetota > Phycisphaerae > Phycisphaerales > Phycisphaeraceae > JAPLMQ01. The sequence continues at coordinate 93,206 of JAPLMQ010000294.1, forward strand.
CTGCGACCGCGAGGGCATGCTCGTGCTCGCGGAGCTTCCATGCTGGCAGTTCGACACCTTCCAGTTCGCCGAGCCCAAGGTGCAGGAGCTCTGCACGCAGATGGCGAAGGCGATGGCCTTGCAGCTCTCGCACCATCCTTCGATCATCGGGTGGATCATCCAGAACGAGTCGCGCACGTTCGACCGCGGCGCGCACGAGTTTTTCTCGGCGATCCACAACGCCTTCAAGCATGCCGACCCGAGCCGGTTCACCCTCACCGCGGAGAACCCGTTTCCGCCGCAGCACCTCATGGCTGCGGCCCGCGCCGCCGGCTCGCCCGCGGGCCCGCTCCCGCCGACCTCGCAGGTGGTCGACGCGGTGGGCATCAACTGCAACGCGGGGTGGCACGCCGACAAGGCCGAGCAGCTCCCCGCTCTGCTCGACCACTTCGAGCCGATGCTTGACGGGAAGGCGATCTTCGTCACCGAGATCGGCGCCGAGGCCGTCGCGGGCATGCGCTCGGTCGAGCTGCAGCCGTGGTCGGAGGACTTCCAGGCCGAGCTGCTCTGCCGGCACATCAAGGCCGTGCTCGACCGCCCCTGGGTCGCGGGCTTCTTCGTCTGGGCCTTCGCTGACTACGAGGCCGCGACCGTCGCCGTCCAAGGCCGGAGCGCCCGCGGCATCGTCGACGAGCACCGCCGCCCCAAGCTCGCGTTCAACCAGGTCCGCGCCCTGCTCCACACCCTGCGCCCGGACCAGACCATGAACCCCGCCATGGAGGTCAGCGAGCCCGACGAGGCCCGCGACGGGAGCGAGACGCTCTGACGGTGTCAGGTGGAATGCGTTGCGCCCCTCCATGACGAGAGACGTGCCACATCGCAGCCGAAGGCTGCTATGTGCGGATGAACAACGCGGCCCGGGTCTGCGGGAGATATCCTTCCGCGCCTGTCGACAGGCGCGGAACCGGACACCTCACAGGCCCTGCGCTTCCCGTTGACCAGCACACAGCAGCCTTCGGCTGCGGTGTGGCACGATCCAAGGTCAATCGAGCGCCGCAGCAATGCGGTTCCCAGATCGTCAACCCTCCACGAACACGCAATGCACGCTCGTGATCGTTGTGCTCTTGCAACCCTCCTCGGGCTTCAGCCCCGAGCGGCCGTGCGTGTAGAGGATCGCCACCTGCTCCACCGGATGGAATGGCCCGGGCCGCGAGATCGAGGGCAGCCAATTCGCCACCTCCAGGTCGGACGGGCTCACCTGCCCGCACTCCCAGTTCTTCCCCCCGTCCTCTGAGCAGAGGTGGAACACCTCCGACGTCGGGCATGACCACGGCTTGTCGGGCGTCCCGCGCGGGTTCTCATCCACCGCGGTCAACGCCACGTGCAGCCGGTCGCGCGTGTCGATCGTGAACCCGCCGTCGACCGGGCTTCGCCCCGCGGGCAGGTGTTTCCCGATGTCGTGCGTCTCCCACCCCGCGCCCGTCCAGCGCGAGACCAGCGCCCCGCGCCCCGCGCGCCTTGTCGAGCCCGTCGCCGCCCAGACTTGGCCGCGCGAGTCGACCGCCGCGCCCCAGTTCCGCGGGTCGAGCGCCGGAGCCGGGTGAGGGACGGCAGTCTGCTCGCTGTAAAGGATCGGCGTCTCGACCGCGCGCCCCGTCAGGTCGGTCCACGTCCGCCCGTGGTCCGTCGAGCGCAGGATCGTCACGCCCAGCGAACCCTCGCGGTACATCGCGTAGAAGTGCCCCGTCACGTAGAGCGTCCCGTCGGGCGAGCAGAATATCTGCGGACCGGTGTGCGTGTATCCCGGCGCGATCTCCTGGCACATCAGCGGCTGGGCCTGGGTCCACCCGCCCGGCGTCGGCTGCGGCCGCTGCTTCTGGAACATCAGCATCGGCGGATGCTCTCCGCCGCGGTAGACGATGCAGTCGAGCCCCTCGGGCGTGTTGACGATCGACGCATAGGTGCCCAGGTTCCCGACTCGCTCCGTCTTCGCGGCCATCCCCTCGAAGCCGCCGGGGTTCGGAGCCGCGTGCCACTTGAACGCGCCGTCGGTCCACGCGTCCTCGTAGCGGCCATGCGCGCCGTGCGGGCCGTAGATCACGTGCAGCCTGCCCTCGCGGTCGAGCGTCAGCGCGGGGTTGTTGTGGTTGTCGACGCCTTGCCCGATCGCGTGCGTCGGGCCCCACGTCCGCGTGGCGTGGTCGAAGGTCCGTCCGCGCGTCAGCGCGATCGTGTCGGTCCAGACCACGTGCGTCTTGCCCTCTGCCGTGACGATCTTGTTCGACCATGGGTAGGCCGTGGCCCGGTCGGAGCCCAGTTCGGAGAGCAGGTGGGGCGTGCTGTAGCGGGGCATGCGGAGGTTCCGTTGTGAGGATGCGTGCGGGGCGCGTCGCGGCGCGGGAGGGCAAATATAGACGTTTGCCTGCGTCCGCAGAAGCGAGGCCGGCCCGCGGATTTCCCCGTCTGCGCGGTTTCCGCTACCCTTCGACGCCATGCCCGTTCGCATCGTCATGCTCGGCGACATCGTCGGACGCCCCGGCCGGCAGGCCGTGGCCCAGCTCATCCCCGTGATCCGCCAGCGCTGGAAGCCCGACCTGATCCTCGCCAACGCCGAGAACGTCGCCAACGGCTCGGGCATCCTCCCCGAGCACCACCAGAAGCTGCGCGACGCGGGCTGCGACGCGCTGACCCTGGGCGACCACGCCTTCCGCAAGTTTCAGGCGATCCCGCTGCTGGAGGAGAAGACCGACATCATCCGTCCCGCGAACCTCCCGCAGGGGGCGCGCGGGAAGGGCACGATGCGCGTCCCGTTCCCCGCGGGCAGCGCCGCCGCGGGGCGCGACCTCCACGTCATCACCGTGCTGGGCAGGCTCTTCATCAACCCGCCCGTGGACGACCCCTTTGCCGCCGTCGAGGCGATGCTCAAGACCGTCGCCGACGAGCACCCGATGATCCTCGTGGAGATCCACGCCGAGGCGACCAGCGAGAAGCAGGCGATCGGCTGGCAGTTCAACGGGCGTGTCTCGGCGGTCGTCGGCTCGCACACGCACGTGCAGACCGCCGACGAGCGCATCCTCTCGATGGGCACCGCCTACATGACCGACCTGGGGATGTGCGGCCCGCAGGAGTCGGTCTTGGGGCGCGACATCGACCGCGTGTTGACGCACATGACCACCGGGATGCCCGCGCCGTTCGACGTCGCCGAGGGCGACCCGCGCATCTGCGGGGCCGTGATCGACATCGATGAGAAGACCGGCCGCGCCACCGCCATCGAGCGGATCGAGCTCAAGGCCAACCCGGCGGCTCCGCCTTTTACGGCGAAGTAAGCAGGCGAAATAGGTCGGCCAAATGAGCCTGCGAAGCGAGCAGGTGACCCCCACCAAACTCGCGCCGCCTTTAACCCGATAACAACAACATGGGTGATCAGACGTCCCATGACGTCTCCGCGCCGCGCGCCGCGCCGGCGCTCCCGGGCTCTTCCGCTCCGCGGCCAACTTCGGCCGCGACGGACAAGGTTCTCGCTGCGCCCATGCCGTTGGGGAAGCCCGCCGCGCCAGCGCCGCTCACGGCCGCGTCTTCCGTCAACATTCCGACGCCCGTGCCCGCCCGCGCGTGGGACGACGACCAGGCGCTCACCAAGGGCACGCTGCTCGTCCTCCTCGCGATGACCTCCGGCCTCGTGCTCGCCCGCTTCGACGACCTCCTCGGCCATCGGCTCTGGCTCTTCGCCGCGGCGCTCTGCATCGTCGCGGCCGGCCTGCTCTGGCTCGGCCGCCGCTGGATCTGGGCCCCGCTCGAAGCGCTCGCCCGCGAGGTCGAACCCTTCGGCCGCGATGACAAAGCCCGCCGGGCTGGCCCGCCTTCCCGTGGATCGGCAGGACGACCTGGGCGTCATCGCCCGCGCGGTGCAGCGCCTCGCCGCCCACAGCCTGCGCCAGCACCACGAGGCCCGCCACCTTCGGCGGACGCTCGACCACCGCGTCGCCGAGGCGACGCGCGTCGCCACCCGCCAGCTCCGCCAGCAGGCCCTGCGCGATCCGCTGACCGACTTGGGCAACCGCCGGTTCCTCGACGAGCAGCTTGACCCGCTGCTCAGCTCGCATCGGGCCGCGGGGGCGGACATGGCCTGCGTGCTGATCGACCTGGACAACTTCAAGGCCGTGAACGACACGCTCGGCCACGGCGCGGGGGACGACCTGCTGCTCTTCACCGGCGGGCTGATCCGCGGCTCCTGCCGGCAGGAGGACCACGCAGTGCGCCTCGGGGGCGACGAGTTCGTCGTGCTCCTGCCCGGCTGCGACATCACCGCCGCGGCCCGGTTCGCCCAGCAGATCCTCGCCCTCTTCCGCCAGCACGCCCGGGCGGCCCTCCCGCCCCATTGCCAGGCGAGCCTCTCGATCGGCGTCGCTTCGCTCGACCACGACGGCCCCGCCGGTGGGGCCGAACTGCTCGAGCGCGCCGACGCTCGCCTCTACGCTGCGAAACGCTCGGGCAAGGACCGCGTCCTTTCCTGATCAACCACGCCGGACTGCGCCGATTCGCGCCGGGCCGAAAACAACCCTTGCCCCGCCCATCCGCGTCGATGACACTGGATTCATGCCGGTGCCGTCCGAACCAACCTTGGGCCCGAGCGAGCGCGACACGCTCCGGCGCGTCGCCGCCGCGAGCATCGCCCACGGGCTGCGTTTCGGCTCGCCGATGACCATCCTGCTGCTCGAATACCCGTCCGCGCTGCACGTGACCCGCGCGACCTTCACCACGCTCGACCTCGACGGCCGCCTGCGCGGGTGCATCGGCTCGCTGGAGGCGACGCGCCCGTTGGTCGACGACGTCGCCCACAGCGCGTTCGGGGCCGCGTTCCGCGACCCGCGCTTCGCCCCCGTCACGCAGGCGGAGCTGCCCCGCCTGCAGATCCACATCTCGATCCTCGCGCCCGCGACGCCGATGACGTTCGCCTCCGAGGAGGATCTGCTCGGGCAGCTGCGCCCGGGCGTCGACGGGCTGATCCTCTCCGAGGAGTCGCCCACCGTTGGCCGAAGGCGCGGGACGTTCCTCCCCGCGGTCTGGGAGACGCTGCCCGACCCGCGCGCGTTCCTTCAGCACCTCAAGCGCAAGGCCGGGCTGCCGGAGGAGTATTGGTCGAACACCTTGAAGGTTTCGCGCTACACGGCGGAGTCGGTGTGAGATCGCGCGACGCTCGTGCTCACTTCCCATGCGTGAGGAAGAGCGCCCCGCCGAGGACCATCCCGAAGACGGCGAACCCCGCGACCGCGAGGCCGACCGCGCCGAGGTTGAAGATCAGGAAAGATCCGTAGTAGACGCCCGCCCCGAGGATCGCCAGCCCGATGAAGATGCTGGCCCGCGCGGCCGCCCATTTCATCATCTTGACCGCGACGATCAGGACCACCAGCACCGCCACGACCGCGATGAGCAGGCCGACCTTCTGCCCAGAGGGGTCCTTGGTCAGCCAGTCGATCTGCGATTGGGAGACCAGTTCCGCGAGGGTCGGACCCGGGAGCGTCGGGAGCATGGATGATCCTTTTTCAGCGTGGACGCGGAGCCATCGTACGGTCCGGGAGGCGTGCGGGCCAGACGCCACGGCCGTCCCCGACGGGCCTCGCCGAAAAAACGCCAACCCCATCGCCGCCCTCCGGCCGATAATGCCTGACGATGTCCCAATCCTCCGTCGTCATCCTCGGCAGCGGCGGTCTGCGCAGCCTCGTGGCCGCCGCGGTGGTGCTGTCGCATGCGGAGAAGGTCAAGCTCATCGCCGTCCACATCAAGGACGGGCGCGAGAACGCCGACGTCCGCCTCGAGCACGCCCGCAGGCAGGCCGACCACTTCAAGATCAGCCAGCGCATCGAGCTCGAGCTGCCCCACCTCCAGCCCGAGGCGGGCCTGCAGGGCAAGCCCGGGCCGGCGGGCTCGCAGCTCGTCCGTCCGCAGATCCTCCTCGCGGGCATGGCCCAGGCGCTGGAGCTCAAGGCCGGCCGGCTGGTCTGGCCCGCGCAGTTCGACGGGGACTACGCCGCCATCGCCCGCTCCACCGAGCAGACCGTGCTCACGCAGCATCTCGCCCAGCTCGAGCACCCGCAGGTGCCCGCGGTGGAGACGCCGATGCTCGAGCTCACCGACGTGCAGATGCTGGAGCTCGGGGCCCAGCTCGACGTGCCCTGGCAGCTCGCGTGGTCCTGCCTCTCGGGCGGGCCGCGCCCGTGCCAGGCCTGCGTCGCCTGCCGGCGGAGGCGCACGTCGTTCGAGCACGCGGGGATGGTCGACCCGGTCGAGAAGACGCTGAAGCCCGCGCGGGTGTGAGTGACACCACCAAAGCCCAGGCGCCGCGTGCCTGAGTTTTGTGTCTCGCAACACAGAAACGGATTTCAATCGATTTGGACTGAAACGCGATCAGACGATCGCGCGTAAGTCGTCGTTCACACCGCCGCCGCGGGCGACAGGCCGTGCACCTCGCCGGCCTCGAAGCTCCGGCGGACCCCGCCGATCTCCAGCACCAGGGCTCCGCGCTCGTCGAGCCCGCGGCAGACGCCGGTGCGGGCCTCGCCGCCGTCGTTGAGCGTGACGGGCTCGTCGCGCCAGGCGAGACGGGCCTCGATGGCCTCGCGTGTCGCGGGCGTGAAGCCGTGCGACTCAAGATCGCGCATCGCCTGGGCGATCGCGCGCCCCAGGGCGAGGATCAGCGCGGGGAGCGCGACGCTCTGCCCCGTGTGGGCCCGAAGGCTCGTCGCGGGGTGGCGGAGGTCGGTGCCGAGGTCGGCTGGATCGATGTTGGCGTTGACGCCCACGCCGATGAGCAGGCATGCGCGGGCGGGAGAGCCGTCGGCCTTGGCCTCCGTCGCCGCCTCCGTCACGGCCTCTGTCGCGGCATGGCGCGAGGCGGGCACGACGCGCTCGCAGAGCACGCCCGCGACCTTCCCTCCCGCGAGCAGCACGTCGTTGGGCCACTTGATCGCCAGCGCCTCGGCGTCGGAGACGAGGGGCGCGAGCGTCTGCAGGATCGCCAGCCCGGCGACCAGCGGCGCGGGCGCGTAGACGTCCGCGGCGAGCTCGGCCCGGACGGGCCAAGCGAGCGTCATCCACGCGCCCCCAGCCGGCGACGACCACGGCCGGCCCGTCCTGCCGCGCCCGCGGGTCTGGGTGCGGGCGCTGACCAGCAGCGGCCGCGCGGGGTTGAGCCCCGCGAGGATCTCGGCGCGGGTGTTGGTCGAATCGAGCTGGTTGAAGTGGAAGTGCTTCATGATGTTCGGCGCGGAAAGCGGAAGAAGCAGGGCCGGGATTGCGAACCAAGAGCAGGACGGATGCGGCACGGGGGGAGAGATGTTAGCGGTATTCGATGGATATTGCGATGGATTATCCCTTGTCCACATGCGAATCGCAGGGCCGGCGCATTTGCCGCGCCACGGCAAGTACGGCGCATGTTAGGCCTTGCGCCCGCCTCTTCGTGCCGGTAGGGTGTGGCTCGTAGGCGAACTCGCCGTCGCAACCTCACCCCTTGCATTGGAGCCCGGCCATGG
>JAPLMQ010000237.1 GCA_026386955.1 Planctomycetota bacterium
TACCCCACCGCCAACCCACACAAGCGTCGACTTGTCCGCGCCCGCCGGGAGGTACGGGGGGTCACTCACCGGCTTGCAATCGTCTACCTGGAGCAGGTAGCCGTCGGCATCGGGCTTGCAGATGTCCCCGGCCGCGTGGCCGCCGCCGATGGTGCGGATGCGTTTTCCGGCCGCCTTGGCCTCCGCCATGGCTGCGCCCACCTCTGAAACTTGGTCCTTCCACGCGGCACCGTTGTGGTTCGGGCGGCGCCAAGCGCTCACCTTCGTAGACCCCTGGCTCAGGTAGTTCGTCCACGTGCGCGTTCCAACGGTCCAGGTGTCGGGATGGGGCTTGGGGCCGGCAGCGTCGGGGATGCCCGGGTCGGTCGGCGGTGCCGCATAGTTCGGGCGGTTCAGCAGGTACCGGGCCGTTAGGGCCCGTCGATCGATGAAGAGTCCTGCTCACGTTCCGTCCGGACGTATGGTGTAGTTCCACTCCCCATGGAACTCCCAGCGCTCGATTCGCACCGCGTCCAGCTCCTCGTCGGAAACCCGGCGACCCTTCACGTACGTGCCCTCGTCGAGTTCGCAGCGAATCGTGAGCCCCTTCGCGCTCTTGGTGCTCGCGATGAGCTGTACAATCGTCTCGTAGGAGACCAGAGGACGCCCCCTCCAGTTCATGGAGATGAGGCTGAACATCCGGTGCTCAATCTTGTTCCACTTGCTGGTTCCAGGCGGGAAATGTGCGACGGTGATCGCGAGCCCGGTCTCGTTCGCCAAGCGCTGCAAGCAGAGTCGCCACAGGCGGAGCCGATACCCGTTGCTGCCGCCGCCATCCGCGGTGATGAGCAGCGACTTGGCTTCCGGGTAGGCGGCCTTCCCCATGTATTTCCACCACCTCCCGATAGTTGCCGTGGAGAATTCGGCTGTATCGGCAGATGTTCCGACGCTCACGAAGCCGTCGTTACGCGCAAGGTCATAGATGCCGTACGGGACGGCCTTCGGCACGCCGTTCGGAAAGTCGTACGTCAGGACCTCGGGCCCGTTCGCCTTGGGGTGCCAATCGCGGCCTCGGTTGGTAAATGCCCCAACAAGTTCCTTTTTCTTTGTATCGACGGAAATGACCGGCTGACCATCCTCCATGAACCCGAGCACCTCGGCGTGGATGCGCTTGAACTGGGCATCGCGATCGGGGTGGTCCTCGCCTTCCAGCACCTTCCGTGTTCCCTGCATCGTGAAGCCCTGCTCCTTGAGCAGGCGGAGTGCGGTGTCAGGGCTCACGGGATGGCCCGCTTTCCCAAGCTCGCTGGCGAGCTTCGGCGCGCTCTTGCAGGTCCACAGGAGCGGGGACTCCGGATCCCCGCGGGTCACCGGGTCCACCAGGCGCATCAGGGCGGGGATGAGACCGGGGTCTCGGTCCTCCATCTTCTTCCTCCCCGCACCCGGCTGGCGGAGGCGCCCCGGGGGCGGGCTCCGGGTGTCCAGTCCCCCAAGTTCAACGATGCCGCGGCGAATGGTACCCTCGGAAACCCCCGTTGCACGGTGCACTGCGTCGACACCTCCGTAGCCGAACTGGACCGCCTCGTTCGCGACGAAGAGGCGGCGTCCGCGCTCGTCGAGCGTGGAGGCGATGCGCTCGTATCGGGCCCGGACGGCCTTCTCGGAATCGGGGTACCTGCTCGCCACGCACGTAGGGAACACCCTACGGCGCGGATACGCAACCTCGCGAACGGCCAGTGCCGCCGACGGGGCCGGATTGCGCAGCTTCGCCGATCTCCTTTGGTAGCGTCAACATTTTTCGCGGTTCTGCTGGGATGTCGCAAGGCTTCGGCGCGGTCAGAGGTACCATCAATTTGGCGGTGGGCCCTAACGCTCCGTTCGGCGCCGGTGAGCCGCGCGATGGCTGCGACGAGACGCACGGCAGCGAGCGAGTCGCCGCCCAGCTCGAAGAAATCGGTGTCGAGGGCGACGTGAGCGGGGGCGAACACCTCGGCGAACGCCACACACCAGGGTGAATCAGCGTCCGGCATGGCCGCGCTGCTCTCGGGCGGGGCGCCCTGGC
>JAPLMQ010000254.1 GCA_026386955.1 Planctomycetota bacterium
GCTTCACGCGCTTGAGCGGCGAGCGCTCGAAGGCCTTCTGCCGGTCTTTGGCCGTCCAATTTAGCAGGGCCAGCAGCGGGATCGCCGGCGCGGGCGCTCGTCGCGCGTAGGCCGCGTGGGGCGACGCCTGCGGAGCCGCCGCGGCCTCGCCCGCGCCGCGCGGCTGGTTGAACGGGCAGACCTCCTGGCAGACGTCGCAGCCCGCGACCCAGTCGCCCATCGCCCCGTGCAGCGCGGGATCGATCGGCCCGCGGTGCTCGAGCGTGAGGTAGCTGATGCAGCGGGTGGCGTCGATCTGGTGCGGGGTGATGCACTGGGTCGGGCAGGCGTCGAGGCAGCGGGTGCAGGTGCCGCAGTGGTCGGTCATCACGCCGGAGGAGCCGGCGCCGTCGGCCGCGCCTTCGAGGGCGGTCTGCAGCGGCATGGTGGTGACGATCTCGCCCAGCAGCAGCCATGAGCCGAGCGCGGGGTGGATGAGCATGGTGTTCTTGCCGACCCACCCGAGCCCGGCGCGGAGGGCGTGCTCGCGCTCGAGGACGGGGGCGGTGTCGACGGTGGTGAGGTAGGTGTGCTCCGGCCAGCGCTCGCGCAGGGCGTCGGCGAGCATGTGCAGCCGCTTCTTCATCACGCGGTGGTAGTCGTCGCCCCAGGCGTAGCGGGCGATGCGGCCTCCGGGGCCCCCGGGGCCCCCGGGGACGGCGGGAGCGGTGGGGGAGTCGCCGGATTCCGGGGTAGCCGTCCGGTTCGCGTAGAGGTCGGCGACGCAGATGATCGACTTCGCCCCGGGCACGAGCTGCCGCGGGTCGAGCCGCTGGGGCAGGTGCTCGGCCATGTAGGCCATCTCGCCGTGGCGCCCGGCGCCCAGCCAAGCTTCCATTTCCCGGGCGTAGGCGGTCGGCTCCGCGGGGGCGATGCCCAGCAGGGCGAAGCCCAATTCCTCCGCCAGCCTGAAGACGGCCTGGGCGCGCGGGGCGAGTGAACCATCCTCGGGTCGCGGCATGGCGTCATCGTACTCGCGGAGGGATGCGGGTCGGACACTCGACGTCCACATCAGCGCCGTTCCATCGGCACACGTTTTGCACAGAGCCCGCCGGCCGCGTGACTTTCCAAGCGGGGGCACACCGCTTAAGATTGGTGGCCTTTGCTCCTCAAGCTGAGCTCCTCAAGCTGATCCCAGCAGGATTGCCCGCTCCATGCCCTACGAGATCAAGCCTTTCGACGTCGATGTCGAGACCACGCCCTACGTGGGCGCCCCTCCGGCCCCCGGCTCCCCGGAAGAGGCCGCCCGCGGCGACCGCTGGACCCTCAACTTCGGCCCGCAGCACCCCGCGACCCACACCACGCTGCGCATCGTCATGGAGCTCGACGGGGAGCGCATCGTCCGCGCCGTGCCCCACATCGGGTACCTCCACTCGGGCTTCGAGAAGCTCGGCGAGCACCTCGACTACAACCAATACGTCACCGTCGTCAGCCGGATGGACTACGTCTCCCCGATCTCCAACGACGTCGGCTGGCACCAGGCCGTCGAGAATCTTTTCGGCATCGACATCACCCCGCGCTGCAAGGTGATCCGCACGATCCTGGCCGAGCTCGGCCGCATCCAGAACCACCTGCTCTGCGTGGGGGCGGCGGCCCTCGACCTGGGGGCGTTCACCGCCTTCATCTACGGGTTCAACGAGCGCGAGCGCATCTACGACATCATGGAGTACATCTCCGGGCAGCGGTTCCACCCGGACTACACCCGCGTGGGCGGGATCATGCGCGAGATCCCCGACGACGAGGTCTTCAAGCGGATGGTCAAGAAGTTCATCAATGAACAGCTCCCGCCCGCCGTGGCCGACGTCGACCGCCTGCTCTCGCGCAACCGCATCTTCCGCGACCGCACCGAGGGCATCGGCACGATCAGCCGCGAGGACGCGATCGCCTGGTCGCTCTCGGGCCCGCTCGCCCGCGCCAGCGGTGTGCGCCGCGACCTGCGCAAGGACGAGCCCTACCTCTGCTACGCCGACAACTGGGACGAGAAGGGCGCGCAGGCGGTGCAGTTCAAGGTCCCCTTGGCGACGACCGGCGACGTCTACGCCCGGTTCCAGGTCCGCCTCGAGGAGATCAACCAGTCGATCGCGATCATCCAGCAGTTGATCGACCGCCTCCCGCCCGGGCCGACGAACCTGGTCGACGAAGGCAAGGTCGGCCTGCCCGGGAAGGACTCGGTCTACGGGTCGATCGAGGGGCTGATCCAGCACTTCGAATTGGTGATGTGGAACCGCGGGTGGAAGCCGCCCGTGGCGGAGTCGTACACCGCGACCGAGACCGCCAACGGCGAGCTGGGCTTCCACATCGTCAGCGACGGCGGGCCCCGGGCGTGGCGGGCCAAGTGCCGTCCGCCGAGCTTCATCCACTTTTCGGTGCTCTCCAAGATGCTCGAAGGGCACCTGCTCTCCGACGCGGTGGCGGTCATCGGCAGCCTGAACATCATCGCCGCGGAGCTTGACCGCTAGGTCGGCCCCTTTCCGGGGGCCGGGGGCGGGGCGGGCGGCGGCAATCCGCATTCAGCACTTTTCGGACGCAGGAATCACCCATGGCTTGGATCATGAAGAACTCGGCGACGGCCCCCGTCGCCCGGCGGGCCGAACCGTATCTCGACGAGGCGACCAAGGCCCTGCTCGAGGCCGACGTGATCCCTCGCTACCCCACCCGCCGCGCGTCGACGCTCCCGGTGCTCCACGCCGTGCAGGACCGCCACGGGTGGCTGCCTACGCAGGCGATCGAGGAGATCGCTGACTTCCTGGGCCTCAAGGCCTCGGAGGTGCTCGACACCGCCTCGTTCTACGAGATGTATTGGCTGCAGCCCAAGGGCAAGTACCTGATCATGGTCTGCGAGTCGATCAGCTGCGAGCTCATGGGGCACGAGAAGCTGATGGAGAAGCTGCACCACAAGTTGGGCGTCGAGGTGGGCGAGACGACCAAGGACGGGAAGTTCACGCTGATGCACGCCGAGTGCCTCGGGGCCTGCGACACCGCGCCGTGCGCCCTGATCAACGAGACGCTGCACGAGCACCTGACCCCCGACAACATCGACGCACTGCTCGACAAGCTTCCCTAAACCCCGGCCCCCGGAATTTGCCCCCGGAAGTTCGGTCCCGCAGATGGCGGAGCACGACCCATGGCCAAGAACTGGTTCGAGCATCTTTGCCGCAACACGGGTTTGATGTTCCACAACGTCGCCCATCCCGACGGGCAGGCCCCCGGCGCCAAAAAGGTCGTGCGGCAGAGCGTCGAGGAGAAGCAGGTGAGCCCCACCACCGTCGTCCGCCGGACCGTCGTCGAGGAGATCGAGATCCGCGGGGAGCCCAAGCCCTGAATCGGCCCTGAGGCCGCCCCGACCGCCGCCGCTGAATGAATGCAACTTCCCGAGCCCGCGAAGGGCTCACAAGGTGAATGACCATGGCTCTTGCTGAACCGGTCCTGTGCAAACGGATTCCCACCGCTCCCTGGGGCGACCCCACGGACCGCAAGCTCGTGACCTACGAGCAGTTCGTCGCCACCGGCGGGTACGAGGGGCTCAAGAAGGCCCGGGCCCTGGAGCCCAAGGCCGTCATCGAGGTGATCAAGGCGAGCGAGCTGCGCGGGCGCGGCGGCGCGGGCTTCCCCGCCGGCGTGAAGTGGGGCTTCCTACCGCCCGAGGACGGCAAGCGCCGCTACCTGACGGTCAACGCCGACGAGTCCGAGCCGGGCACGTTCAAGGACCACATGCTCCTGGACTACGACCCGCACCTGCTCCTCGAGGGCATCGCGATCTGCATGCACGCCTGCCGGCTCGACACCGCCTACATCTACATCCGCGGCGAATACCACCTGCAGGCCCAGAAGCTCATCAACGCCGTCAAGGAGGCGTACGCGAACGGGATCTTCGGCCCCACCTCGCTGCTCGGGCAGATCAACGGGCGCGACCCCGCCTGCGTCGTCCACCGCGGCGCGGGCGCCTACATCTGCGGCGAGGAGACCGGGCTGCTCGAGTCGCTCGAGGGCAAGCGCGGGTGGCCCCGCATCAAGCCGCCGTTCCCCGCCGTCGCCGGCGCGTTCGGCCGGCCCACCATCATCAACAACGTCGAGACCCTCGCCATCTGCGGCCCGATCATGGACAAGGGCGCCGAGTGGTTCAAGACCATGGGCAAGGGGCGGGCCGCGGGCGTCCCCGCGACCGTCCCCGCCAGCTTCGGCCCCAAGCTCTTCGGCATCTCCGGGCACGTCAACCGCCCGGGCGTCTACGAGGAGAACCTGGGCATCAAGATCTCGGAGCTGGTGAACACCTACGGCGGGGGCATCCGCGGCGGCAAGAAGCTCAAGGCGATCGTCCCCGGCGGGATCTCCATGGGTGTGCTCAGCGCCGACCAATACGACACCGAGCTGGACTTCGACATCGGCCGCAAGGCCGCCTGCCTGGGGCTGGGCACCGCGGGCGTGATCATCATGGACGAGGACACGGACATGGTCCCCGTCGCGCGGAACATCGCGCGGTTCTTCGCCCATGAGTCCTGCGGCCAGTGCACGCCCTGCCGCGAGGGCACCGGGTGGATGTACAAGATGCTCACCCGCATCGAGGCGGGGGACGGGACGACGCGCGACCTGGACCTGCTGCTCGAGCTCAGCGGCTCGATGGGCGCGATGCCCGGCACGACCATCTGCGGCCTCGCCGACGGGGCCAACTGGGCCATCCGCACCATCCTGAACAAGTTCTGGGGCGACTTCGAGAAGCGCGTTCGCAAGGAGCGCTACGTTTCGCTCCAGGTCGCGAGCGCCGCGAAATGAGCGGACCGCAGGACTCCCAGACGCCCCCGCGGACCTCCACGCAGATCATCCCGCGCAAGCCCACCATCCTGGGCAAGCTCGGCCGGTTGCTCATCGGCCGGGCCCGCAACCCCAACGACGAGTCGCTCTTCCACACGCTCTCGCTCATCGCCTTCTTCGCCTGGGTCGGTCTGGGCGCGGACGGGTTGTCGTCGCTCTGCTACGGCCCCGAGGAGGCCTTCCTCAACCTCCACGGCCACCTCCACCTGAGCATCTTCGTCGCCATCGCCTCGGTCCTCACCGTCCTGATCATCTCCGCGGGCTACTCCCAGCTCATCGAGGCCTTCCCCTCCGGCGGCGGCGGGTACCTCGTCGCCAGCAAGATGCTCTCGCCCTCGGTGGGCGTGGTCTGCGGCTGCGCGCTCCTGGTCGACTACATCCTCACCATCACCATCTCCGTCGCCAGCAGCGCCGAGTTCATCTTCAGCTTCCTCTCGCCCGAGCAGCAGTGGCTGCGCATCTACGTCGCGATCTTCGGGCTTGTCCTGCTCACGCTGCTCAACCTCCGCGGCGTGAAGGAGTCGGTCGTCCCACTCGTGCCGGTCTTCCTGCTCTTCATCTTCACCTACGTCCTGGCGATCGGCTGGGCGATCGCCACCCGGGCCTCGACCTTCCCCGACGTCGTCGCCAAGACCGTCGACGACATCCGCGAGTCGGCGGCGAACCCGGCGATCGGGATCTTCGGGATGGTCGTGCTGGTGCTCAAGGCCTACAGCACCGGCGCGGGCACCTACACCGGCATCGAGGCCGTCAGCAACGGCCTGCAGATCCTCCGCGAGCCGCGGGTCAAGACCGGCAAGCGCACCATGCGCTACATGTCCATCTCGCTGGCGGTGGGCGTGATGGGGCTGATGGTCGCCTACCTGTTGATGGGGGTCGACCCGGCGCAGATGTTCAGGGACGAGGGGGGGCACCTGGTCAAGATCAAGACCCTCAACGCCCTGCTCTTCGAGAGCGTCTCGAGCACCTGGGGCGTCGCCGGCCAGGTCTATGTCTGGGCCGCCCTGGGCTCCTCGGCGGCGATCCTGCTCGTCGCCGCCCAGGCGGGCTTCCTGGGCGGGCCCCGCGTCGCCGCCAA
>JAPLMQ010000260.1 GCA_026386955.1 Planctomycetota bacterium
CGGAGCGACGCCCCGCGGGACCGGACCGGGCTTTGGAGCCGCGGGAAACCCCGCCCAAGAGCGTTCGCCGCCCGGCGCGGCGGCGAGGCCGGGTTGTTCAGAGGGGTCATGTGGCACCCGAAAACCCGATGATCCCCTGACTTCACTCGCCGCCCCCGCGTCGGACGCCCCCCATGCCCTCTTCCCACCGCATCGCCGTCGTCGGCTTCGGCATGGCCGGCGCCGTCGCCGCCTACCTCCTCGCCCGCGACGGGCACAAGGTCGCCATCCTCGAGCGCGCCGCCAGCCTCGGCCCCATCGGCGCGGGCGTCCTGCTCCAAGCCTCCGGGCAGGAGATCCTCCGCCGCCTCAACGTGCTGCAGCGCGTCGCCGACCACGCCGCCCCGATCGACGAACTCTTCGCCCGCCAGGCCAGCGGGCGCACGATGAACCAGACCCGCTTCGCCGACTTCGCCCCCGGCACCATTGCCTACGGCGTCCACCGCGGCGTCCTCTTCACCGCGCTGCAGGAACTCGTGGCGAAGGAGAAAATCGACGTCCGCAGTGGCTGCGCCGTCGACGCCCGCGAGGTTGCCTCCGACGGGACGGTGACGCTCATCGACGCCGCAGGCCGCCGCCACGGACCGTTCGACTTGGTCATCGGCGCCGACGGCTCGCGCTCGCGCGTCCGCGACACCGGCGGCTTCGACGCCCGCGTGCGCGACTACGCCCACGGCACGCTCTGGATGATCGCCCCCGGCGAAGGCCTTCCTCGCCGGCTCCTCCAAGTCGTCAAGGGCCCCTCGCGCCTCTTCGGCCTCCTCCCCCTCGGCGACGGGTTGGTCACCCTCTACTGGGGCCTGCGCCACGCCGACTATCCCGCCATCAAGGCGCGCGGCCTGCCCGCCCTCAAGGAGGAGCTCCTCGCCTTCGCCCCCGAGGCCGAGGGTGTGCTCAGCCAGGTCCACGGCTTCGAGCAGTTGCTGCTCACCGGCTACCGCCGCGTGCATGTCCGTCGATGGGACTCAGGCCGCGTGATCCTCATCGGCGACGCCGCCCACGCGATGAGCCCGCACCTGGGGCAGGGGATCAATCTCGCGATGATCGACGCCTGGCGGTTGGCGGAGGAACTTCGCCGCCACGAATCGATCGAGGCCGCCTTCGCCGCGTTCCAGGATCGGCAGCGCGACTACATCCGCTATTACCAACACGTCACCGGCTTCCTCGCGCCGTTCTTCCAGTCCGACTCGAAGATCCTCGCGCTCGGCCGCGACGTGGTGCTCCCGCTCTTGCCGCGCGTGCCGTGGATCCGCCGCCAGATGGCGATGACCGCCTGCGGGATGAAACGCGGCTTCCTGGGCGGCGCGATCGAGATCTGACGGCGCGCGGCGTCGGGCGGACGCCGTCCGTCAAACCCACACCGTCCCGTCCTCGCGACTCCGGGGTACGTAGTTCCGCCTTTAGGCGGCTCTTCGGAAAACGAAAACACCCCGGCCTCGCGACTCTGGGTTAGCCGGACGCGCAAGCGACGGCTTGGCGGCCACGACCTCGCCGATGCGCTCCGGCACATCATCGCGCTCACAGCGTCGGCTCCTCATTCACGGCGCAACTTGTCGCGCGTGCACGTTCCGCGCGACGTGCGTCCAAAGCCGTCGCTTGCGCGTCCGGCTAACACGACGCCGTCCGTCAAACCGCAGCGCGCCCCGTTCTCGCGACTCCGAGGCTCGGAGTTCCGCGTTTACGCGGTCTTTGGTGAACGGAAACGCCGCGCACGGTCAGGCGAAGACAAATGCCCGCCTAAAGGCGGAACTCCGAACCCCAGACCGCGCTGACGTGACGATCCCGCGTTCCGGGGGCGCGAAAATTTTCTGCCCGAATTCGAAAAAATATTTACCACCCATTTCCCAAACGGGTTGGATCGCCCACCCCTCCGGAAACGCTCAGAACGAGCCCCGCGCGCCTCGGCGGTGAAGGAGCCGGCAGGCCGCGGATCGGGAGCGGGGCAATTTAACGCTCCAATTCACTCAACGAGCGCCGTCGTCCGCACCCAGCCGAAATGGTCCCGAACAGCCAAAACGGCACCCTGAGACGCAATCAATGGACACGCCATCGCTTACGGGAATTCACCCCAAACCCGCACCCAAGCCCGCAGACCGAGGACGCGCGAACAGCGGCGCATCAGGCCTCGAATCGATCGCGGAGACGCACCGGACCGGTGTCGACGCGTCACCCGAGCGGACCCGCAATGGGGCAGGAGCGGCACCTTTTAGAGCATTTTTGAGGGCCGATTTCCCGCGCCGGACATAGGTACCAGCGTCCGGAAAAATCCGGACATTCGCCAAAACCCGAAATCAAAAACAACGATTTGCGCGCCGTTGTCCGGATTCCGCCGGACACGTGTGCGGGTCTTACGGGGGCGCACTCTTTTTTTCGCGCGGGGCGTCGTGGGGGCGCCTCCGGGTGGGCAACCGGAGTTGCCCACCCTTGCGCTGGCGTCGTGTCGTAGGCATCGGGTCATTGGGGTCGTACGATGTCGGCGTGGCCGCCCGCTGCGATTGCGGCGGGTGGTCTGTCGGCCGCGGCCCCGTTGGAGCAGTGCTGTGATCAATCGCAATGCGTTCAAGCGAAGCGGGGCCATCGTCGCCACGCTGCTCGTCATGGTCGTCGCCGTTTGGTCGATGACCTCGCCCGCCGCGAGGCCCAGCGCCGCCAACGCCCAAACCCCCGGCCAAGCTCCCGCGAAGCCGGCTGCGCCCTTCGCGCCTCCGCGCCTGGCGGTCACCGCCGAGGACGTCGACCTCGAGCAGTCCGGCGTGGTCTTCGCCAAGGCCCGGCAACCCGTCGACGCAGCCGCCATGCTCGGCGCGCTGGGCCTGGGGCCCAGCGCCCCGCACGGCTGGGTCGCCCGCGAGGACGACCCGGAGGACGACCGCCAGGCGGCCCGTTTCCTCGTGGCTTTCCGCAAGCCGATCGAATTGGGCTCGGTCAGCTCCATCGGCTCGCCGCGCGGGTTGATGTTCCTCAAGGAGGCCGCGCCCTATCCGGGCGACCCGAACAATCCCGAGCAGTGGGAGGGCGTGAAGGCCCCGACGCCGCAGAGCGGGGGCTTCGTCGCGACGCTCCCGCCGGGCGTGAAGACCCGCGCGGTCATGCTGCTCCAGCGCGGCGGGCGCGGCGACCAGCGCCGTTCCTACATCGGCGCCCTGCGCCTCTGGCAGGCCCGCTTCCACAACCAGGTCCCCGTCTGCGTCGCCTATGCCGACAGCGAGTGGACCCAGCTCAGCCCGTTCGGCCCGCCCAACATCCACTCGGCGATGGCGCTGGTGGGCGCGTGGAACAAGTGGCGCAACATCGGGCCCAACGAGAAGGGGCGAGTCCTGCGCCCGGCCCTGAGCGACGTCGACCCGTCGTGGATCATGTTCGTCTGGGACCAGCCGCGGAGGCTGAGCGGGCTGTGGTTCGACGGGAACGCGACGAAGTACAAGATCCGCGTCTTCACCGGGGACGACAGCGTGCATCCGCGCGTCGGCAGCGAGCGCGAGTGGCGGACGCTGCGCGACGCGAAGATCGTGCGCGGCTGGGGCGACTGGGTCTGGTTCGAGCCGACGACGACGCGGGGGGTGATGATCCGCATCGAGGGCTCGGAGGGCGAATCGCCGCAGGTGGCGATCATGAATGCCGTGCACGCGCTGACGGACTTGGGGCCCGAGGGGCAGGTCCCGGCCGCCGCGCCGCCGCCGGCGAAGCCGCCGGTGAGCATCCCGTATGAGGTGACGGTGCCCGACGCGACGGTGACGCTGGCGATCGACCGCCCGGACGGGACGCGGCTGCGGAACGTGATCGCGCGGCAGCCGCGGAGCGTGGGAAAGCACGAGGAGCCGTGGGACCTGAAGGACGAGAACGGGCGCGTGGTCGAGCCCGGGACGTACAACTGGAAGCTGATCCAAGCCCCGCCGCTGAAGCTGAAATACGAGATGACGGTCTACCCCAACGTCTCGGCGAACGCGCCCGAGCGTGCGCCGTGGCTGACGAACGCCGAGGGGCCGGACGGCTGGATGGCGGACCACACGGGGCCGAGCGCGATCTGCGCCGCGGGGACGAACGTCTTCATGGGCTCGCGCGTCTCGGAGAGCGGCGTGAGCTTCCAGGCGACGGACCTGAACGGCACGAGGCAGTGGGCGATCTCGAGCTTCTCGGCCTTCACGGGCGTCTCCTGGCTCGCGTCGGACGGGAAGACGGTCTTCGCCGCGGCCTCGGCCCACAACACGGCCAAGGAGTGGGGCGTCGACCCGCGCAGCGAGGCGATCTGGGCGGTGGACGTCGCGACGCACCGCCACGGCCGCCTGGCGGTGATCTCCCCGACGGCGAAGCGCGAGGTCGGGCTGACCTCGTTGGCCGCGCGCGACGGGAAGGTCTACTGCGCGATCAGCGCCTCGGAGAATTTCCTCGCCAACGCGATGCTCGCCGCCGACGTCGACATCGAGAACTGCGTGCCGAAATACTCGGCCGTGCGCAAGGAGAAGTACGCCTTCGAGATCGTCCCCAACCCGCGGGCCGATTTCCTCCGGCTCTTCCGCCTCATGGGCACCGTGCCGGGCTACGGCGGCATCGGGCTGACCTACCTGCCCACCACCCGCGGCAAGGGGCCGCGGCAGCACATGGTGGTGACCTTCAACCAGCCCGTGCCGATCGGGTCGGTCGTGCTGCCCGTGCCCAAGGACGGCAAGACCGACTTCACGCTGAGCGTGCTCAAACCCGACGCGCCCTACCCGCCGAATCCCGGCGACGCGAAGCAGTGGATCCCCTTCGAGTCGAGCGGGAACGCCGCGTGGGACGTCGCCCTCGCCCCGCACAACACGATGACCCGCGCGCTCCGCGTCAGCTTCATCAAGGGCGAGGACGACATGTTCACCGAGGACGACGCGGCCTCGGAGTTCAACGACAAGGACGCGCTCAAGAAGGGGATGACGTCCGGGAAGGAGCCGAAGAAGTCGAGCGTCGCGGGCGATGCCGGCGAGGCGGGCGACTGGGGCGGCTCGCTGGAGGGCATGCGCATCCTGCGTCGGCGGTTCGCGAACATCTCGCCCAAGGCGAAGATCCGCACCTCCTCGGGGCGCGTCGTGGGCGACGGCTCGTGGAACGCCGGGCGCGACAAGCCGATCACCGCCGGCGACCCGGGCATCTACTGCATGGAGTGGGAGGCGGCGCAGAAAATCCGCGGGCTGGCGATCAAGGAGATCGACGGCGAGCGGACCGAGATCGACGCCTACTCCGGCCCGGCCGAGCCCGGCAAGCCGATCGACTTCTCCGTCGGCGCCGAGGGTTGGCAGCGCATCGCGGGCTACACGCAGCACCGCCGCGACCTGCACTCGGGCAACGAGTCGTACAACGGCGGGGCGCGCTACCTCGACGGCGTGGTCGACTTCGGCAAGTCGGTCGAGACCCGGGCCGTGCGCCTCCGCATCGTCAAGGCCTTCACCGACACGGGCGACAACGAGCTGGGCGACCGCGTCGACCGGTACAAGCATTCGATCGACCCTTGCCGGTGCATCGTCTACGGCGTGGCCGCGCTGACCCACCTCGAGGGCGAGCCGCCCGTCGACCCGCTGGCCTTCAACCGCATCGAGGTCCGCCAGCAGCCCGACGGCAAGGTCGTGAAGGAGTACGCCGTCGACAGGCCGCGGAGCATCGCGTTCGACCCGCAGGGACGGATCATCGCGCTCTCGGCCGGCAAGGTCGTGCGCATCGACGAAGACGGGAAGATCACGCCGATCCCCACGCCCGACCTGAAGAGCCCCGGCCCGCTCGCGGTCGACCGCTCGGGCAACATCTACATCTACGACGCCTCGGTGCAGCAGGTCCGCGTCTACGACCCCGAAGGCAAGCCGCTGCGGCTGGTGGGCAACCCCGGCGGGCACAAGGCCGGGCCGTGGGACCCCGCGAAGATGGACAGCGTCTGCGCCCTCGCGGTCGACCAGACCGACCAACTGTGGGTCGCTCAGGACCGGTACTGGCCCAAGACGATCGTGATGTTCGGCCCCGACGGCGCGATGCGCAGGGAGTTCATCGGCCCGACGGAGTACGGCGGCGGCGGCGTGATCGACCCGTGGGACAAGAGCCGGTTCTACGTCGGCCCGCTCGAGTTCGCGGTCGACTGGGAGAAGGGCACGTCGAAACTCAAGAACCTGACGGTCGATCCCTCGCAGGGGGGCAACGCCGGCGAGGTGCCGATCGTCATCGACGGCCGGCGCTACCTGGTCAACCGCCCGCGCTTCCTCAACATGCCCGTCGCCCGCGTCTACCTGTACGAGAAGGACCACGCCCGCGCCGTCGCGGCCATGGGCAATGCCTCTCGCTTCGACGACCTGCAGGAGCCCGCGCTCTTCGCCGCGCTCGGCTCGCCCGACTTGACGAAGTTCCGCTTCACTTGGTGCGACGCCAACGGCGACGGGAAGATCCAGGCCGCGGAGGTGAAGCTCACGCCGGTGGCCGAGGGGCGCGACGTCAACCTGACTCGCTTCAACCGCAACCTGTCGATCCAGTCGGGCGACGTCCGTTGGGAAGTGAAATCGTTCACCGCCGACGGCACGCCGCAGTACGAGGAGCGCACCGTCCTCGCCACGGCCCAGGGCAGCTATCGGCTCGACAACGGTCTGACCTACGCCTGGAGCGGCGGCGGGTTCGACGCGGGCCTCGACGACAAGGGCAAGGCGATGTGGGTCCGCGCGGTCGAACAGCACGGCGTGCACGGCTACATCAAGGCCGCGCCCTACAGCCCCGAGCAGATCGTCAGCCAATACGGCTTCGTCGGCCACGAGACCGCCCCCGGCGACCTGGGCGAGTTCGTCGCCATCTCCTGCAACACCGGCGTGTGGCACATCATGACCGCCGACGGCCTGCTTGCCGGGCGGATCTTCATCGACCAGCGCGATCCCGCCGCGTACCACTGGCGGTTCCCCGAGCACCAGCGCGGCTTCCCGCTCGACAACCTGTCGCTGGGGCAGGAGCACTTCTGGGGCTACCTCTGCAAGACCGTCGCCGACGGGAAGTTCTACGCCGTCGCCGGGCACAACCACGCGAGCATCGTCGAGGTGCAGGGGCTGGACAAGTTCAAGCGGCTCAGCGGGAGCGTGGTGGTCGCCGACGCCGACATCGCCAAGACCGCGCTGTGGGACCGCGGGCGGCAGCGCGAGTCGGGCTTCCGCCGGGCCCCGATCATCAATGCCTTCCGCGTCGGCGGCGCGCCCTCGATCAACGGGAAGCTCGACGGCTGGCCCGAATGGCCCAGCGCCTCGATCCCCGGCACGGCCGACTTCTGGATCGGCTTCGACGACGTGACGCTCTTCCTCGCCTACCGCGTCACCGGGCAGGGGCCGATGCTCAACACCGGAGAGCAGATCGACCGGCTGTTCAAGACCGGCGCGGCCGTCGACCTGCAGATCGGCGTCAAGCCCGACGCGCCCGAAGACCGGAAGACGCCCGTCGAGGGCGACCTGCGGCTGCTGATGACGTGGGCCAAGGAGAAGCCCGTGGCCGTGCTCTACCGCGCGGTCGTCCCCGGCACGCCGCAGGAGAAGACCTGGCAGGTCGTCTCGCCCGTCGCCAGCGCGTCGTTCGACCAGGTCGGCCCGCTCGAGGGCGTGCGCATGACGCGGGGCGAGACGGAGCGCGGCGACGGCTACATCGTCGAGGCGGCGATCCCGATCAAGGCCTTGGGCCTCACGCCCGCCGACGGCCTGCGGCTGCGGATGGACTGGGGCTTCCTCGCCACCGACCGCACGGGGAACCAAGTGCTCCGGCGGATCTACTGGTCGAACAAGGCCACCGGCATCGTCGCCGACGCGCCCAGCGAGGCGATCCTCCAGCCGGACCTTTGGGGACACGTGATCTTCCGCAACAAGAGCTCGCGCGAGCCCGAGGACGTGCCGCTGACCGGCCCGGGCCAGAACGACGCCACGCAGAAGCTGCTCAAGGAGTTCAACGACGAGCTCGACGAGGGGCCGGTGCGGAAGTGAACTCGACCGCGGCTGCCAGCGTGAGCCAGGAGCGACGTCCCATGTCGATGCTTGAATCGCCGCCGTATCGTGTGACCGACGAGCAACGGCGCCACTACCGCGAGCACGGGTACGTCATCCTCCGCGGCGTCCTCCCTGACGCGGTGTTGGCGGAGCTGCTCGACCGCGTCGACGGGATGATCGCGGGCCGCTACCCCGCCGAGGCCTGCGTCGCCGGGCCGGCCTCCACCGAGGGGCCGAACGACCCCGGCCGACTGATCAATCAGGTGATGCCGTTGGAGTATCCCGCCCGCGACGCCGTGCTGCGGGCCTACTCGCTCAACCCCGTCTTGAACTCGATCGCCTGCCAGCTCATGCAATCTCGCGAGGCGGAGGTCTTCCAGCAGCAGGCGCTGCTCAAGGAGCCCGGGGCGGCCAACCCCACGCCCTGGCACCAAGACGAGTTCTACTGGCGGATCACCGAGCGGCTGGGGCAATCGGGCGTCACCGCCTGGACGCCGCTGCTCCCCGCGTCGCGCGCCAACGGGACGATGTGGATCCTCCCCGACAGCCACCTCGGGCCGATCATGCCCCACGAGCCGACCAACGGCGTGAGCAAGTTCCACGTCATCACCGTCCCCATCGACGAGCACCGGCTGATCCCACTCGAGCTCGACCCGGGCGACTACAGCTTCCACCACAAGAACCTCGTCCACGGCGCCTACGCCAACGCGGGCACGACCCGCCGCGTGGGGATGGCGCAGCATTACCGCTCCGTCGGCGGGGCGGGGGTTCCGTGACGACGCTGGCCCCGGTCTCGTTCGCCCAGGCGGTCGCGGTCTGGACGCGCATCGCCCTCCAGAGCTTCGGCGGGCCCGCCGGGCAGATCGCGGTCATGCACCGCGTGCTGGTGGAGGAGAAGAAGTGGATCAGCGAGACGCGCTTCCTCCACGCCCTCAACTACTGCATGCTCCTCCCCGGGCCCGAGGCGACGCAGCTCATCACCTACGTCGGGTGGCTGATGTTCGGCACGCTCGGCGGGATCGTCGCGGGCATCCTCTTCATCCTCCCGGGCTTCCTCTCGCTGCTCGCGCTGAGCGTGGTCTACGTCACGTGGCACGACGTCTCGTTCGTGCAGGGCATGCTCTACGGGCTCAAGGCGGCGGTCATTGCGGTCGTGGTCGAGGCCGTGATCCGCATCGGCAAGCGGGCGCTGAAGAACAACGTGACGCTCGCGATCGCCGCGAGTTCGTTCATCGCGATCTTCTGCTTCGCCGTGCCGTTCCCCGTGATCGTCCTTTCCGCGGCGATCATCGGCTTGGTCGGCGGGCGGGTCCGCCCCGAGTGGTTTCCGACGGCGAGCCATGCGCCCAAGCATGCCGCAGGCGAAACAACCGCCGCGGCGCCGTCACCAACGCTCATCCCCGACGACGACGCCCAACCCGCCTCGCCCTCGCTCGTGCGGACCCTCGGCGTGGCCGGCGCGTGGCTGCTGGCGTGGTGGGGGCCCGTGGCGCTCCTCGCGCTCTTCCTCGGGCGGCGACACGTGTTGGTCGACCAAGCCTTCTTCTTCAGCAAGGCCGCGGTCATCACCTTCGGCGGGGCCTACGCCGTCCTGCCCTACGTCGGCCAGCAGGCGGTGGAGCGCTTCGGGTGGGTGACGGCCGGCCAGATGCTCGACGGACTGGGCATGGCCGAGACGACGCCGGGCCCGCTCATCATGGTCCTGCAGTTCGTCGGCTTCCTCGGCGCCTTCAACGCCGCGGCCGCGGACGGGAGCATGCCGCCGCTGCTCGCGGGGCTGCTCGGCTCGCTGGTGACGGTCTGGACGACCTTCGTGCCGTGCTTCTTGTGGATCTTCGTCGGCGCGCCCTACATCGAGCGGCTGCGCAGCTCGCGGGCGCTGGCCTCGGCGCTCTCGGGTGTCACCGCGGCTGTCGTCGGCGTGATCCTCAACCTCGCCGTCTGGTTCGCGCTGCACGCGCTCTTCACCAGCGGGTCGCGCTTCACGGATTATGGCTTCCGCGTCTGGATCCCCGACCCGGAATCGGTCGACCGCGTCGGCGTCGCGATCATGCTCGTTGCCTGCGTCGCCCTGTTCCGGCTTCGGCTCAATGCGTTCTGGACGCTGGGAATCGGCGTCGCATTGGGGTTGGTCGGGCATGCGTTCCCGCACCTGTCCGGCGGCGGGTGAGGCGGTTCAGGGCTCGTCCGCGTCGGGCACCGCGGGTGCTGCCGGCGCAGGCGGTTCGCTGGCCTTGGCCTTCGCGTCGCGGATCGCCTGCCTCCGGTCCGCGATCAACTTGATCACCCCCGCGTGGCAGGCGGCCGAGGCCTTCACGGCGAGTTTCCCGCTGTCGTAGGTGACGATCAGCGGCGCGGGCTTGACGGCCGCGATGTCCAGCAGCAGCTTCTCGAACGCGGCCGAGGGGTTGGGCGCGTGGACATAGAGGTCGCGCACGTCGTAGAGCCGGACGAAGGGCGTGTCGACCTGCACTTCGCGGTCGATGTCGGTGTTGTGGGAGAGGTCGGTCCAGGCGGGGCGCGGCGCGGCGGAGGAGCAGGCCTCCAGGAGGAGGGCGGCGAGGCAGGCGGCGATGGCGCGGAGGATGCGTGGCATGGCTGCGGTTCTCGTGTGCGGCGGGCCTTATGATACGGGATCGTCGGGGCATGAGTCCCGGTGTTTCGAGGCGCAGTGATGCAGGATGCGTACGACATCGTGGTGGTGGGGGGCGGGCACGCCGGCGCGGAGGCCGCGTGGGCGGCGGCCAACCTCGGCGCGACCTGCGCGCTGGTGACGATGGACCCCACTCGCATCGGCGCGATGAGCTGCAACCCCGCGATCGGCGGGCTCGCCAAGGGGCAGATTGTCCGTGAGATCGACGCGCTGGGCGGGCTCATGGGGCTCGCGACCGACGCGACGGGCATCCAGTTCCGAATGCTCAACGCCTCGAAGGGCTCGGCCGTGTGGGGCCCGCGGGCCCAGTGCGACAAGTACCAATACGCCCGCGAGGTCCAGCGCCTCCTGCGCACGCGCCCGGGGCTGACCATCCTCGGCGGAACCGTGGAACGAATCCTCGTCGAGCAAGAGCGCGTGACCGGCGTGGTGCTCGCGATCGGCGCGACAGGCGGCGGCGAACCCACCGAGATCCGGCAAATCAAGTGCTCCGCCGTCGTCCTCACCACCGGCACCTTCATGCGGGCCTTGATGCACACCGGCGAGAGCAAGACCGTCGGCGGGCGCGTCAACGAGGCCTCGGCCGAGGGGATCAGCGGCGGCCTGCGCGAACTGGGGCTCGACCTGGGCCGGCTGAAGACCGGCACGCCCCCGCGCTTGGCGGCGGAGACGATCGACTTCGCGGGGCTGGAACTCCAGCCGGGCGACGTCGACCCCACGCCCTTCTCCGACCTCTCGCCGGAGGCGATGCCCGAGGGGCGCTTCCCGCACCAGCCGCAGCGGCCTTGCCACCTGACGCACACCAACGCCGCGATCCACGACTGCATCCGGGCCAACCTCGACCGGGCCCCGATGTACAACGGGCAGATCCAGACGGCGGGGCCGCGCTACTGCCCGAGCATCGAGGACAAGGTCGTGCGCTTCGCCGACCGCAGCAGCCACCACGTCTACCTCGAGCCCGAGTCTCTGGAGACCAACGAGATCTACTGCAACGGCGTGAGCACCTCGCTCCCGGCCGACGTGCAGGACGTGATCATCCGCGGGATGGCCGGGTGCGAAAAGGCGAAGATCCTGCGCTACGGATACGCGGTGGAATACGACATGGTCTGGCCCCACCAGATCGACGCGACCTGCATGGTCAAGTCGGTCGAGGGGCTCTTCTTGGCCGGGCAGATCAACGGCACAAGCGGCTACGAAGAGGCGGCGGGGCAGGGGCTTGTCGCGGGGCTCAACGCCGTCCGGCTGATGCGCGGGCAGTCGCCCGTGCGGCTGCGGCGCGACCAGGCCTACATCGGCGTGATGCTCGACG
>JAPLMQ010000117.1 GCA_026386955.1 Planctomycetota bacterium
GCCGCCGTCCTCCTCTCCGACCGCAACATCGGCACCGACTCCACCGACGCCATCGCCCAGAGCCTCTGGACGACCACGCCCGGCGACTGGCGCGGCGGCGTCTGCTGGGGCGACAACCACGTCGGCTTCGAGCTGAGCAACCGCCTCACCACCACCACCATCTACAACGCCGTCAAGCAGACCAACGACAACCTCTTCGCCACCAACAGCGTCACCGCCGGCACCACCGACAACAGCGTCAACACCGGCGCCGGCGCGTTCATGGTTCCCGCCAACTAATTCTTCGGGCTTAGGCCCGTCGAATCCGTCTGAGAATGCATGCCGGCCGCCCCCCACGGGGCGGCCGGTTTTTTTATGTCGACAATGCCCCCCCTTCGCAGCAAGACGGCAACACAACGATTGCGCAGGTGTGATCTGAAGAGGCAAATCACCGAGACGTGAATTGGCGAAATGACAATCACGGGTCGGGGGTTGCCCCTACCTCATCCGTGCAATGGCTTCGCATTGATTTGAAGGCGAACGCATCCGCCGCGGAAGGGCGACCTTCCCTGACGCCACGACTTCGCCACATCCGGTTCGGAAGCTCGCCTGCCAGGCGATCACCGCCCCGCACGATCCGCAGCTGTCTCCGAACCCCTCACCACTTCACCACGGCCCCCACCACGCTCTTCTCCAGCCCGCGGTTCACCCGGTCGAAGAAGGCCGGCGCCTCGGCCGCCGACACCCGATGCGTGATCGCCTTCGCCCACGGCAGCGCCCCGGTCGCCATGTTCCGCGTCACCGCCCGCCTGCTGGGGCGAAGCCCGTCGTCGCAAGGCAGGTACATCCGCAGCTTGCGCGCGTGGGCCGAGATGAAGTCGAACTCCACCGGCTTCTGCCCGTAGTTCCCCTGCCAGACGTATCCGCCGCCCGTCCGGCACCAGCGCACCGTCGGGTTGACGCAGCTGGGGATGCCCGTGCACTCAAAGACGTAGTCCGCCCCGCCGGGGAAGAGCCGCCCGATCGCCTCGCCCGCGTTGGTGTCGTTGGCGTTGACCGCCGCCTCGGCCCCGAACTCAAGTCCGAGCTCGAGCTGGCGAGCCTGCACGTCGACCACGACCACCCGGCAGCCGCGGTGGACGCAGGCCGCGACGACGCCCAAGCCGATCTGGCCCACGCCGTGGACCACCACGCGCTCGCCCAGCCGCGGCCCAGCCATGTCGACGCCGTAGAGCCCCACGGCCGGCATGACGAACATGCTCGCCGCATCGAGCCCCACGCCCGCGGGCACCTTGTCGGGGCCGTTGTCGCCCCCGGTGGTGGTCACCACGTGCGAGCAGTGGACGCCACTGGTGCAGGAGACCGCGCCGGCGGCGTCGCCCTTCGCCGCGCCGGCCAGTCGCATCCCGTCGTTCCGCCGCACGTAGACTTGGTCGCCGACCGCCAAGCCGTCCTGGACCTCAGGCCCCGCGGCCACGATCTCGCCCGCGCCCATGTAGCCCGTGCAGATCGGGAACGGGCCCCACGAGATCTTCGACCGCACCAGCGCCATCTCCGTCCCGATGCTCAGCCCCGAATAGGCGAGCTTGACGAGGATCTGCCCCGGCCCAAGCTCGGGCAACTCCACGTCCCGCAACGCAAACCGCTGCTCCGCATCGCAAATGATCGCCTTGGCCAGCATCGATGGATCTCCGTGACGGGGCGCTCCCGTGGGCGTGCATCTTCGTGTGAAATCGGGGAGCACGCCAGCGGCGACTCATCGATCAATTCCGCGACTCAGTTCTGGCGGATCAACGCCTGCATGGCGTCATCGCTGAAGGTCCGCAATGTGCGTCGCTTCAAAAACGCCCGGCGCATCCATCCGTCAGACGAATCATTCCCGTAACGGAAAAGCGCCCGGCCCGACAGCGCCGCAGGCCAGAGAATTCGGCTGTTGAAACTCGATGAGTTTGCGAGTTCGCAGATCAACGAGTGCCGCAAGGCCTTTCCCAACGTCTCAAGGAATTCCTCGAAGCCGTCCGCGTAGACCGGCGCCTCTCGCCAACCATTTCCATCGATCACAAAACAAATGAACCAGTCATCTGCCATCGGACCATCCGGCGTGGTGCATTCGCCAACAAGCCGGAGGTCGGGCACAGCCATTTGCCACCCGCCGCAAGACGTCGATTCGCAGCGGACGATCCCATCCGCGAGCATGATGCGGCCCGAAGATTCCATGATGCGACCACCTCTTGATGCGTATCTCCGACGCTCTCACGATGTCGTAGTTTGCGGCCCTTGATCGGTCGGAGCAAGAAGGCTGAAGTGGCCGCAACCAGCAATCATCGACTCATCATGCCTTCCCCGAGGCGACATCGCCCACCGATACAATGCCCCTTGTCCCGCACGACAAACCTCTCAGCCCACGCCTCCGGAGCCCGACCATGCAATGGATCCACACCTGGCAGGCCTACGCCTTCGGCTCCGCGCTTTTCGCCGGGCTCACCGCGGTCCTGGGCAAGGTCGGCGTCGAGAAGATCAACTCCAACCTGGCGACGCTCATCCGCACCGTCGTGATCCTGCTCATGATCGCCGCGATCGTCTCGGCCCGTCAGGAATGGCAGAAGCCCTCCACGCTCCCCGCTCGCGGGCTGCTCTTCCTCGTGCTCTCGGGCGCGGCGACGGGGCTCTCCTGGCTCTGCTACTACCGGGCCCTGCAGATGGCCCCGGCCTCGCGCGTCGCGCCGATCGACAAGCTCAGCGTCGTCGTCGCGATCGCCCTGGGCCTGCTCTGCCTGGGCGAGACGCTCAGCGCCAAAGCCGCCCTGGGCGCGGCGATGATGACGACCACGACCAGCGCCGCCAGCGCGACGCCCAGCCGGAAGAGATTGCCCACGAACGGCCGCGACACGGCCACGGCGGAGATCTCCACCTCGCCCCGTGGCGTGGTGAACCGGTAGGCCAGCCCGCGGATCGGCACCGCGACGTCGAGGCTCGCCAGCCCCGTCGCGCTCATCGCGGGGGCCGAGCCGTCCTGCGGGCCGCCCGACTCCTCCGCGTTCAGGAGCAGGCCCGATCCGGCTGCGGCGCCATTCTGCAGTATCCCAAAACGCGATCCTGTGGCCGTGCCATCGGAGGCGTCTGAATCGGTCGCTCGCGTGCCCGACTGACGCCCTTCGCGCCCACTCCTGGACGCGTTGGGAACGTCGCCCAGGTGATTGTTCGACTCCATTTGCTGCACGTGGTTGTCGCCCCACGCCACGCCGCCGCGCCAATCGCCGGCTGGGGTCGTCCAAAGGTTGTTACCCACGGCGTCGTTCTGCCGGGCCGCCTGCTCCTTGAGCTGCCTGGAATAGAGCATCTTCTTCTCGGCCTCGTCGCCGGAGGAGGCTGCGTTGGCGTTGTCCTTCCGCTCCGTCTGCCGGCCCGAATCAGCCTTGGACTGCGAAATCCCCAAATCCGGGGCGACGACCGGCGCCTGCGGCTTGCCCGGGGCGCTCGAACTGCTGTTCCCGTAGAACCGGGCCTTGAGATCGCGCTGCCCCGATTGGGGAAGTGCCTCCGTATCGGCGATCGAGCGATCCACGCCCCCCGCGAGACTGCGCATCGGGCTCCCCGAGCCTCCAGTTCCGCTCCCCATGGCTCCGAAGCTGAGCGAATCATTCCCGGGAGCCCGATTCACTTGCCGGTCCTCAGTGGTCAGGCCGTTCTGGTCCAGCCAGCCCCTCAGCGCCGTCTTGGAGGCGGGCTGCGTCGCGGCCGGGCCGGCCGCCGCAGTCTTGCCCCCGCTGGGCTTGCCCTCGACGCCGAAGTTCGAGCCCAGGCTCTGCACCTGGTTCCGGGCGTGCTCGGTCCGCTGGGAGTCGGCATAGGTGTTCATGCGGATCGAGTTGTAGATCGTCGTCGTCGTCAGCGTCGAGTTCAGCTCAAACTTCTGCGCCTGCTCCTCCACCTGCTTCAGCAATCGGTCGTTGGTGACCAGGGCCGCGGCCCCGTTGGCGTTGTCGCGCCACTCCGCCAGCCGGCCGTTGTTGAACGTCACCTTCTGCTTGAGTGTCTCGTAACGGAACCGCCCGCGGCTCTGCACGTAGAAGTCCGCGTTCTCCATGTCGCGCTTCGCGCTCTCCATCTCGCGCCCGAGGTACTCGGCCTCGCCCGCGACCAGGTCGCCCTCATCGGGGGTCGGGGTCATCGTCCCCTCGAAGCGCATCCACGCCATCGACGGCGGGAGGTAGAGCCGGGCCTGGCTCAGCTCGACGTTGATGTTGATGGAGCGCAGGAGCGGGAACTCGACGCGCTTGAACCCGCCCGGGCGCGGGACGCTGCCCGCGTACTTGAGCATCACCACGTAGCTGGGGCTGCCCGGCGCGGTCTTCACCAGCGGGATGCGGGCCCGGTTCGGCCTTTGCCCTGTCGTAGCCCCCGCGACGGCACCCGAGGCGGCCCCCGCGCCGGCCTTCGCGTCGAGCAGCACCGGCTTGACCGGCTGCCCCGCGACCTTGGCCGACCAAAGCTCCGCCCTGCGCGGCAGCTCCACATCGAGGAACTGCTCGGTCGCGTTGTCGACGTAATAGGCCTGCTCGGCCCGGTAGGCCCCGCTCTCGTCGAGCGCGAGCGTGAGCTGCGCCAGGCCGATCCGCGCGCCCTTGGTCTCCACCACCGCCCGCTCGCGGGTGCGGAAGGTCAACGCGGGGTCGGTCGCGTCGTTGCCCACGGCCCAGGCCTGCGTCATCCCCTCGCTGAGCATCGCGTCGAGCCAGCGGCGCTCCTTCTGCTGCCGGTCGAGCGGCTCGAGGCCCTGCGCCTTCTCGACGGTCACCTCGTCGCGCCCCGCCCCCTCGAGCGCGACGAAGCGGCGCTCGGTGCGGCCGGTCTCGACGATCGGGATCGAGGCCTGCTGTAGTTCCTCCGTGCGGAGGCGCGAGCTCTCGATGAGCACGCGCACCTGCCCCATCAACTCCTCCTGCAGTTCGAGCCGGACGCGCACGAGGCCAGGGAGGCCCTTGCCCGCGGGGGCGACCGACTTCTGGCGGAGCATCGGCACGGCCATCCGCGCGTCGGCCAGCGCGGCGGGCAGGAGGAAGTCGATCTGCCGGATGCCCGCGTAGCGCACGGCGAAGTCGAGCAGGATCGTCTCCTCGACGACGCGGTCGGTCACGCGCACGTTGGTCAGCGTGGTGCAGACCGCCTCGGGCTTGCGGGCGACGAGGCGCAGCGTGGCCGAGGGCGAGCCCGACGTGATGCGCAGGGCCACCCGGGCGGAGCGGCGCTGCTGCGGGTCGAGCCAGCCGAAGACCTGCTCGATCGGGGTGACGCGGCAATCCTTGAGGTCCTCGGCGACGACGTCGAAGGCGGGGTCGGACTGCACCGCCAGCAGCGTGTCGCGCCCCGCGACGCCCAAGGGCTCGACGCGCGGAAGCGGGACCGTCTCGGCGTTCTCGGGGTCGCCCAGCGGGCCGCGGACGACGATCGGCACCTCGCCCTGCTGCCCCGCGGCGAAGTGGATGGTCAGCGTGCGCTTGCCGTCGACCACCTCGAGCGTGCGCTCGAAGAAGCCGGGGGCTAGGACCTGCTCGATGCGCAGGTTGTCGGGGATCAGCAGGCGGGCGGCGTAGATCGGGCGCGAGCGGACGTGGAGCGTCACCCGGCTCTCGAAGCTGCGCTCGCGCTCGCCGAACTTCAGCAGGCTCTCGACCGATGCGGAGACCTGGGCCGCCAGCGGCGCCGCCTCGATCTCCACCACGAAGGGCGTCGCGACGAACTGGTAGGCCTGGTAGTCGACCAGCCCCAGCGGGCTCAGGGCCGCGGAGGCGGCGGCGTCGCCGGAGGGGTCGGCCCGGGTGAGGCCCTGCGTCCGTGTGGTGCGCAGCTCCAGCAGGGCGCTGCGCCGGAGCAGTAGCGAGCCGCTGTGCAGTGACGCGCCGGGGACCGCCAGCCCGTCGAGGCGCAAGGCCTGCGAGGCCTTGCCCACGGGCGGGATCGGGCCACGTTGCCAGAGCGTGACGGTGAACGTCTCGCGGTCCCGCGCGGGCTTGAGCAGCGCGACGGAGAGCAGCGGCGAATCGGTCCCGCCCTTGATCTCCCACCCGCGGACGTTCGCGCCGTCGACCTTCTCGACCAGCCCCCCCGCGGGCAACTGGATCTCGAAACCGGTGCGCTCGCCCCGGCGGAATTCGAAGTCGATCCTCCACGCGAGGTGGACGCCGTCCTCCTGAATGTCGGCCACGGCCGAGGAGCGGGCGGTGAGCGTCTGGTCGACCTGCCCCTCGCCGACCTTGGGGCGCCACTGCAGGTTGATCGCGCCCTGCGGGCCGAGCACGGTGGCGATCGACTCGTCGGCCTTGGCGGTCTCGTAGTTAGGGCGGTCGGGCAGGTCGCCGACGTGGACCTCGGTCTGCGCGAGCGGGACGCGAAGGTTGATCGCCGTCGCGGGCGCGGCGGGCAGGCGCCCGTCGGCGAGGAGCCAGCCGCCACGGCGCTGCAGGGCGAGGCGGACGGAGAGGTCGAGCCGGTGACGTCCGGGCTGGTCGAGGTAGAGGACGATGAGCGAGCCTGCGGGAGGGACAGGGGGCGATTGAGGCCCGACGTTGGGGCGCGCCGCTCCCGCCGGCCACTCGCGGGGGGCCGGAGCGACCGCCGGCGCGGCGACGCTCAACCGGGCGGGCTTGCCGTCCACCGTGGCGTCGGCGATCACGCCCCCGGCGAGCGGGAGCGGGACCGCGACCTGGCCCGAGGCGTAGACCTCGATCTCGACCTGCCCGCGCAGGAGCAGGTGCTGGTCGCCCTCGAGCGTGGCGGCGTAGCTCGCGCCGGCGAAGGCGAAGGGCGCGGGCGGACGCGGCGTGCCGAGCTTCTTGTCGGGGTGGGCGAGGTTCCACAACTCCACGAAACGCGCGTACGGCACGAGGATCTTGCCCGCGTCCTTCACGCCCGTGCGCGACTCGGGGTCGTACGGGAGGATCAGCGCGTCGGCGGGCACCTTCAGCGCGGGAGGCGTCGGAGCGTTGGGGTTGTCTTGGTCGTCCGCGGAGGCGGGCGCGGCCAAGCCGGGCGAGAGAAGCAGCAACAGGGCGACGGCCGAGACCGCCATGCCACTCGCGGCCGGCAGCGCCGGAGGCGCAAAGCGGCGGCGGACCGCGCCGCCGATCGCCAGGAGCAGCGACGCGACCAAGTAATACGGCACGAGAAGGGCAGCGGCGTAGGCGGCGCCGTTGACGGCGTAGAGGAACTCCGCGCGGTTGCACAGCAGGGGCAGGAGCGTGGCCGCGGCGATGACCATGACCACGAACCGGGCCTTGATGGCCGCGCGACGGCGGGTGAGCGCGACGCCCCGGAGCGCGACCGCCAGCGCCAGCGCCCAGGCGAACCAAGCCAGCCGCTCACGCTCGACCACGGCCACGCTCAGCCGCGGGTCGGTGCCCATGCTCTGGAAGCCGAGCTGGCTCCCGCGCGGGTCGAGCCGGATGGTGAGGCTGTCGGCCCCGAGCATGTCGCGAGCGCCCTTGTCCTTCGCCGCGCCGACGACCTGGCCCATGCTCTTCGCGATCTCACGCGGTTTCGCGAGCGGCACGGGAGCCGCGGCCGCGCCCGCCGGCGCCGGCCCGGCCTTGGGCGTCGCGGGTGCCGCGGCCGTCAGCGGCCCATCGACCACGTCCAAAGCCACTTCCATCTTCTCTCCCGCATGCCCGGCGTGCTGCGGCGCGGTGGTCAGGTAGGCGTTCTGCTCCTCGGGGCTCATGAAGAGCATCGCCTTCGCGTCCATCTCGCCCCGCGCCACCGCCTCGTCGATCTCCTCGATCTCCTCGGGCGAATGGCCCGTCTGGGCCTGGATCAATTCCCGGGCCTCGTTGATCGGCACGTAGCTGACGTGGTTGTCGCCGAAGGCGATGTTCAGGCCCCGCCCGTCGCTGCGGGTGGGCTTGGTGAAGAGGATGATCTCCTTGCCGTTGGCGTTGTCCTTCAGCCCGCGGAGGTAGACGAAGGAGGAGTGGAGGTTGTACCACTGGTTCCGCTTCTCGCGCGACCAGGTGTCGATGTCGGGCGGGATCTGCGTGGCGGCGTTGGAGTCGAGGATCAGCGCGGGCGAAATGAAGCTGCCTTCGATCAAGGTCGCGAGGTCGGGCGCGAGGTAGGTGTTGTTGCTCTGGGCGAAGATCACCGCGCCTTGGTGGATCCCGCGCACCTGCGAGCTGTTCTTCATCTGGTTGGCGGTCTTGCGGGCCGCGCCGAGGCTGGGGAGGAAGGACAGGGGGCCGGTCAGTCCACCGCCGAGTTCCAGGAACGTCCGCCCTATGGTTACGGCCGCCAGTTCGGGCGTGGGGATGTCGTCGGTGGTGAGCGTCCCGCCGGAGCGCACGGCCTGATAGCCCTCGGGCAGGAAGACCCGCCAGCGCAGGTCGGCGACGGGCACCTCGACGCCCTGCCCGCCGGAAACACCGGGGGCGCCGGGGACCCCGGGCACCATCAGCCGCGGCGCGGGCACGTCGAGCCGGCTCCAGAAGCCGGCCCGCCCGACGGGCGTTTCGTAGACCAGGTGCAGCCGGCGGCGCGTCCCCTCGGGGGCGGGCGGCAGGCTCAGCAGGAGGTTCTGCCCCTCGCGCTGCGGCTTGGCGGGCTTGTTGTCGACGAGCACGGC
Organism: Planctomycetota bacterium; assembly: GCA_026386955.1. Classification (GTDB taxonomy): domain Bacteria; phylum Planctomycetota; class Phycisphaerae; order Phycisphaerales; family Phycisphaeraceae; genus JAPLMQ01. The sequence continues at coordinate 8,594 of JAPLMQ010000117.1, forward strand.
CCAGAGCGTCGAGCCCGCGGGCAGGCTCACCGCGAGGAACGGCGACTTGCTCAGCAGCTCGAACCGCGCGTTGGTCTGGATCAGCCCGTCGCGCGAGAGCGCGGTGGTGAGCAGCGCGTCCTGCACGATCACCGCGGGCAGCGCGTAGCCCGGCGGGCGCTCGACGCCCAACGCGACTTCGTCCTTCTCGCCGAGGCTGCCGAAGACGCCCAGCAGACGATCGCCGGGCGGCTGCACGGCACCGGCCAGCTCACCCACGTCGATCTTGCGCGGGTGGGCCCTGATGCTCACATCCAGCTCGGCGCTGCCCTCGATGGCTATGCGACCCGATTGGTACGCCACATCCTCCGCGCGGGTCATCGGGAGCTTGTAGTCCTTGAGCGGCAGGGCCGGGAGGCGCTGCTGGAAATCGACGCAGAGGCGCACGTTGCCCGAGCGCCGCTCGGCGAGGAGCACCGTCCAGCGGCGACGGGGCTCGACGGACTTCTGCGTCGCGGGGGCGGTGGCGGAAGCAGAGGCGCTTGCGGAGGACTCCCCGGGCGCATTCCCGGGGGGCTCGCTGAAGAACTCCTTCACCGCGACGCCGTCGAGACCCTGGATCGAGAGCGCCCCTGCGACGCCGGCGGGGACCGAGAGCGTCAGCTTCTGCGTGCGGGCCCGCTCGATGGTGTAGGTGATCTCGCTATGGACGCGCAGGGCCTCGTGGTCGAGGGCGAAGAGCGAGTAGGTCTCGGCGGTGACGCGCGGGAGCGTGCGCTCGGCGACGAGCTTCGCCGCGTAGGGCCGGGCCTCGTAGCGGTAGGCGAGGGAGGCGGGCACGCCGCCGAGGCCGAACTTGGCCTTCTCGGAATCGTCCAGCGGCGAGAGGTTCTCCAGCGCGTTGGGGCGGACGACCAGGTCGTCGCGGGCGTCGATGGCGATCGCGCCCGAGTCGCGCGTCGCGCCGATCACGCCGAAGGCGGGGAAGGCCACGTCGGCGCTGGACCAGTCGTTGAGCCAGCCGGAGGGCGTGGCCGAGGCGTTGAAGAGCACGCTGAGCGTCTGCCCGACGGGCAACCCGCGCGGGAGGCGGACGTGCAATCGGCGGCTGGCGGGGCCGGCCTCCTTCGCGGCGTCGTATCGCTCGAAGGCCAGCGCGTTCCCGGCCGAGTCGGTGACGGCGTCGACGCGCCAGCCCTGGGGCGCCTCGAAGTCGAACGAGAAGAGGCTCTCCGCGCGCGGCTGGATGGCGAAGCCGCCCCGCACGCGCTGCCCCTTCTCCTCGAGGATCAGCAGCAGGTTCGTCGTCACCAGCAATTCCGCGGGGGGGCGCTCGAAGCGGGCGCTCAGGCTGAACCCCGCGTGGGGCGCGTAGAAGGCGACCACCGGGCGGATGCGCGGCGAGCCCGGCTCGGCTGCGAGGACCGTGGGCGGGAGCGCCTGCTCCAGCACCGCGGTGTCGACGGGGATCATGTCCTGCGCGGCGATCGCGCTGGCGGTCAGGCGGTCCTCCACCGCGAGGCCCACCACGGCGACGTAGCCCGAGACGTCCAGCGGCTCGAGGCTCGGCAGGCTCCAGTTCTCCAGCCGCGCGGGCGTGCGCACGGCCGAGAGGGTGATGACCACCGTCTGCGTCGCGGGCTCGCGCAGGTAGACGCTGAGGACCCGCCTCTCGCCCTCGGGCTCAATCGCCCAGCGGGCCATCAGGGGCGAATCGACGGTCGTGACCTCGAACCCCTGCGGGATCGCAAAGCGGAAGCGCTCGACGGGGCGGTGGAGGACCGCCATCGACATCGAGGCGTGCAGCCGCTCGTAGGCCTGCGTGACTTCGTCGACGACCACGCCGCGGGCGACGACCGCCTGCTCGGCGCGCTGGGTGCGGCCGTTGAGGCTCATGACCAGCGAGACCTCGCCGGCGCGGGGGAGGAGCTCGAGGTGCGTGACGCGGGCGGGCTCGTCGAAAGTGCGCGAGACGACGGCCGCCCCGCCGCGGATGTTGACGTCGCCGGGGACGTCGAGGCGCAGGCGGGCGGCGGCGGGCGTGGGGACGCGGAAGTTGAGGACCTGCTGGGCGGCGGAGGTCTGCAGCGGCGCGACGAGCTCGAGCGTGAGCGTCTGCCGCCCCTTGCCTTGGACGAAGACGACCAGGCCGGCGCGCTCGTTGCGGCCGATGGGCGCGCCGCGCTGGTTGAGCGTCGCGCTGCGCAGTCCGACGCCGGAAAGGTCGAGCGGGAGCGCGTGCAGCCCGTCCTCGAGGACGTCGATGACGATCTCGCCGCGGAGGCGCACGCGGTCGGTCTCCACCGCGCCGGAGTAGTCGGCCCAGACCAGGGCCGCGGGGCGCGGGGCGTGGTCCTGCGTGACCTGGCGCGCGTGCGAGGCGAGCTCGTCGTACTCCTGCCGGGAGAGGAGGACGCGCTGCGTCTGGTCGTCGAGCAGGAGGTTGAGGTCGTCGAAGGGGACGAGGAGTTGGCGGATGGATGTCGGCGCAGGCGCGGGTGCCGCCGGGGCCTTGGCCTTGACCGCACCGGAGGCATTCGGCGCTTCCGGGTAGGACGGGCCGCTGGGGGCCGGCTGGGCGCGGACGACGCCGACGAGCGTCATGAGCGCCAGCAGGGCCACCGCGCGGATCTTGGCGTGGTGTCGCATGGGGCTCACTCCTTGGGCTTGTCGGAATCGGTGCGGCCGGCGGCGGGCGGATTCAGCGGGTTGTCGGGGGACGCGCCTGGGCTTGGCGTCGCTCCCGGGGAAGCGCCTGCCGCTCCCGTCGCCGTCGCGGCCTTCTTGCCCGCGAAGAGCGACTTGGCGGCGTCGGTGGCCTTGGTCAAGTTGGCGATCGAGGCCTCGCGGCGGGCGATCGCCTCGCGCCGGCGGGCCTGCACGAGCGGGTCGCGCGGGCGCACGATCGCGAAGTAGTGCACGAGCCAGATCACCAGCACCGCCCCGGCGGAGACGAGCAGCACGCCGTCGAGCACCTGCAGCGCGAAGGTCGGCACGAAGACGCCCAGGAAAAAGACCATCACGATCAAGAGCCCCGCGGCGATCATCTTCTTGCCCGCCGAAGCGAACAGCAGCAGGAGCCCGCCGAGCACGACGACGACCGCGACCAGCGCGCTGAGCGTCGTCTCGTCCCACGTCACGAGGCGCAGGTTGCCCGCGGGCGGAGCGAGCGGGCGCGGCGTGGAGAAGACGTACGGCCGGCCGTCGGTGCGCAGGTCGTCGGCGATGGGGCTGAGGTTGGGGATGTTCTGCCGCACGTCGGCGAGGAGCACAGCGTCGTTCTGCGCGGCGGCGGGCTTCCAGCGCCAGAAGGAAGGCGCGGAGCGAGGGTCGGCCCCGCCCAAGAGCATCGCCAGCAGCCCGGGGGCCTGCCAGGCGATCTCGCTGGCCCACGGCCCCCGACGGCCCAGCAGCGCCCGCTCCTGGGGGAGGTAGGCGACAAGAACGAGGCGCTGGGCCGCGGGTTCCTCCGGGAAGGACGGCGGCTCGAGGTCGGGCGCGCCGCGCACGGTGTAGCGCAGCTCGAGCAGGAACGGCTCGTCGGGGCGCTGCCCGGCGAGCGGGATCACGTAGAGCCCGCGGGTGTCGCCCTGCCCGAGCGAGACGGCCCGCCCGTTGAGCCGCAGCGGGTGGGGCGTGTCGAACTCCACGTTGTCGGGCAGCTTGACGTTGAGCCCCTGGCGCACGCTGCGCACGCGGAACGCGGCGTGGACCGTCGTCTCCCCGCCTCGGGTGAGCACCATGCGCACCAGCCCCTGCTCGATGCTGGTGCGCTTCACCTCCTCGAGCTTGTAGCGCGTCGCGGCGATCGTCAGCGACCAGTCGTCGTGGAACTCGAACGCGCGGGCGGCGGCGGCGACGCGCTCGCCCACCAAGTCGCGCTGCGGGTCGATCGGGCGCACCCCCGTCGGCTCGCCCGACGGCTGGACGTCGATCGTCTCGGCCTTGGTGAGCACGATCTGCCCCCAGGCCCGGTCGGCGTCGCGCGGGCGCAGCACGGGCAGCGCCAACTCGACCGGCTTGCCGATGTCGAGCTTCTCGATCTTCCGCTGCCATGTGAAGGTGACGGTGCGGTTGCCCAGGAACTCGCTGTCACCCGTGAGGCTCCAGGCGACGTAGCCCGGGGCGAGGTCGCTGGGCGCGGGGTCGACCACGCGCTCGCGCACGCCCGTGGTGCGGTTGCGGATCTCGGGGGCGAGCTTCGCGGGCACGTCGATGCGGAGCGACTTCACGCCGCTGTAGAGGATCTCGTAGCTGAAGGTCGCGGTGTAGGTCGCGCCGCCCGGCTCGATCTGGGCGACCAAAAGCTGGTGGACGTTGACCTGCGGCTTGCGGCGCTCGGCGGCGAGGACGAGCGAGGCCGGCTCCTGCGTGTAGGTGAACGCGAGGCTCTGCCGGGCCCCGCCGCGCTGCCCGACCGTCGACTCCATGCCCTCGAGCGCCTCGCCGAAGGGGACGGCCCGGAGCCCCAGGCTCTGCCCGGGGTTCACGCGCAGGCTCTCGGGCGCGTAGACCACCAGCCGCCCGGTCTGCCGTTCCACGCCCGCGGGCGCCGCCCGCGGCACCGCCAGCGAGATCTCGGCCGCCTTGCCCGTGGGGCTGAGCAGGTCGGGCTCGCTCAGCTTCTTGCCCAGCTCGATGAAGAGCCCCGTCTTGCCCATCGCCTTGCGCGAGAGGTTGACCACCAGGTGGGTCTTGCCCGGGCCATCGAGGTAATGCGTGTCGACCACCGCCGCCTGGGCCCCCGCCGCGGCCCGGCCCGTGACTTGGCGCACGTCGTAGCCCGCGGGCACGTCGAACTCCAGGCGGAAGAGCCCCGCCCGCTCGATGGTGAAGAGCGCGAGCGTGTTGAGCGTGAGCTGCTCGGGCTCGAGCGTCGCCTCGACGAGCGTGTCGACGACGATCCTCGGCTCGACGCGCTCCACCGCCAGCGCTAGGTCGAAGGGCAAGGCCGCGTAGCGGTAGGCGAAGTCCCACTTCCCGCCCGCGAGGCCCGTCGGAAGCTCCCCCGCGTCGAGCTGTTGCAGGCCCGTGTGGCGCGTGGCCTCCGCGCGCAGCGCGGGGGCGACCTGCACGACCACGACGCCCTGCTGCCGCCCCACGCCCAGGGCCTTGATGACCGGGACGGAGACGTTCTGCTTGGCCTCGTCGCCGACGAAGCGCTCGAGGTCGACCGCGATGTTCTGCGTGCCCTTGGCGGGCTCGAAGAGCTGCACCGTGACGCGCTGCTTGCCCTCGGCCACGGCGACCGACCACTGGCGGACGTTGCCGTCGAAGACGCTGACGACCTTCTGGTCGGCGGGCACCTCGAAGGAGAGCTGCGAAAGCTGGGCCCGGCTGATCTCGTAGGCGATCTGGGCCCGCGTGCGGTTGACGCCCTGGTCGATCCAGACCTGCTGCTGCACCTGCGCGGTGGCGAGGGCCTCGAGCCCGGCCGCCCCCTCCGCGCGGGGCGTCCAGTCGATGCGGACCGACGCGGCGGCGCCGACGAAGGCGAGGACGACGGTCTGGTCGGCCGCGGCGTCGGCGGGGGCCTCGGTGGCGGCGAGCAGCGGGCGGATGTTGACCTTCACGCCCGCGCCGGGCACGCGCACGCGCCACTTGCTGATCGGGGCCTGCGGCGCGTCGAATGCGATGCTGTTCTGCCCCGGGGCCTTGGTGAAGGCCTTGGCATACTCCAGGTTCAGGTCGATCGACTTCGGGGCGGCGCCCTTCTTCTCGATGAGCAGGGCGTAGCCGGTCGCGGGGTCGGCGACGAGGCGCGCGGGCTCGGCGCCGATGGTCGCCTTGGTCACCGCGGCGTCGCCCAAGCGGAGCGGGATCTGGTTCCAGCCCTCCTTGAGCACCTCGATCTTGATGTGGGAGACCACGCTGACCACGTCGCGCCCGACCACGGCCTCGTTCTCGATCTCGCTGATGATCGAATCGACCGGCGCGCGGTCGTCGGGGGCGACGGCGTCGCGTTCGCGGGCGGCCTTCCAGAGCTCGTTGAAGCGGTCATAGGGCAGGAAGACGCCGCGGCCTTCGCGCTCGAAGACGTCGCGGAGCTTCTTGTAGGGGATGTAGATCGTCTGCTCGCGCAGCTCGGAGGGCGCGGTCGCCGCCGGCCCTGCCGCGCTCGGAGCCCCCGGAACGGGCGCAGGCTGGGCGAGGACAGGGGACGCGACGCACGAGAGCCACGCGGCCAGGGAAAGCCACGCCAAGAGAGCCCATAGCGGAGCGACGCGCCCGAAAAATGACTTCATGTCGAGGCCTCTGGGAGGGAGGGGCGATGGGATCGGCCGCGCGATCGCCCGCCGACACCGGAAGCAGACCGGCGGGCGATGCGCGAGGCCGACATTAACATTCAATACGCGCGAGCACGGGAATAGTTCCAAGGCGGAGCGCATTTTTCTGATCCTCGGCTTGACCGTGGAATGGACGATCCATAGCGCCGACGCAGGCACGATGGCCACGGGACCGAAATAGACAAACGTCTAGATGTTGATCCGCACGGAAGATGCGGCGAGCAGCGCCGGCGCGGATCAATGCACGGTGTACATGTCGGCGGTCCGGCCGGCGGGGTCGTCGGGGCCGTAGTCGAGGTAGTAGAAGTTCGGGGTCAGCCCGTACCACGCGGCGGGATGGATGACGCCGTCGAGCGGCGAGGGCGTCACGCCGTCGCTCGACTCGTGCATGATCTGCCGCCAACTCGCGAGGTGGACCGAGCCGTCGAACATCAGGTAGCCGTTGGAGCCCATCGACTTGGGCTTGGCGGCGGCGCCGAAGGCGTTGGTGGCGTAGGCGGAGGTGAGCGTCGGGCTGGTGCGGATGTTGTGCACGCCCGGCCAGGCCTGGACGTCGCCGAACTGGCTCTTGTTGCACGGCTGGGTGTTGCCGATGGAGTCGTACCAGACGCCGTCGTACTTGGCGTGCCCGAGGTAGTGGATGGTCGAGGGGTGGGAGAGCAAGTCCCAGCGCGGGTAGTGGTTGTCGAGGGGCGTGTCGTTGTAGGCCCAAGGGGTGTCGGAGCCGCAGGCGTAGGGGACGCCGGCGGTGCCGATGAAGGCGGAGCCGGGCTGGGCAAGGCCCAGGGCCTGGGGCGCGTAGGTGCAGGCGATGCCCAGGCCGTAGGGCGTGGTGTTGTTGTGGAGGGCTCCGGGGAAGGCGATGAAGTCCTGCTTGTTCTTGATGCCGAAGAATTTCGACCAGTTGCTGCAGATGAAGGCATCCTCGTTGGCGACGTAGGGGAGGATCTGGTTGGCGAAGTGGGCGGCGTTGGAGGTCTGGTTGCCCACGAGGTGGTGGATGCCGCGGGCGTCGAGGTCTGCAGCGGTGTCCCAGCCCGCCGGCGCGGGGTTGACGCCGAACCAGTTGCTCCCGTGGACGAAGGTCAAGGGGATGACGCCCTGCCAGTCGTTGCCGTAGGCCTGTGCGCCGACGCCCAGGCCGCGCATCGTGGCGGTACAGCGGATCGACTCGGCGGCCTCGCGCCCGGCGGAGAGCGCGGGCATGAACAGCCCGATGAGCAGGCCGATGATGCCGATCACCATGAGCAGCTCGATGAGCGAGAAGCCGCGGGGGCGGCGGCGGCGGCGCGCGTCAGGGGTCGTGTTGGAAGGGGTGACGGGGGACATCGGATCGGTTTCCTCGGAGTTTCGTCGGGCGTTCCGTTCGTCGGGCAATGCGCACAGGGCGCAGGCGCGGCAGACTCACGCGCGGTTCCGGAGCAATTTCAAGGCGAGGCCCAGCACGAGCAGCGCCCCCCCGCCGACGATGACCCCGATCGTCGCGGGCGAGTATCGGCTGGGCATGGTGAGCGTCGCGACGGCGCTGGGCTTGTCGGCGCTCGGCGGCCTCCCGGGGCCGGCGTTGGCGGGGCGGCTGGCGGGCGGGCCGAGCGCGACGAGCTTGCCCTGGGCGTCGGCGCGGAACATCTGGTTGGCGAGCTGGTCGCGGACCATCGCCCCCGCGGGCCAGTCGATGCGGTAGAGGGCCGATTCGTTCGAGGGCGGGGCGATCTCGAAGTGGAGCATCCGCAGCGTCGACGTGCGCGTGCCGACGCGCTCCTTGCCGTGGTAGTTGTAGCCGCGCCACTCCATCGCGTGGGGGATCCACAGGCCGTCGACCTGGCGGAAGTCGGAGCAGAGGATCTCCGTGGTGACCCGCCCGTCGAGCGAGAGGGCCTTGAGGCCGGTGAGCGCGTAGCCGACCTTGGGGTCGAAGGTCTGCGCGACCAGCGAGCTGTAGCTGGTGAGCGAGGAGATCTTCACCTGCCCGTCGTCGTTCTCGAGGAGGTCGGCCGCGCCGAAGTCGCCGGCCGAGGCGGGCTCGTCGCGCCCGAAGCGGCGCAGGCCCAGGGCGTATTCGACGGTGGTCCCCGGCTCGCGGGTCCGCGGGCTGATCATGCCGAAGGCGACGCGCTGCCCGGGAAGCTGGGTGCTGGACTCCACCCGGTTTTCGAGCAGCAGGTGGGTGGACTTCTCCGGGACGAAGCGCGACGGGCCGGGTGGAGTGGGTGGAGTGGGCCGGCGGGGCTGCGTGGAGGCGGGCCTTGTGGCTGCGGGCCTGGTGGTGGCGGGCCTCGTGGCGACGGGCAGCGCGTCGTCGGGCTCGGCGGCCGCGGACGCCCGCCGCTCGACGACGTGCTTCACCTTGCCGTCGAGGAACCAGAACTCCTCGTAGGTGGTGACGTCGCCGTCGGGGAGGTGCTGCACAACCTCGGCCCGGGCGACGCAGTTGCGCAGCTTCTCGATCCGGTCGACCAGGGCCTGCCGCGCGCCGGGGTCGACCGCGGCCGCGAGCGGCGCGGGAACGAGCGCGCCCAGCAACGCGAGGGCGAGCGTGAATAGGGCTGTAATTCGGAGCACAGCGCCTCCCGAAACCCGGGCTCGAGGGTGCGTCACGACGTGGCCCGGATCGAACCACGCTAACCGCACGGATGAAGCAGGGCAATGCAAAACCGCTGAATGGCTCGTTGTGTCGCCTGAGCAACGCGCTGCCCCTCTCCCTCCGGGAGAGGGTGGCCGGTACTCCGGCCGGGTGAGGGCGTGGGGGACGGAAGGCTCCCGGTCATCACACCAGGCGCAAGCGGCATTTTCCGGCCATTTTGTTGACTCACGCCCTCACCCGTCCCGGATGAGTACATCCGTGCCACCCTCTCACGGAGGGAGAGGGGCAGACGACGCGCCTCCGCCCCCAAGTATGATTTCCGCCATGAAGCCCGCCTACGACGAGGAGTCGACCGGCTGCGGCCTGCTCGTCCTCGCCTACATCCTGGGGTCCTACCTCTTCGTCCTGCCGTCGCTGGCCACCGGCGAATGGTCTTGGCCGATCGTCCTGGCGCCGATCGCCCTCCCCATCCTCTGCCCGCTCGGGTGGATGCTCCTGAACAACAGCGAGGTCGGCACGACGCTCCCCTTCATGCTCGCAGCCACGTTCGGCTGGTTCGCCTCGATCGGCGGGACGTGGGGCATGCTCACGTGGCGACGCTGCCGTCTCAACGCCCCCCGCGTGGTGGGCGTGGTCCTCCTGCTCGCCGCCGCCGGCGCCTGGGTTTTCCTGTTGGTCGGCGGGCCGCTTTGACCTTCCAGACGCACCGCACGCCCGTGTAAAATGCCCTCGCCGCTCACGGCCAGGACTGGACTCCTCATGAAACTCTCCCCCCTTCAGATCCAGCATTACGAGACCTTCGGCTACCTCATCGTGCGCGACTTCCTCGCCCCCGCGCGGCTCGAGGCGCTGCGCGACGCCGTGACCCGGCTCAAGACGCAGGAGTCGGGCGAGGCCGATCCGCTCAAGCACCGCGGGCGCGTGCTGGGGATGTTCCACAAGGACCCCGTGCTGCTCGACCTGTTCGACGACGCCGACCTGAGCGAGATCGCGGCGACGCTGCTGCGCGACGAGCGCCCGGTGCGGTTCCTGGGCGACGAATACACCAGCTACTCCGCCCCGGCCGACTGGCACTGCGACATGCTCAACGCCGAGCCGTTCGAGTCGCTGAAGTTCGGGTTCTACCTCGACGACCTCTCGCGCGGCGGCTGCCTGCGCGTCGTGCCGGGCAGCCACACGAAGGAACTCTCTGCCAAGGTCGACGCCTACCGCGCGATGTCCAAAGAGCCCCCGCCCGAGATCGACGGGGCCTACTCCTGCATGACCAACCCGGGCGACCTGCTGGTCTTCAACCTCAAGCTCTGGCACCAGGGGACGGCCAACGCGCCCGGCACGCACCGGCGGGTGATCTTCTGGTCCCTCGGGCAGGAGCACGAGACGTTCAACACCTGGGCCCGGAATTTCCACGACAAGGTCGGCCGCGGGAAGGAGGACGAGCCGTGGCCGACGTCGATCCTCGACCATCCGCCGGCGCGGCGGCGGGCGTTGTTGGAGGTCTATCCCGAGGGGACGCGCAAGCAAGCGGAGTTGGCGAAGGTGTGAGGCGCGGAGCCTTGTCTGGTGCCACATTTCATCGTACTCGTGACATGTGTCTTCGAGCCGCCACGCGATGCCGTTGATGTAGGCGTAAACCGCTTGAATTCGAGCGTTTTTCTCGATCCCGGCTGATTGCCTTGATCTGCCGCGAGCCCAATCGATTTCCGTTGACCGGCACATGTCACGAGTACGATGACATGTGGCACCAGAGTTCGGACCGCGAGCAAAACCCATGGCCAAATCCCTTTCATCAAGATCCACCACCTCGAAATCCGACGGCCACTCCAAGGGCCGCGCCGCGCTCTACGCCCTGCTGGGCGACCTGCCTCCGCGCCATCGCCCCATCGGCTCCAAGCTGGTCAGCTCCACCGAGGAGCACGGCTATGTGCTGGAGCGGCTCACGCTCGACCTCAACGGGATCGAGCCGGTGAGCGCCTATTTCGTCCGCCCCGCCGGCGCAAGCGGGCCGCTGCCCTGCGTGCTCTACAACCACTCGCACGGCGGAAAATACGGGATCGGCAAGGATGAACTCATCCGCGAACGCGACGGCGTGCAGTCGCCGACCTACGCGATCGACCTCACCCGCCGCGGCTACTGCGCCCTGTGCATCGACACTTGGGCCTTCGGCGAGCGGCGCGGGCGCAGCGAGGGCGAGATCTTCAAGCTGATGCTCTGGCAGGGCCAAATCATGTGGGGCATGATGGTTTACGACTCGCTCCGCGCGATCGACTATCTTACCACGCGGCCGGATGTCGACGCCAAGCGGATCGGCACGATGGGGCTGTCGATGGGCAGCACGATGGCGTGGTGGACCGCCGCGCTCGACCCGCGCGTCAAGGCCTGCGTCGACCTGCTCTGCCTCACCGACTACCAGGCGTTGATCAAGGCCCAGGGGCTCAACGGGCACGGCTACTACTACTTCGTCCCGGGCCTGCTCAAGCACTTCACGGCGGCGCAGATCAACGCGATGATCGCGCCCCGGCCGCACCTGAGCATCGCGGGGATCTACGACGGCCTCACCCCTGCCGAGGGGCTCGAACGCATCGACCGCGAGCTGCGGAAAACCTACGGCTCGATGCAGGCCTCGAAGGCGTGGCGGTTGATGGCGCTCCCGATCGCGCACTACGAAACCGCGGAGGCCCGCGCGGCGACGTTGGCGTGGTTCGACCAGTGGCTGTAAGTCGTTGAAATCGACGCGCGGACGAGCGCTGCAAGTCGTTTGTTTTTGCGCGCGGCTGCGGGCCGGGGGTGGCGCTTCGGGGGTCGGAACCGGGGGCTTCTCAGGGCCCAGGAAAATAAACGCGCCTCCCTGTATACCTGCACAAGTGTCCGGCCAAATCCGGACAAGCGTGGGTTCTCCACCGCTTTGGAGGGCGAATTTTCACGAATTTCGTGGAATCATACACATGAAATCTTGCTGATTTTCGGGTGAAAATGGTGCCGCTCTCGTTCCGCCGACCACCTGTGAACGTCCCACGGAAGTTACGCGGCTGCCCCAAAGAACCTGTGGATTGCGCTCGCCTCCAGGACATGGGCAACCATCCCCCGAATGCGGTGGCGGCCGAGAAGCATTTACGAGAAATTGAATTGTGAATACGAGCGACTTGCCGGGGCTTCGATGTGGCCTTGCGGCCTTGAGACCCATTTTCAGAAATGAGATTTGGGATGAATGAGGCGCCTCGCCCTCCCGCGCCCCGCGCGGAGAGCGGGCAGGAGCGAACGGCGGGCGCTTGCCGCGCGCTCAGCCTTGCGAGGAGATGCCCGACCGCGGGCGGGCCGGCGGACGGCCGCCACGGGCGCGGGCGGTGTCCTTGATCCCCTCGGGATTCGCGAGGCTCTCCGCGAGGCTGGGGGCGACGGTGGGCGCGCCGACGGGCCTCGCGAGCGGCGGCTTGCTGGCGAGGCGCTGGAGCAGGACCGGCAGCGGGTCGCCCACGCTGAAGCGCCAGGCGGCGCGGGTCATCGGAGGCAGGCCGTCGAGCGGCGTGACCTGCCCGCGGGCCAAGGCGCGCAGCCACGCGCGCGGGCCCAGGCCGATGTTGGTGCACTCGCCCGCGATGGGCGCGAAGGGCCAGTCGGCGGTCTGCTTGGCGGCGATGCGCACGCCCAAGGCGGGGAAATTCACGCCCGCCCAATGCTTGTAGAGGAGCGTCGCGGTGAAGCGCGGGTTGCACTCGAGCATGATCCACCGACCGGTGCGGTCGTCGCGGATCATGTCGAAGTCGGCCATGCCGCTGAAGTTCGTGTGGGCGGTGATGAGCTGGGCCATTCGGAACGGGACGGGGTCGGCCAGGAAGGTCATCGGCTCGCCCTTGGGGTCGCGCTGCTGAAGCGTCCAGGCGCGGATCTGCCCGCGGTCGGCGAGGATCGCGAGCGAGCCGGTGCGCCCCGGGAAGAATTCCTGCACGAGCCGCGGCGAGCCATACTCCAGGTCGCGCTTGAGCTCCTCGGCGGAGTTCGCCAGCCAGACGCCCACGCTGCTCGCCTGGTCGCGCGGCTTGACGACCACGGGGTAGGCCAAGTTGAGGTCGTCGACGTGTTCGGGGCGCTCGAGCAGGAACGTCCGCGGCTGGGGGACGCCCAGCTCGTCGAGCAGGTGGTAGAAGGTCCACTTGTCGTGGAGGCGGAGCAGGGTCTCGCTGGTGGAGATCGGGAAGAGCGTGACATCGTTGAGCCGGCTGCGGTGCTCGGCGATGAAGAGCGTGGACTCGAGGTCGGCGGGGACGACGACGTCGATGCGGTTGCGGCGGCAGTAGGCGGCGATCTGGTGCGCCAGGTGGGGCGAGAGGGTGAGCAGGTCTTCCCGGCGGACGGGGATGAAGCGGGCGCAGTGGCGCGACACGCGGCAGAGGGACCAGAAGTGGGTGCCCATCACGTGGCAGGTGTGCCCCGCCTGGGAGAGGCAGGCGCTGACGCGGTAGCCGAACTGGGGGATGTCGGCGAGCACCAGGATGCGCAGGTTTTCCGGAAACTTCCTCGTCGCCATGAATGACGGCGGCCGCGCACGCGGGCCTCTCCCACTCCCACCATCCGGCCCGTCGACAACGAGCCCGTTCAGGGGGGCCTCGTTGGATCGACAGGGGTTCCAAAGCAGTTTAGGGAGGGTGGCGGAAGGAGGGTCGCGGAGGCTCGGGCGGGTGCGGTGGTTCCGCCTCGGCAGGCTGGGAAGAGGGTTGGAGGATGGCTATCGGACGCGGGGATGGGGGTTGTGGGGTGTTGTTGGCGGGTAGCGCAAGGCGGCGGAGGTTGGTCTTCGTTCCCATCAGGCGAAAGGCTGATCGGAGCCGAGCAGGCTTTCTTGCGACGCTTGTATTTCAGGGCCAAAGGCCCGTCTTATACCAGCCTAGGGCGAAGCCCTAGGACCATCGGCGCCTCTTTGAATTCGAGGGCTGAAAGCCCGTTTTATTCGGCCTTCGGACACAGGATAAAACGGGCCTTCAGCCCTTCATTCGCTCTTCGACACAGGCACCTAGGGCTGCGCCCTAGGCTGGTATAAAACGGGCCTTTGGCCCTACAAACAAATCGAAGACCAACCTCCGTCGCTTGCGCGTCCGGCCAACAATGCGATGCGCTCAGAACTGATTGATGTCCGCGTAGAGCGTGGGGAGGCTGGGGTTGTTGTTGTCGGCCAGGACGTTCCCGCGGGGGAAGACGTCGCCGGCGACGGGGGCGGCATGGCCGTCGGCGAAGGTGGTGTTGGCGGTGGCGACCTTGCCGGGGTGGCGGTAGCCGATGCGCGAGTCGGTGACGCCGATGCGGTTCTGGTTCTGCTTGCCGGCGTAGAGGCCGTCGGCGACGACGATGAGCGTCGAGGGGCGCTGGATGGCGGCGGTCTTGGTGGTCGTCATGAACGGCCCGCCGGGCTGCACGCCGTAGCCGACGGAGGAGGTGAAGAACTTGTTGGCCTTGAAGGTGGTGACGGTGCCGACGGGGTTGTCGGAGTTGATCCAATAGCTGACGCGGAAAATGCTGTTGAAGCCCTGGGCGGGGATGGTGGTGGCGATGTTGGAGGTGCCCGAGACGCTGCGGATGTTGGGCCAGTCCATCCAGCCCTTGGGGTTGTCGGGGTTGCTGCCGGTCTGCCCGCCGAGCATGCCCTCGACGTTGACGGTGTCGGGGCAGGTGAGGACCGAGCCGGTGAGCCCGCGGCCAGCGGGGATGTAGCCCGCGCGCTCGAGGATGGGGCCCCAGCCGTCGAGGTACGTCCCGCCGTTGGAGACGGCGAGCGGGTCGGAGGCGCCGCCCGTGCCGACCATGTTGTAGGAGGGGATGACGCACTCGTTGAAGTCGGTGCTGTAGGTGGTGGTGGCGATGGCGATCTGCTTGCAGTTGGAGAGGCAGGTCGAGGCGCGGGCGGTCTGGCGGGCGTTGCCGAGCGCGGGCAGGAGGATGCCCACGAGCAGCGCGATGATGGAGATGACGACGAGCAGTTCGATGAGGGTGAAGCCGGCGCGGCGCGAGGCGGGGCGAAGCGAACGAATGGAGGTGGGCATGAAGGCGTTCCCGGGGTGGGTGTGGGCGGAACAACGCGTGGATGCGAGTGCAATTGATACCGCACGGCGAAAAGGCGATGCAAGAATTGCAAATTGATGGAGGGAAAAACGCCTGGGCGCAAAGGATGGACAACTTAAGTTGTCCATCCTTCATCACGACAATTCTTCGACTTCGTCACACCTCAGGCAAATTCCGGATCATGTAGGCCTGAAGCGTGCCGGACTCATCCGAATTGAAGAAGGCCGTCTTCCCGTCGGGGGAGAGGAACGGGTGCGGGTGGGCCGACTTCCAGAAGCGCGTGCGGGCGTCGAGCAGGTAGGTCCAGTTTTGCAGCGGGTCGACCATCGCCTTGCCGAAGCGGGCGAGGTGGAGTTCGCAGCCCCGGCCGGGCATGGGGTTGGCGTCGGCGATGAAGCGCTCCCCGGCGATGTCGGTGGCGAAGTGGAAGAAGCGCGGGGCGGTGACGTTCCGCGAGAGGTCGTTGCGCTGGGCGCCCTTGGAGTTCGCGCCGATGTGGCCGCAGTATTCCGTCGCGCGGCCTTCGACAAGGATCTCCTCGGTCACGGTCATGGCCTTGGAGCTGCCGTCGGCGGAGGCGGGGAGATGCACCTTGTTGGCGAAGAGGCCCGCGGTGGTGACGCAGGTGTCGGAGCGCCCGCGCCAGCACTGGTGACCCTGGCAGTACTCCTTGAGGTTGCGCCCCCAGGGCATGTTGCGGAAGTTCGAGCCGTCGTCGCGGACGACGTGGATGTCGGCCCCCGCCCCGCCGTCGTGCGGGCCGCTGCAGCCCTTGAGGTTCACACCCTTCTCGTCGCAGACGTTGCCGTGGTTCTCCTGGATGAGGATGTCGTGGCTGGCCTGGGGGTCGAGCGAGCGCGAGTACTGCGGATGGAGGTTGCACCACGACGGGCCGGTGAGGATCAGGTCGACCGTGGCCTTGTCGATGTCGAAGACGAAGAGGCCCCAGGGGGCGAAGTTGGCCCGCCCGTCGCCGAAAAAGCCGGCGCCGGCGAAGCGCTTGCCGTCGGAGGAGATGCTTGAGAGCGGATAGATCTTGCTCACGCGGTTTTTGCTGCCGCTCATGGGCGTGTCGACCACGAGGATGGTCTCGCGCCCCGTGCCGTCGAGCTTCACGCGGCGGAGCGACAACCGGCCGGCGTTGATGTCGGTCTCGTCGACGAGGTAGTAGAGGAACTGGCCGTCGGGGCTGATGGCGGGCGCGGTCGGGCCGATTTCGTTGGTGAGCGGGAGGAAGCGGTCTTTCGCGGAGGCGGAGGGATCGCAGAGGAGGTAGCGGTGCTCGGGGTCGAGCCGGTCCGAGCCGTGCGGATGGCAGGAGCGATGGAGGACGAATCGCCTGGAGTCGGGGGCGAAGATCTGGGCCTCCATGTAGACGTGGGTGGAGGGGACGGCCTCGGTGGTGAGCTGGAAGACTTCGAGGCCGGCGGGCGAGCGTTTGTCGAGGAGGTCGGGGCGTGCGAGCATGGCGGGGTCCTTGCGTCGGGGGCGGGAAAGGATGCGGAAGAGTGTATCGTCGCGAGGGTGGAGGGTAGAGAGGCCGAGTCTTGTTAGCCGGAAGCGCAAGCGACGGGACGGGGGTGCCCCAATGAACTGCTTCGGTGAGATTTCGATTGCGCTCAACCAACGATGGACACGCGATTCCTTCTGCCGATGGTTTTATGCGTGCTCCGGCGCGGCGGTGCATTGATCGACCCCCGTCCCGTCGCTTGCGCTTCCGGCCAACAAGACGGGCCATCCCCGCGGATGACCTCCAACCACGATGGCCTTAAGATGGCTCGCCATCCGCCTCCGGTCGCCGCCGTCATTCCACCCGCACCTCCGCAAAGGATCGCCCATGCCCGTGACGCCTCGTTCGTCCGTCGGTCGGTTGAGCCGCGTCTCCCGGGCATGCCGAGTCCTCACGGCCTTCGCGGTCGCAGCCGTCGCCAGCGCGCCGGCCCGCGCGGACGTGAAGCTCCACGAGCTCTTCACCGACCACATGGTGCTGCAGCGCGGGATCAAGGCCCCCGTCTGGGGCACCGCGAGCCCGGGCGAGAAGATCAACATCGTCGTGGGCGACGAGATGGACCTGCGGGCCGCGTCGGGGACCGCGGGGCCCGACGGCGCGTGGCGGATCGACCTGCCGGTGATGGAGGCGGGCGGGCCCTTCGAGGTGACCATCTCGGGCAAGAACAAGGTCGTGCTGCAGGACGTGCTCGTCGGCGACGTCTGGATCTGCTCGGGGCAGTCGAACATGGAGTTCGGCCTACAGGGCGCGAGCAGCGGCGCCGACGCGATCAAGAGCGCCACGCTGCCCAAGCTCCGGCTGTTCACCGTCGTCAAGCGAGTCTCGGGGCAGCCCTGCAAGGATCTCCTCGCCCCCGGGCCGATCGGCGACAAGAAGGTCGCGCTCTCCTGGGCGGTGAGCACGCCCGAGAGCGCCCGCGGATTCTCGGCGGTGGGCTTCTTCTTCGGAAGGCAACTCCAGGCCGACCTTGAAGTGCCCATCGGGCTGATCCACACCTCCTGGGGCGGCACGCCCGCGGAGGCTTGGACCAGCGACGAAGGGCTCAAATCCCATCCCGCGCTGAGCAACTTCATCGAAGGGCAGCAGGCGGCTTGGGCGAAGTTCATGGCCGACGTCGACGCGTTCCCCAAGCGGGCGGCAGAGTGGGCGGAGAAGGTGAAGGAATCGGAGAAGACGGCGAAGGTCTTCCCGCCTCCGCCGACGGCGCCGGCCGATCCGCGCGGCGGCGGGCCGGGCTCGCCCTCGACGCTCTACAACGGGATGATCGCGCCGCTGCTGCCCTTCGCGATCAAGGGGGCGATCTGGTACCAGGGCGAGTCGAACGCGGGCGACTTCGGGCGGGCGGTGCAGTATGGCAAGCTCTTCCCCGCGATGATCACCGACTGGCGGAAGCAATGGGGGCAGGGCGATTTCCCGTTCTTCTTCGTGCAGCTCGCGAACTGGCAGGCCCCGATCGCGGAGCCCGTCGACCAGCCGTGGGCCTTTTTGCGCGAGTCGCAGTTGCAGACGCTGAGCCTGCCCAAGACGGGGATGGCCTCGGCGATCGACATCGGCGACACGGCCGACATCCACCCGCGCGACAAGGAGACGGTTGGCCGCCGCTTGGCGCTCGCGGCCCGCGCCGTCGCGTATGGGCAGAAGATCGTCTACTCCGGGCCGATCTACGAATCGATGGCGGTCGAGAGGAGCAAGATCCGGCTGAAGTTCCGCCACGTGGGCGGCGGGCTGGTGGGGCTCACGGGCGCCGGCACGGGCGAGGCCGCGCCGCTGCGGGCCTTCTCGATCGCGGGGAAGGACGGCAAGTTCGTGTGGGCCAAGGCGGAGATCGAGGGGGAGACGGTGGTGGTCTCGGCGGAGGATGTGAAGGAGCCGACGGCCGCGCGCTACGACTGGGCGGCGAACCCCAATGGGAACCTCTACAACAAGGAAGGGTTGCCGGCCTCACCTTTCCGCACGGATGCCGGCCCGCCGGTCCTGCCGGCGCCGGCGGCGCCGCCTCCGACCAAGCCCGCGGCGGCTGCGGCGCCCGCGGCGCCGACGATGCCGTGATTCCGCCGGCGCGCCGCATCACGTGCGCATCAGCGAATCGAGCGTCGCCGTGGTGATCCGGCAATCGTCGAAGGACTTGCAGACTTGCACGTCGCGCCCGATCTGGTCGTCCGCCGCCTGGGTCATCAGGTCGATCAACTGCGAGACCGCCGCGGCGGAGATGGGGTCGCCCCGCCCCGCGCGCATGGCCTGCAGCGAGCTGAGGTAGATGTCGAGGTCCTCATGGGCGATGAAGAGGCCCGTGCCCTCGCCGCTGAACTTCATCTCGCCGGTCGGGGCCTTGTCGCTCATGGGGGTCGTTCTCCGGGGCGCGGGGTTCGTGTCGTCGCGGGGTTCCGTGGAGATGAAACGGCCGGCGGGCAGAGCCTATTGCGTCGCGATCGATGAACGATCATACGCCCCGCAATTCGAGTTGCTACGCTAATCGCAGCCACGAATCCGCCCGCCGCGGCGCCGGCACGAATCCCAGGAGTTCGCACGGATGAAAGCCACCCCCGCCCGCCCCACCACCATCGACAGCGTCCTCTACGGCGAGCGCTGGTTCCCCTTCTTCTTCCGCCACACCGACGGCACGCTGCTGCTCTACATCGAGTACGGCCACGACGCCCACTGGTCGCCCTGCTTCCGCCTCGAGTCGCGCGACGAGGGGCGGACGTGGACCAACCCCTGCGACAACATCCCGCGCACGGCGTGGTGCCACAGTTTCGCCGACGGGCGGCTGTTCGAGATCGACACCTACGGCGTGCAGGACCCGCGCCAGCCGCACGACGCCTGCTTCTACGGCGCGTGGAGCGACCCCTCGAAGCCGGGCTCGCCCGTGGAGAAGGAGCTCGTGCGCGTCCACTGCCCCTCGGCGCGGCCGCTGCCGCTCAACTCGCTCCGCGGCTACCCGCCCCACCACTGGTGGGACCTCTGGAACGGGCTCCACGGCACGGAGAACCTCAACGGGTCGGAGATCTTCATCAAAGGCCCGATCTTCACCAGCGGGCTGGACGCGGGGGCTGCTTCAGATGGAAAGCGCCTGCTCGCCGTCGGCTACTACCCGCACATCGACGCCTCGATCCGCGGCGACTGGGTCTGGCTCTTCGAGTCGCTCGACCGCGGGCAGACGTGGCGGGAGTTCTCCGTCGTCGCGCGCCCCTCGGCCGAACTCCCCGCCGGGGCGAACGAGACGACGATCGTCCGCCTGCGCGACGGCCGGCTGTACGCCGTCGCCCGCACGCACCGCCCGCTGGTCCACATGTGGTCGAGCGACGAGGGAAGGACCTGGACCACGCCCACGCCCGTGAAGATGGTCGACTCCGACGTGAAGCCCGAGCGCGTCTGGCCCGTCTGCAAGGTGCTGCACGACGGCGCGCTGGCGATGACCTACGGCCGGCCCGGCAAGCACCTGATCCTCGATCCCACCGGCACCGGCACGCAGTGGCAGTCGCACCTCGACCTGCACGCGTGGGAGCTCGACACGCAGGCCCACCTCGGCGTCCCGCCCGAGCAGCGGCTGCGCGGAATCGTCGGGCACGATCCCGACGTCTACTGCAACCGCTACACCGACTCGGGCGACTACCTGGGGCTGGTCGAGAGCGGGCCGGACGGGCTGATCGTGATGTACGACGTGCATCACTACGTGGAGCGGCTCGGGGCGAAGCCGGTGCAGGGCATCAGGCTCGTGCGGGTGAAGTTGGAGAGGTGACATCTTTGATCGATGCGCCGGAACCCATGCGCCGCTGGGCCTGAGTTGGGGCCTGCCGACAAAGGAGACGCAAGCGATGAAGAGACGATGGAACAACGACGGCAACAAATGGACGACCGACGGCCGCAAGATCACCGCACCTGAGGCGCTCGACGCCATTCGGCGGTGCCTGGAGAAAGAAGGCTGGATCATCGTCGTGCACTGGTTCTACTACGGCGCGTCCGCGCCGCACCGGTTTGTGCTCGAGGACTTTGAGGAGTTCACGGCCTATCTGGAAGCGCACGCTTCGGCCGGCGACGCCGTGGATGTGTGGAGCTTCGAGGCCGTCTGTCGCGAAGACAACCTTCTGGCATCCGGCAAGTGTCCCGATGACGACGGCCGGGTGCCTGAAGGCGGGTCTTATTGAGCTGTCTTGGCGCGGGCGCGTTATTCTGATGCGAACGCCACAGGAGTTTGACCATGCCCACCACCACGCCTGACCTCGTCCTCACCGAGCAGCAAAAGGCCTTCTTCACCACCTTCGGATACCTCGCCCTGCCGGGGCTGCTCAAGGACCGCATCGGCGCGGTGACCGACGCCTTCGAGGAGGTCTTCAAGAAGCACGGCGGCGGGCACGACGGCAAGCCGCACGACGGGAAGAACCGCTCCTGCATCGTCCCCTTCCCCGACAAGCACGCCGTCCTCGCCGGCCTGCTCGACGACCCGCGCATCCACGGGCTCGCGACCTCGCTGCTGGGCGACGACTTCAACTACATGGCCAGCGACGGCAACTACTACTCCGGCGACACCAACTGGCACAGCGACGGGTGGCACGTCAACCCCATCCACATCAAGATCGCCTTCTACCTCGACCCGCTCACGCGCGACACCGGGTGCATCCGCGTCATCCCCGGCAGCCACATCGTCGGCGACACGTTCGCCGAGACGGTGAACAAGAACGTGGGGTGGAACGGCGTGAAGGTCGGCGTGGAGCCGCGCGACGTGCCCTGCGTCGCCCTCGAGACCGTGCCGGGCGACATCGTGGTCTTCAGCCACAACACCAAGCACGCCGCGTTCGGCGGCGGGGGCTGGCGGCGGATGTTCACCATCAACCTCTGCCAGCGCTACCCAAAGGGGCGCGAGAACGAGCTGCAGGACTACATGCGCGGCTGGTCGCGGTTCTGGATGGAGCGCGGGTACGAGCCGCTCATGATCGACACGGCCTCGCCCCAGCGGATGCGCCACCTCGAGCAGGTGCTGGCCAACGACGGCCACCTCGCGGGGCTGACGCGCGAGGCGAAGGAGAAGATGGCCGAGCCGGCCCGCGGGTGAGGCGGACGAGCGAAGCGCTCAGATCCGTTCGATGAATGGGCTCGGCCGCTGACTCACCGCGCCCCCGCCTTCGCGATCCGCTCCAGCTCCGCGAGGCTGCGCGCGATGCCCGCCTCGACGTCGTGCGTCGGCTCGTACTCGACGAGATGGCAGCCGTCGTATTTCATCTGCCGGAGCAGGGCCGCGTAGTCCAGGTCGTCCTCCCCGATCGCGCAGGCGACCCAGCCCGCGCCTTGGCGCCTCCAGTCCTTCATGTGGCAGTAGTTGATCCGCTCGTCGAGGATCCCCAGGGCGAAGGCGCGGTCGGCGGGCTCGACGGCCTTGAGGTTGCCGGGGTCGAAGTTGAAGCCCACGCGGACGGGCAGGTCGCGCACCAGCCGGCGGAGGCCCGCGTGGCTCGAGGCCGGGGCGTGACTGTGGACCGCAGCCCCGTCGACGAACTCGATCCGGCCGTGCGTCTCGATTGCGATCGTCAGCCCCAGCCGCCCGCACAACGCATCAGCCCTGCGGAAGGCGTCGAACAGCCGCGACCAGGTCGGCTCATCCATCCGCTCCATCGGCGTGAAGCCCGCGAAGAGGCGGACCTGCGCGCAGCCCAGCCGGGCGGCCAGCTTCACCTGTTCGAGCGTCTCGATCACCATCGCGTCGTGGGCCACCGGGTCGGGCAGGGAGAAGTCGTTCTCGATGCAGCACATCGGCGTCGCGATGCCGTGCCCGCGGCGGAGGCGGTTGAACGAGGCGATCTCCGCGTCGCTCATCCGCGTGGGCAGCCGCCCGGCCTTCCCGCCGCCGATCCCGATCTCCATCACGCGGAAGCCCAGCCGCTGGGCGATGCGGAAGTGTTCGGGCATGGGCAGGTCGCGGAACCCCCACTCGCCGCAGCCGACGAACAACGCGCCCGCGGCCGGTCCTTCGAGGCTGATCCGATTGAACTTTGGCATGACGACTCCGAAGACGTGGCTCTTCTATTGAGATGCGAAATCAGGCTTGAATCGTGCCGCACAGCCTCCGAAAGCTGCTATGTGCGGCACGGCCTGGGCTCATGGGCGCTCGCGCCGCTTGACCGCGATTGCATCCATCTCGCGGCATGCCGCCCGTGTGATCTCCAGGTCGCGGGCGAAGCGAAGATGCGGGCGGAAGTCGGGCGGGATCGTGCCGACTCGCGGCGGTCGATATGATACTGAACAGTGCGAGTCCTTCAGTCAGTTCATGTCATATCGCGTCCGCTGCGCGGGGTCATCATTTCACTTTCCATTTCCCTTTCGATGGGTGGGCCATGCCGATTTCGATTCAATGCTCCGGGTGCGGCGCGCGATACAGCGTGAAGGACGACTTGGCGGGGAAGAAAGTCCGTTGCAAAAAATGCAACGAGGCGATCCGCGTGGGGGCGGGCACGGGCTCCACGGATGGGCCGCCCCCGCCTCCTCCGCGAAGGGATCCGGCCCCGCAGGCCGATGCGGCGAGCGACGACATCTTCCAGAGCGTGCTGTCGGATGCCGCTCGCGGGTCTTCGTCGGAGCCGATGCCTCTGCAGACGGCGCCAAGCATGCCGCCGCGGGGTGCACGGAAGCCCGCGCGGACCGGCGTCAAGGGCTCCGGCGCCTGGGGCTCGGCCGTCTCCATCGCCAAGCTGGACGCCGCCTGGGGCGTCTTTTTTCTTTTGCTGGCCACGGACGTCATCGCGACGGCCATCATCTGCGTGGACGCCCTGCGGGCTTCCCAGGCTCCGTACAACCCCTACGGTGGAGCCGCCCTGGTCCTGTTGGTTTCAGCCTGCATCGGGGGCCTCTGGCTGATCGTCAATACCTTCCGGCAGAGCGTGATGCTTGGGTTGGCGGTCTTTTTCCTGCCCGGCACCATCACCATCGCGGTCGTCGCGGTGCTCGGCAGGGAGAAATTCACCGCACTGGCGACAAACTCGCCGGGTTCGATCGAGGTGTGGCTCCTTTCCATCCTCTCGAATTGCTTCACGATCTACGTCGCCCTCAATTTCGTTCGCGAGCTGGGCAAGCCGGCGATGCTCTACATCGCCATGCTCGTGCTGGGCGCGATCCCGCCGCTGCTGCGCATGGCCAATCCGCCGGCGACCCCGACGGCGAGCGAGGTCGCCGCCGCGCCGGAGGGCGGCGCGCCGGCGCAGACGCCCGGCTCCGATCCTGCCTCCGGGAACACGCGAGTCCTGGCACCCTTCCCGATGCACGCCCCATCGCCGAGCGCCGGGAAGCCGGCCTCCCACGTCCGCCAGGAGTTTTTTCCCTCCGCCGCGGCCGAGGCCGCCCGTGACAAGCATGTGGTCTACGAGAAGCCCGACGCCGAGCTCTCAAAAAGCTGCACCATTCTCGTGGTCTCGGGCAAGGCGGCGAAGGTCACCTATCCGTCCCTCGAAACGCCCGTCTATTCCCCTCCGACCGAAGAGGAGGTGCTCGAGGCCCTCGCCTGGGACCGCAACAAATCCGCTGGGCAGGAGGCCGCCGCAGCCCAGCGCCAACCGACGAACTCAGGTCCTCCGCCCACTTCGGCTCCCCTACCCACGCGGCGAGCGCGGGCCAACGAGCCCGCGCCCACGGGCAGGCCGTTCATCCAGGGCATGATGCAGACGCAAAGCGCCCCGGGCCCCAACGGGGAGCGGACCTACACGACGATCAGCGGTTCGGACGCGCAGCAGTTCGTCGTCGCCGCCGACGGCACGCGTTCCGCGCCGCGGCAGCTCACCGACGACGAGTTCCGCGCCTTCCTGGCCGAACGGCAAAAGGAGGCCCAGGCCCGGAAGGAGGAGCTTGCCCAGAGCCAGGCGGACGAGGCGGCGAAGCAAAGGAAGGAGATGGACGACCCGGCGATGGTCGAACTCAGGCGCGAGGCCGCCGCCCGCGCCGAATCGACGGAACGGGAGAGGCGCGAGTTGGACGCGGCCATGAAGGACCGCATGGACTCCTCGTGGATCGCCTCGGCCCTCGCCGACCTCAAGAGCCCCGACCCGAGGCGAGTCTCCGACGCGGTCGAATTCACCATGGACAAGCAGCCGCTCCCCCAGACGAATCCCGCCTTCTACGCCGGCTTGGCGGCGATGCTCGACTCCCCCGAGCCGCGCGAGCGGATCACGGCCATGGACCTGTCGGCCCGGCTCCGCTACGAGCCCGCGGCGGCGAAGATCGCCTCCATGCTCTCGCCGAACCAGCCCGAAGCCGTCGTCAAGACCGCCCTTGATGCCTTGAGCCGGTTCCCCAACGAATTCGCGATGAACGCCCGATCGCAGTATCTGACCCAGCAGGCCTCGCTTCCCCCGGACAAGCAGCCCAGGCCCAAGCCCACGGTGCTCACGGCCGCGGACAAGGCAGCTTACGATCGCTCGCTGAACGATGCCGCAGGCCCCGATCCGGCGCGTCGACGCCTGGCGCTGCGGTTTCTCCAAAATTTCCCCGCCGATCCGTCGAATCCCAAGGCGTTCGACATGCTGTCGCAAAGCCTGCGGACCAGCGACGACGCGACCTGCGAGGACGCGGTGGCGGCCTTCGCCAAGGTACAGGACCCCCGCGTCGTGCGGGCGCTCATGGCCTTCGCGAACTCCTCCGACTCCTCGGCGGCGGTGAATTCGGTGTGCACGGCGTTGATGCGCATGCGCACGCCGGACGCCTTGGGGGCGAGCTCGGAAGTGAGTTTTCGGTACAACGAGCTGATGAGGCTCGACCGCATGCAGCGGGGCGACCAGGAGTCGAAAGCGGCCGAATGCGTGGAGCTTGGGCGCACAGGACGGGCGAGGTGCATCCCCGCCCTGGAGAAGCTCCGGGACGCTCCGGAGGCGCGCGACCAGCCCGTGTTCAGGAAGGCCGCCGACGAGGCGATCAAGGCCATCCGCCTGCGGGAGCAGGCCTCGCCCGGCGCCAACGGGAACCGCAACTGACCTTGCGCCGCGGGGAAGATGTGGCCGCCATCGTCCGTTGATTGACTTCCCCGCCGAGCGCATGGGACGATGCCCCGATGCCCTTCCACTGGGACATCCGCGGGCATCTCGCCCTCGCACGCCACGTCCTCCGCTGGACGCTGCTCGCGGCCCCCGTCGCCGCGGCCATCGGCTCGGCCTGCGCGCTCTTCCTCTGGCTGCTCGACCTCGCCACCCGCACGCGCGAGGATCGCCCGTGGCTGCTCTTCCTCCTGCCCCTCGCGGGCGTCCTCATCGTGCTGATGTACCGCGCGTTCGGGAAGTCCTCCGAGCGCGGGAACAACCTGATCATGGACGAGATCCACGAGCCCGGTGCCGGCGTGCCCGCGGCCATGGCGCCGCTCGTCCTGGTCGGCACGATCGTCACCCACCTCTTCGGCGGCTCGGCGGGGCGCGAGGGCACGGCCGTGCAGATCGGCGGGAGCTTCGCCGGGCAGTTCGGGCGCTGGCTCCGGCTCGACGCCGCGGAGGTGCGCACGCTGCTGCTGGTCGGCATCGCCGCGGGCTTCGCGGGCGTCTTCGGCACGCCCCTGGCCGCCGCGGTCTTCGCGATGGAGGTCATCACCATCGGGCAGATCCGCTACGAGGCCGTCCTCCCCTGCCTCATCGCGGGGATCGTCGGCGACTGGGCGTGCCAGGCCTGGGGCATCCACCACACGCCCTACCACGTCGCCGTCGGCGCCGTCGCGTTCGAGTGGTGGACCGCGGGCAAGGTCGCGCTCGCGGCGGCGGCGTTCGGGCTGGCGAGCCTGCTCTTCGCCGAGTTCACCCACGGGCTGCACCACGTTTGGCGCCGGCTCGTGCCCTGGGAGCTGCTCCGCCCCGTCGTCGGCGGGGCCGTCGTCATCGGGCTGGTCTTCCTGCTGGGCACGCGCGACTACATCGGGCTGGGCGTCACCTCGCCCACCGGCGGGGTCTCGATCGTCTCGAGCTTCCAGCCCGGCGGGGCCCACGCGCTGAGCTGGTGGTGGAAGATCCTGTTCACGGCCGTGACGCTCAGTTGCGGCTTCAAGGGCGGCGAGGTCACGCCGCTCTTCTTCGTCGGGGCCGCGCTGGGCAACACGCTCGCGGGCCTGCTCGGTGCGCCGGTCGACCTCTTCGCCGCGCTGGGATTCGTGGCGGTCTTTGCGGGGGCGACCAACACGCCGCTGGCCTGCACGATCCTGGGCATCGAGCTCTTCGGCTCGGGCCACGTCGTTTATCTCGCGATCGCCTGCTTCCTTGCCTACCTCTGCAGCGGCCACACGGGGATCTACCTCTCGCAGCGCGTCGCGTCGCCCAAGCCCGCGGGCGGGGCGATCGGGGAGCGCACGACGCTGAGGGAGCATCGGGAGAAGTGGTTTTCGCGGGGAAGGCGTGAGTCCGGCGACGGCAAGCATTGACTTTTGTCGATCGGCGTCGATCGGCGGTCAATTCGCGAATCGGCCCGCCACCGCGGCGATCAGGCGCTCGAGCTTCGCCAACGGCGCGGGGTCGTCCTTCAACTCGAGCAGGACGGGCAGCTCCCGGCGGATGTAGGCCAGGTCCAGCCGGCCGCGCTGCCGCGCCAGGATGCTCTCCACATCGCCCCAATCATGGTCGCGCGCGGCGAAGGCCTTGTGGATCACCAAGTCCTCGGCGGAGCAGGTCGTGAGATGCATGCGCTCCGTCACCTCCCAGAGCGAGGCGCGGGCGATGGTCGCCTCCTCGAAGGGGAACGCGCCCAGGGCGAAGTCGAGGTCGACCCCGCCGGCCGTGCGGGCGAGAAGGACGCGTTGCTCGACGGCGAATCGGCGGGCGTCGGGAACCCGCGCGGGAAAACCCGCCAGCAGCGCGTCGATGAACGCCTCCTCGGAGCCGAGCCCGGTCAGCAGCGTGACGTCCACGTCCTGGGTGAATCGGGGAGTCCCCCACCGCTGCACGGCGATCCCGCCGATGAAGCAGAATCGCCAGCCACGGGCGCGGCAGAACGACTCGACCTCGGCGGCGGCGGCGATGACGTCGGGGACCAGGCTCATCGCTTCTTTTTTCGATGAAAGAGGGCCTGCTGCTCGACCAACCCCGACCAGTCGGGCCGCTCGCGCCATGGACGGCCAACAACCCTCAATGCCAGCACGCGACGGAGCGCCTCTTCCTCGGTCATCGCGGCCAACTCGCGGATGCGGATGGTCTCCAGCATCTCCACGCGCTTGAGGTAGGCGGCCCGCCACTGCTCTTTGTCGGGGATGGGGTCCATGGCGGGGCTCATCGTATACGGGTTCGGTGGGCCGGCGGAGGCATGCTCCTGGCATTGTTAGCCGGACGCGCCAGCGGCGTGGCGGGTTGGGTCTGCGGGCCGAGCAGGAACTGGAAGACGGAGCTGGACAGCTTCTCGCGGGCGGCGAGGTCGGCCTCCTGATCCGCGGCGCGGCGGGCGAGGCGTTCGCGGCGGGCGGCTTCCTCCGCGCCGGCGGGGGCGAGCCAGTCGACGGCGCCCAGGCCCGCGTTGGCGCGGTCGATGATGCGGCGCCAGGCGGCGGCGTCCTGGCCGGGGAGGTCGACCACGACGAACTGGCCCCTCGGCTTGGCGGCGACCAGCCGGGCGGCGTCGGCGCGGGAGAGGGCGACGCCCTTGGGGGAATCGGCCGACCACATGGCGACAAAGGCGGAGGTGCCGCGAGAGAGCGAAGCGAGCGTGATCGTCGCGGAAGGTTCGGGGGAGCTGAGGGGCGACGAGGCCGTCATCGCGCCCGGAACGACCACTGTGCCAGGCAGCGACGTCGCCGCGGGCTGGGTCGCGGGAGCGACGTTTGCCGCGATGCGCGTTCCACCGGAGGGCTGGCGCGAGGCGGCGGAGGGCTCGATGGAGTCGAGGAAGCGGGTGACGAGGCCTGTGGGCTCGCGCTTCGCGGACGAGCCCGGGACGGCAGGCAGGCTGGGGATGCGGTTGGCCGTCGGCGACTTGAGCATGTTCGCATCGAGCGAAAGCGTCGGTGCGGCCGCGGGCGGCGAGGATTTCAGGTCGCGGGCGACGAGGCCGGGCCCGGCGACGGTCGGTGCGGGGACGGCGGCGCGGGCGGGGCCGAGCGGTTGCGGATCGATCGGAAGTTTTGCGGACGCGGCGGCGGGCGGACGCGAGACGTTGCCGAGGTTCGGCGCGCCCACCGCGTTGGATGATGGCCTGGCTGCGGCGGCGCCCGACCCGGGCGCGAGAGCGACGGGCGCACTGGGAGAACGGGAGCCGGCAGCCCGGCCGGCATCGGGCTTCGCTCCGTCGGAGGCAAGGCCTTGGGCCGGCGTCACGCCCATGGTGGACGGAGCCGAACCTCCCGGCCCCCCTGGATTCAGCGAGTTCGACGCCGCAACGGGATTCGTGTTGCCCGATGCCACCCGCGCCGGCGTTTCGCGTGCGGCGACCGGCGCGGCAGCGGGCGACGAAGGCGCAGCGCCGCCGTTGGGGCGGGCTCCGACATTCGCCGGTTTCGATGGAACCATCGCGCTCGGCGCGGCTGGCTTCATGCCCTCGCCGGACTTGCCCGAGGCGTCGGCCGACGTCGATGAGGAGGCGGGCGACGCCGTCGGCGAAGGTGTGCTCGCCGGCGTGCCTTGCGAAGCGCTCTTGCCCATGTCGTGCGAACCAACGGCCGCGCCGCCGCCGGCGCTCGGCTGCGTGGCCGCGTTCTTCCCCGCGTCGGCGGCCTTCGCGCTCGCCGCGGCCTTAGGCTTGCGCTCGCGGTACGGGTCGGGCTTGGCCAGCTTCGGCGCGGTCTCACACCCCACCGCCACGAGGCAGGCGACGAGCAACCACGCTGGGCGTCGGAGGTCCATCGGCGGGTCCGTCAGAAGAGGGAGAGGCTGCGGAACGCGGCCAGCAGCGGCGGGCCGGCCTTGGGGTCGTAGCGGACGACCAGCGAGAACTGGGCGTCGCGGTCGGACTCGGTCGACTTCTCGACGACGACCTGCGGGCGCCCCTCTACGCGGCGCGGGTCGGCCAGGGCGACGCGGAGGTGGTCGATGAGCGAGTCGAAGTCGAGCGTGTCGGCGCAGCGGTCCATCAGCCGGCCCTGCAGGCCCGCGGGCTCGGCCGAGCCGAGCTTGGTGAGGATGTCGATCACCGGCGGCGCGTCGCCCGCGCGGAAGTGCTCGTTGGCGTAGCTGTATTGCCCGGTGATGCGCAGCGCGTTGCCCTCGGCGGGGCGGACGACCAGGGAGAGGTCGAAGTCGAGGTAGCGCTGGAGCTGCTGGTAGCGGGCGACCGCCGGGGCCGACTTGGGCATGTCGGCGAAGCAGGCGGCCGCGTCGAACCAGAGGCCGACCGCGCCGTCCGCGGGCATCGCGCGGCTGGGCGTCGCCGCCGGCTTGCGGGCCACGCCGCCTTCGGCGCGATCGCCCGCGAGGCAGAGCTTCATCTCCCGCTCGACGCTGGGGCGGGCCGGGTTGCCCTCGATCTCCAGAAGGATCACCGCGGCGCCGTCCGTCATTCCGAAGCTGAAGAAGCCGCCCTCGGGGTCGAGGTATCGCCCCCGCCCCGCCTGCACCATGAGCCGGTTGCGGGTGAGTGAGGACCCCGCCGCGGCCGTGGGGCGGAGGGCACGGGTGATCGTCTCGGCGCAGCGCGAGAGCGAGGCCTCGGCCGCGGGCACGTCGGTCACGCGGGCGACCAGGCCAGCCAACATCACGGGGCGGTCGGTGCCGCCGCTGGCGGTGGCGTTCGAGCGGTCGGTGGGATATTTCAGGAAGGCGTAGACGTCGGCGTTGGGGTCGAACCCGCTGGAGAGCAAGTCGGCGATCGCGGCGATGACGGGCTGGCCCAGGAGTTCGGCCGCGTTGGCGGGGCCGGTGGTCGTCGAGGCGGAGGCGACCTTGTCGGCCGCGTTCGCCGGTGCGCGGAGCATCGCGGGGCGGAAGGTCACGACGGCGAAGCTGTCGGCGGGGATCAGCTTCGCGTGGGCGACGACGGCGCTCTGGCGCGTCGCCTTCACGCCCCATGAGGCCACGCCGATGATCAAGGCCGCGATCAACATCGCCGACACGACCGCCACCGCCCAACCCCAGCCCCGGCCCGCGCCGGCCGCCGGGGGAACGCCCGAGGCCTCATCCGCAACAAATCCGCCACCCGAATGCGACGAACCCGAATTCGTCCCTCCCGCGGCGGGCAAGTCCGTCGACGAGCGGCGGCGGGAATCGCTCGCCATCACCACGTTGAACCCGATCGTCAGCGCCACCGCCAGCGGGTCGAAGACCAGCACGATCACCAGCATGAGCCACTTCACCACGTCGTCCACCGGGGCGTTGAAGGCCCGCGCGATGAAGCGGTAGGTGCCCACGTCGGTCGAGGCGATCTGGTCCTGGATCCGCTTGACCTCCTGCCCACCCGACCGCAGCCGCTGATACAGCGCCTCGATCTGGTTGTTCCCGTCGCTGAGGGTCGACTGGCTCTTGCCCTGCAGCAGAGCGATCTGCTGCTGGGCCCGCGCGGCGTCGCCCGCCTTCGCGGCCCGCAGGGTCTTGTCCTCCTCGTCGATCGAGGCCGCGTCGCGGGCGAACTGCTCGGCCACCGTCTCGCCCGACTTCGCGAACGTCGCCAGCGCCTCGCCCTGCCCCTTGCGCAGGGCCTTCTCCTCCTCGGAGATCGCCGCCCGCTCCTTGGTCAGGTCGCCCCCGGCGGCGGCGATCTGGGCGTCGATCTCCTTGACCGTCGCGGCGTGGGCTTTGCGCAAGTCGTCCTGCGTCGCGCGGTGCGTGGCGATCTCCGCGGCGATGGCGTCGCGCTGCTTCTTCTGCTGTTCGCGCAGGACCTGCCCCTTGCGGATGCTGTCGTCCTTGAGGATGCCCGGGCCGCCCTCGCGGGTGTAGGCGTCGACCGCGCGGTCGAGCACGGCGATGCGCTCGTTGAGCGCGGCGATCTCCACGTCCTCCGAGGCGAGCGCGGCCGTCAGCATCTTCCCCGCGTCGGCGGAGCGGGCGGCGAGCGTCGCCACGTCGCCGTCGCGCTTGGCGAGCGAGGCCTTGCGGCGGTCCTCCAAGCGGGCGAGCGCCTGGTCGAAGGAGGCGGTCGTCTGCGTCGTGCGCTGGCGGACGTCCTCCACGGCCTTGTCCCGCTTCTCCTGCACGCCCTTGCGGCGGCTATCGAGCCGGCCGAGCGACTGCTCGAGCGACTGCTGGGCCGAGACGATCTGGGCCTGGAGCTTGTCGATGTCCTGGCGGTCGGTGTCGGAGAGCTTGCCGATCTGCCCGCGGGAGGCGTCGATGCGGCGCTGCACGTCGGCCATCTCGCGCTCGATCGACTCCTCCTGGTGGTGGAGCAGCGCGACCTCGGCGTTGGTCTGCTCGTAGGCGCGGGCGAGGTAGCCGTAGATGCCCAGCGAGGTGATGCCCACGAGCACGGCGACGGCGAGCATGAGGTAGGCCCGGACGGCGATGCCGATGCGCGGCCAGTATTGGTAGAGGAACGAGGCGGCGATGAGCTTGCCGACCTCGAGGCTCGCGGCCATGACCATGACCGCGGTCGCCGAGCCGACGAAGAGCATGCCCAGCCCGCGCACGGAGAAGAAGGCCGAGCAGCCGGCGATGAAGAGCGCCGAGAGGCCGATGAGGATTTTGAAGAGTGTCCGCATGGGGGCATCGACTCCCGAAGGAAGTGACGGGGCAAACGTGCTGGGATGGACAACGAATGAGGCGAGCCGCGAGGCATCCGAGGGCCGGAGGCCAAGAGCCGAACCGGGCGATCGACGGCCCGCAACGAGGCGAAACCCGCTGGCACGTGGCCGCACGCCCGGCCCAACGCATCATACTAACCGCCCCGAAGTCGGGGTCAACTGCGGGCGGCCTCGATTGGCCGTGGAGCATGCGGGAGACTGCGAACCTCCCGCTCGCGTTATCATCGCCAAAGCGGTCCTCATCGCCGATCGCCCAAATGGTCGCCAAGCTGGTTCGCAAGGGATTCCCATGACAAACCTCACGCCGCGGGACCTGCTCTTCACGCACATCCAATGGGAAGGCCCCTACGACCGCGCCTCGCGCGCCGCGACGGGGGAGTTGCTGGCCGTCCGCGTCGACGGGCCCGGCGAGCCCGTGGTGCGCACGATCAAAAGCTTCGACGCCGGAGCCTCCGCCCACGGCTCCGTCGGCGGAACGTGGGTCTACCTGCAGAGCAGCCTTTCGGGCGACAGCCAGATCTATCGTTGCCGGGCCGACGGCAGCGGCCTCGAGAACCTCACCCGGACCACGGGCATCGACGAGTACGGCTTCTCCTTCTCGCCCGACCAACGGTTCATCACCTACTGCAGCCACCGCCGCGGCACGCCCGCCGACGTGAAGATGATGACCGCCGACGGGCGCGACCACCGCATGCTGATGAGCGGGCCCTACAGCTACATGCCCCGCTTCGCGCCCGACGGCCGCTCGGTCGTCTGCGTCTCGCTCCGCCCCAGCTACGGCGTGCACCGCATCGACCTCGCCACCGGCGGCGACACCTGCCTCATCCGCGAGGCGGGCGTCGACTTCCACAACCCCTGCCCCTCGCCCGACGGCAAGTACATCACCTGCTACCGCAGGCCCAACGGCGTGGGCGGCGTGAGCGAGGTCTTCCGCATCGACGCCGACGGCAGCAACCCGCTCGCCCTCACCCGGGGCAACATGCACGAGGTGAGCAAGATCGGCAGCGCCCGCGGCGGCTCCGACCCGCCGGCCTGGTCGCCCGACGCCCAGCGCCTCGCCTTCGTCACCGGCGACGACGAACAACTGCACACGATGAACCCCGACGGCGGCGACGTGCGCAAGCTCACATCGCTTGCGGGCACCTGCGCCTTCCCGCGCTGGTCGGCCGACGGCGGGACCATCGCCTTCGCCGCGGAGGTGAACGAGCGTCCGCAGCTCTTCGTCATCCCCGCCGCGGGCGGGCAGCCGCGCCAGCTCACGCGGCTGCCCGGCGCGGTTTTCTGGCCGAATTGGTGCTGAGGACTTCGTCCACATCGACCGGAACTCAGATGCCCAGCCCGCAACTCCAACCCTTCCGCCGCGACGACGAGTCGGACGACGCGCTCTTCTATGCCCAGCCCCGGCTCGTCACCCACATCGACGATCCCGCCATCGCCGCGGTGACGCGCCTCTACCGCGAACGCCTCCCGCGCGGCGGCGCGATCCTCGACTTGATGAGCAGTTGGATCAGCCACCTGCCCGGCGACTCGCTCTATCGCGAAGTGACGGGCCTGGGCATGAACCGCGAGGAATTGGCCGCGAATTCCAGACTCGACCGTCGCGTGGTGCAGGACCTGAACCGCGACGCGGCGCTGCCGTTCCAGGACGGCGCGTTCGACGCCGCGGTCTGCTGCGTCTCGATCGACTATCTGGTGCGCCCCGTGGAGGTGCTGCGCGAGGTCGGCCGAGTCTGCCGTGCGGGCGCGCCGCTGGTGATCACGTTCTCCAACCGGTGCTTCCCCACCAAGGCGATCTCGCCCTGGCTCGAGTTGGATGATGCCGGTCATCTCGAACTCGTCGAATCCTTCGTCGCCGCGGCGGGCCCGTGGGAGCGGATCGAGCGGCTCGACCGGAGCCCGAACCCCGGCCTGAGCGACCCGCTCTTCGCTGTCGTCGCGCGGCGGGCGGTGGTCGCGAGCCGGAAGGAAGCGGCGTCGCGGTAGGCACGGCGACCCGCCCAAAAAAAGAGTGCGCCTCCTGTAAGACCCGCACAAGTGTCCGGCCAAATCCGGACAAACCCCCTCGGGACCGCCCCTAACTCCTTGTTTTTCGGCGCGGCGAAAAATTTTTCGGGGAATTCCGATGGCGTTCCTGGCCTGAAAACGAGGGTGGGCGCGCCTTAATTGCCCTGCCGGGTGTCCACCGAGGGTCCACCGAGGGTCCACGGCTGGGCACGGCGCCGGCTGCCTCGGAGCTCCCTCTGCCCTCTCCACATCGCATCGATTGATAATCCGTCCCCAGATCGTCGTTCAACCCTTGGTCAACGACTCTGGGTTCGTAGTTCCGCCTTTAGGCGGCTCTTCGATTTCTCTCGATCGCGCGGACGGGACGCTTCGGTTTTCCAAAGACCGCGTAAACGCGGAACTCCGAACCCCAGACCCTGCCCCTGGAATGCGTTCGCGGCCACGCGGGTTTGGAAATACGATCACCCGCCAATCCCCCAGGGAACCCCGCATGGACTTCTCCTTCGGCAGCGCCGTGAAGCTCTACCAGCGCCACACCCACCCGCGCGTGCTCTTCGGACCCGACGACCTGCCGAAGCTCAAGCGACAGGTCCGCACCGGCGACGGGCGGCGGATCATGCAGGCCATCCGGCGCAAGACCCGCCCCGACATCGACCGCCTCCTGAGCGCCGCCGGGCTGGCGAAGACCATCGAGGACGCGAAGCGGCGGATCGACGGCTCGATCGTCTGGAACCTCTTCGACATGGCGATGGTCGGCGCGCTCGACGACGACGCCGACGCCATCGCCGCGGCCAAGCGCGGGCTCGCCTCCCTCCCCGTCGCCTACAGCCAGCCCGGGCCGGCGAACTCCTACACGATGATGTACGGCTGCCACCCACTGGCCTATGACCTGCTGTTCGAGCATCTCAGCGAGGCCGAGCGGGCCGCGTACGCCAACTGGATCATCGACGGCTGCCTGCGCCCGAGCCTCGCGGCGTCGCGCGCCAACTTCATCAAGTCCTGCGGCGCCAACACGCCCATCTGCTACACCATCCCCGCGCTGCTGGGCCTGCTCGCCATCACCGGCGACCCCGGCGTCCCCGACCTAGCGCCCGAAAAGGCCGAGATCCTCGGCATGTTCGAGGCGGCGCTGCAGGGCTTCCTCGGGCCCGACGGCTACCCGCACGAGGACGTGGGCTACGGCACCGCCGTCGCGGGCGGGCTGTCGCACATCGTCGAAGCGGCCAGGCGGGCGGGCGTCTACGACGCCTACGCCGACTGCATCCGCTACACCCGGCTCGGGCAGGCGACGCTCCAGTTCGTCCAGCCCTGGGGCGACTACCTCACCAACAACGGCGACCACACCGACTGCTTCCTCTGCCGCGAGGTTCCGCTCGCCCGCCTCGCGAAGGAGACCAAGGCGCCCGAACTGCTCTGGCTGTTGGGCACGCTCCACTACCCCACCGCGAAGGCCAAGGCCGCGCCCGACCCCGCGGCCGCGTTCGCCGAGGTCGCGCTGGCCCGCAAGGGGTTCCACGTGCCGGCGACGAGCATGTCGCTCCTGGTGATGAAGGACTTCAAGAACCCGCGCCACCCGAGCGACGCCGGCGTGCCCACGCGCTTCCACGCCCACGACCGCGGCTTGCTCAGCCTGCGCGACTCCTGGGAGCCCGACGCGACCTACCTCAACTTCGACGCCTGCCACCGTTCGCCCCACGCGCAGGGCCACTTCCACGCCAGCGCCGGGCACTTCAGCGTCACGGCCCTGGGCGAGTATTTCGCGATCTGGCCCAGCCGCTACAACATGGAGCAGAGCTGCCACAACGTCGTGCTCATCGACGGCAAGAGCGGGCGATCAACCCACGGCGAGTGGATCTACGCCCGCGAGAACGGCGTGCTCACCGAGTACACGCCCGGGGATTTCGTCGACTTCGCCAGCGTCGACAGCGCCCAGCAGCACAACTGCCTCTGGGCCCGCCGGGCGATGGGCTTCGTCCGCCGGGGGAAGTCGGATGGCGACGCCCCGAGCTACCTCTGGACGGTGGAGGACCTCAACAAGGCCGACGACTGGGCCGATTTCTGGTGGCAGCTCCACACCTCGCCGGAGAACACGATCAAGATCGCGGGACAGTCGGCGACGATCACAGGCTGGCGGAAGGGCAACCACATGGATGTCCACTTCGCCCTGCCCGCGCCGACCGATTATCCGCGGGCCCATGTGGTGAAGCTCGAGCAGGACATCGCGACGCCCAGCTCGCACAATTACCTACGCGACTTGATGGCGAGCGACCCCGTCTCCAAGCTCGCCCGCCCGTCGGAGATGGTCCACGGCCCGGTCTTCGAGCGCCCGCGGCTGCTGGGCAAGGTGAGCGGCTACAACGGGCGGTTCATGTCGATCATGCTCCCCCGCCTGCGGGGCGGGGCGCCGGCGAAAGTAGAGCGGCTGGCCTCGGTGCAGAACTCGCTGGCGGTGCGAATCACGTTTGAGAAGGTCGAGGACACGCTGATCTGGGCCTACGAGCACGGCATGCTCGAGGCCGGCGACGTCCGCGCCCGCGGGCAGTGGTGCATCGTCCGCCGATCGCGCAAGAGCGGGCGCGTGATCAGCCACGCGATCGGCGCGGGCGAGAGCTTGAGGGTGGAGGGGAAGGAGTTGGTCGCCGGGCGAGCGATTAGGTCGCCAAGGAAATGATGCTGCGTGGTGTGGGAATCATCCGCATGGATCGCCCCAACCTGAAGGGAAGTCGCGTCATGGCGCACAAGAAAAAAAGCCGTTGCCGCTCACTCGTGGCTTGCGCCGCTTGGATCGTGATGCTGATCACGTCGGCGGCCGACGCGGCGGTCACCCTGATTCGCGATGGAAAGTGCGACACCGCCATCTATGTGGCCTCCGAGGTGATGGAGGAGAAGGCGGCCGGCGCCAATGAGTCGGCGGCGGCCAAGAGGCGGGATGCGCTGCGGGTGCGCCTGCGTGAATCGGTCAAGGACTTGGCGCTCTACCTGGGCAAGATGACGGGCGTCGCGGTGCCGATCCATCTCCGCCCGCCGACCAACGACGAGAAGGCCGTTCCCATCCTCATCGGCGCCTTGGCGGAACCTCGCTTCGGCGCGATCACCATGAATACTGATTTCAAGCAGGGCTACCGGCTGGCGGTTTCGGGCAAGGGCGTTGGCCTGCAGGGCGAGACGGATGAAGGCACCAGCTACGCGGTCTATGAGCTGCTCGATTCGCTGGGCTGCCGCTGGTACATCCCCGGCGCATTGGGCGAGGTCATCCCGTCCCTCAAGGAAGTCACCCTGAGCAAGATGGACCGCAAGGAAGCGCCCGGCACGGTCTCGCGGAACATCTGGTACGCCGACGACGCCTTCAAGCGCCGCAACCGCCTCGGCGGATTCCCCTACTCCGCCGGCCACGCGCTGGAGAGCTACATCACCAAGGCCCAGCTTGACCAGCACCCCGACTGGAACGCCGAGATGGACGGCAAGCGGGCTCTTCAACCCTGCGATGTGGGCCACCGGCTCTGCTGGGGCAACCCCGAGGTCTCCGCGGCGGTCGCCGACCGCATCATCGCCATCCTGGAGAAGGAGTACGCGCCCTGCGTCTCCATCAGCCCGGGCGACGGGATCAATTTCTGCCAGTGCGCCAAGTGCAAGGCGCTCGACGCCGGCGACATGGACCCGACGATGGATTGCGTCTCGATCACCGATCGATACGTGCACTTCACCAACCAGATCGCCGAGCGCGTGACGGCGAAGTTCCCCGAGGTGAAACTGGGGTTCCTCGCCTATGCGCAGTACACGCGGCCGCCGCTGCGGGAAAAGCCGCACCCCGCCCTGATTCCGCAGCTCGCGCCCATCACCTATTGCCGCGCCCACACGCTCGACGACCCCGCATGCCCATCGCGGCAACAAGTCCGCATGCTCCTCGATGGGTGGGGCAAGGTCGTCAAGAACATGGCGATGTATGAATACAACTACCACCTCGCCGAGGTCGCGGCTCCCTTCCCGATGATCCGACGAAGCCTGGTGGAATTGCCCGTGCAGTACGCCAACCACGTGACGATGTGGACGCCCGAGACCCTGCCGAACTTCGAGACGGCGATGCCGGGGCTCTACATCGGCATGCGCATGGCGTGGAACCCCAAGGCCAACCCGCGGGGGATACTCGATGAGTTCCACACCAAATTCCACGGCGCGGCAGCCAAGCCCATGGCCGACTACTGGCAATGCATTGACGATTGCTGGACGAAGGTGCCCGAACACGCCGGCTGCGGGTTTGGCTACATGCGCCGGTTCACCCCGGAGAGGATGGCCGAGGCGCGGGGGAAGATGGACGCGGCCCTGCGGGCATGCAAGACGGAGGCGGAGACGCGGCGGGTGAAGCTGGCGGATGACTCCCTGCGCCAGCATGAGCTGTTCATGAAGATGCGCCGCGACTACTTCGCCGGCCGGCACGGCGAGCTCGGATCCGACGTGGCCCAGTACGTCGCCTCGCACCCGGCCCTGGGCGAGAACCACAAGGAAAACTACACCTTCACGCGGGTTGGCTTCGCGCCCAAGACGCTGGCGGTCTCCTACTTCGAGTCCTTCTTCGCGCAGTCCTACTTGGGCATGGCCCGCATCGGCAAGGAGTCCGCGATCATCTCCGAGCCGATCCTCGCCTGGAACTGCGCGGCGGACAAGGAGAGGCGGGGCGAATCCCAAGGCTGGCAAAAGGCGGAGTTCGACGACACCGCGTGGAGGAAGACCGATGTGGCGATCGACACATGGGCCTCGCTCGGGCTTGAGGGGTACTTCGGCCCGATGTGGTATCGCGCCCAGGTGAGGCTGCAGGCCGCGCCCGCGGGAAAGAGGGTCTTCCTGTGGGTCGGCGCGACCGACGGAGCCTGCAAGGTCTACATCAACGGGCAACCCATCCCCTACGTGAACGCCAAAGGCGAGAAGGCGGCGGAAGCCAATGGCTTCTGCGAACCCTTCTCCTTCGACATCACAGGAGCCGTGAAACCCGACGTGGACAACCAAATCGCGATCGTCGGCACACGCAACTTCCTCAACGAACTGGGCACTGGCGGGCTCCTGGGCCCGGTCCTGGTTTACCGCGAGAAATGAGCGGCAGCATTCCCGACGGCCAATCGTCCTCGGAGCCCCGCTTCAACGCCGATTGCGGGACTCTCACTTCAGGGGCGCACCGTAGGGAATGATGTCTTGCCCGAGCGAGATCCCGGAGCCCTTGTCTTGGCCTCCATTTCACGATCCCCTTCTCCGGCCCCTGACAAGCCTTGTCCGGTGGGAAATGGGCCATCGGACGCCATTTTCACCCGGCGGTTGGCCTGCTGAAAACGAGCGCTATAGTTCCACGGCTCGCACACAGGAGACCAATCATGTCGCATTACGATCCTGACGCCCATGAAGTCACTTGGGACACGAGCGACAGCCTCGCAGTCGTGCTGCTCTGCATCCCGTTCCTGATGGTGTTTTGCTGCTGGGCCTATTTCATGCTGACGTGTGGATGAGGCGAAGCGGCGATTGGACGCTCTTTCTGATCAGAGACGGCGACTGTGTCGCCGAAGACCGGGCGAGGCGGTACTCCGCCCGCGCGAATTCTTGTCTTGTAGGGTGGGTTGAGCGTACTCGCGAAGCCCACCGATGCGGCGCACGACAAACCGGGCCACGCACGGACGACGGACGCCCAACCGGTGGGCTTCGCGGAGTACCGCTCAGCGCCACCCTACG
>JAPLMQ010000048.1 GCA_026386955.1 Planctomycetota bacterium
CCCGCCGGAGATGAAATGCCAGCGCTCGCGCCCGCTGGCGGCGTCGAAGGCGCGGACGGTGTGGTCCGAAGACGAGGCGATGCAGACGATCCCGCCGGCGATGACGGGCTTGGGAGCGTAGTCGAAGTCGAGGCGGTTGAGCAGTTGCACGGGCTCGGGCCAGGGCCGGCGCGGGGGGCTGGCCGGCATGCCGTTCCCAGGCGAGGGCGAGCGAAAAACTCAGGCGATCCTCGGTGACGGCGCTGCGGGCGACGTCGTGCCGATAGGCGGCCAGTCGCCCGCGAAGGCGGCGGTCATGAGCAGGAGCGCGAGCGCCGCGAGGTATGGCCGGGTGCGCGGCGGGGATTGGATCGTGGCGCATCCGGCGAGGGGAGAGGGAAGGCCGATGCTTTCGCGTGACCCGTCATTGTACGGCATGGGGGCTGCATCCGAACGACTTCAAGCACGCCGACGATCGCAGCGCCGTGCCGGTCGATAAACTGGTCCATGGACGCTCCCCACTGTAGATGTTCTTCCAACCACTCTACGCAAATCTGTGGTGTGACATTGCCGGTTCCTTGGCTTGTGTTTGGACCCACACCCCAGCGGTCCCGATCCCACAGGTCATGTGATGGCTCATGCGGTCCGCTTACTTGGGGAACTTGAGTGTGATCGTCCACCACACGCCCCACGCCGGACCGTCGGATGATTCGACGTAGTAGCGGCCGCCGAGCGCCAGCGATACCGGCTGTCACCGAACTTTACGAGTTGGTTGACCGCCAGATTGAGCGGAACCGTCCACTGGTGAGCGTTGCAGTCATAGGAAGCACGCTGAATCGCCACCCCCCAAACCTATAGCATTTGCTGGTAGCTGATGGGCCGCACCCGGTTACCCAAAGATGAGACGGCACAGCCGGCCGCCACCTGGTTCGCGGGCGCGTGTTCTTATCAGCGGGGGGAGTGCAAGCGCATGAAATCGGCGAGGTGTTGGATGGCCTCTCGGCTCTCCGGCAGCCCGCGGATCTGAAAGACATGCACCTGACCCGGCCAGACTTCGAGTTTTACGTCCGCCCCGTCGGCCTTCGCCTTGGCCGCCACGCGTACGCTGTCGTCGCGGATCACTTCGTAGTCGCCCACCTGGATGAGCAGCGGCGGGATGCCTGTGTAATCGCCGAAGACGGGCGAGGCAAGCGGGTTGCGGATCTCGGCCGGCGTGACATAGAGCTCGACAAACCTCGGCAGGCAGTCCGGATGCATGTACAGCTCTTTTTCCGCCTGTCTCCGAATGGATTCACTACCGAGCGTCAGATCGGCAAAGGCCGACATCGGAATGCCGCCGTTGGGCAGCGGGAGGTTTCGATCACGCAGCGCCAGAAGTGTCGCCAACGTCAACCCGCCGCCGGCAGAGTCCCCGGCGATGAATGCGGCCTTTGCCGGCACTACCCCGCTGGTCCCGTTGGCGATCATCCAGAGGTAGGCGCGGATGCAATCCTCCAGCCCGGTCGGGAATGGGTGCTCAGGCGCGAGCCGGTAATCAGGAAGCAGAACTGCGCACTTTGCCGCCGCCGAGATATGGGCTGCCAGCGGCAGATAATTCCCGCCGGAGCCGGACACATAACCGCCGCCGTGCAGATACAGCACTCGCACATCGGGATCGGCCCCCGGCGCCACCACCCATTCGCACGGGATGTGTTCAACCTGCGTACGGATGCAATGCACGGCCCTGTCGGCCGGCGCTTGGCGTGCGCCCATCCCTTGGCGCAATCCAGTGAGGTCAAAGCCGTGACCCGGCGCGCCGAACTGCGGATTCTTCCGCCCTGCCAGCCAGAAGTCATGGCTTTCGCGTGAGATCGTCATGCAGTTCCTGTCCACGCCGGGCACCCGCACCAAGGCAGATGGCTCATGGAAGCAGAGCGAGGCATTCCCGTCAACCCTGTTCGCCGACCAGCCGGCACGGCTGACCAGGTGCGGACCGCCCCATGCTGATCATTCCCTCGATTGCCGGGCCTGACCGGATCCCTGATAATCTCCCATTCGCAACTTTGAGATTGAGGATTGGGGTTGCGATCGCCAAGAATCGCTGCGTAGTTCAATCCTTCGAGTCAGGCAACTGAATTGAAGAACCGGGCCTCGCGAAGGCAACTACCCGCTCGCCGCTCGCGGGCGATGGACACAACACCCTATGAAGACACTGCTGTTCATCGGCGGGACGTCGTTCTTCGGCAAGCTCGCCGTACGGCAGTTCCTGGCCTCCGGCCGGTACCACGTCACGCTGTTGACCCGAGGGACCCAAATCCCGAGCGATTTCGAAGGGCTCGCCGCGTGGATCCGCTGTGACCGCAGCGACGCAGGCGCCATGCGGGACGCGCTGCGGGACGCACGTTTCGACGTGGTCGTCGACAACATCGCCTTCAACGGTCACGACGTCACCGCCGCTCTGGACGCCCTGCGCGGCCGGGTCGGGCACTACCTGCTCTGTTCCTCGGCCATGGTGTATCCGTGCTGGCATTCGGGCCATTCCTGGACTGAGTCGGAAGCCGTGCTCGACCCGATCCCCGACCAGATGCCCTACGCCAACGGTAAGCGCGAGGCGGAGCGGCGGCTCCTGGTGTACCCCGGCGTCCCGCACACGATCTACCGCCCCACCGTCGTGCAAGGCCCGGAGGACCCGGTCGGCCGCACCGCCTATTTCGTGGACAAGACCCGCAGCCAACAGACCTTCTTCATCCCCGACGACGTGCAGTTGCAACAC
The DNA here is from genome assembly GCA_026386955.1 of Planctomycetota bacterium. GTDB lineage: Bacteria > Planctomycetota > Phycisphaerae > Phycisphaerales > Phycisphaeraceae > JAPLMQ01. The sequence continues at coordinate 2,732 of JAPLMQ010000048.1, forward strand.
GTCTGCGCCGCCGATTTGGCGGACGTGATCGTCAAATTGTGCGACACGCCAGCGCCCAACGCGGTCTTCAATATCGCCGGCGCCGACCTGGTCTCGCTCCAGTCGTACTGCGATCGGATCGCGGATCTGCTGGGCGTCCGTCCGTGCTACGAGGTCGTGCCGCGCGACGCGTTCATGGCGTCACACAGCCAATCGTTCCCGCCGCTTTTCGACCATACGCTGCTGCTGTCAACCGATCGCCTGGCCACCCACATCCGGCGGCCGCCGACGCCCCTTGCCCAATGGTTGCCAGCCACGATCACGTGGCACCGAGACCAACGACGATAGGCGCGACGCCGCTCATCCCATGAAATAGATCCCCATTGCCAACTCACCCCTCAAACTCTCCGCCCTTGCCCTGGGCACCGGCCCCTTCGGCACCGGCGTCCCTTGGGAGACCACCAAACGTCTCTACGCCCCTCTAACGCGAAGCCGGCGGCAACACCTTTGACACCGCTCACTGTTGCTGCTTCTGGCTCCCCAACGGCAACGGCGCCTCCGAACGCGCCGTCGGCCGATGCGTCCGTGAGTTCGCCGACCGCCAGAACGTCATCGTCATCACCAAAGGTGGGCAGCCGACAACCAGCATCTGGGAGGCGGTGCGGTACATGCGATGGGGGTGATGGCGCACAAGTCCGCCCTGCGCGACTGCGAGACGTTGGACTACGCTGTGGGTTCCTGGGTCTTTCCGACATGACGGCATCCAATCGTCGATTTGGGTTCGCGGGCATGCCGCGCGGCGCTCACGCTCTTGCCGCCATCGTCGCCTTCGCGTTGCTGGGGGGCTGCACCGGGCCGGCGCCCTTGCCGACACTGAAACAGTCGCACGTCGGGACACGCCCCAACCTCGTTCGCAACGGCGCTTGGTGGGGCGAGAACATCAGCAAGGTCGCCCGACACGGCAGCAACACCTTTACCTACGCCTTCGTCGCCGACGGCGCCGGCCCGGCCGTGTATCTCTACGCCCGGCGCGACGGGGGCGACTGGGCCGCGGGCGAACACTTCCGTGCCTCCCGCCCGCCCAACATCCTGGTCGACACGACGGGACACGTGCACCTGATCGGCTTCGAGCCCTTCGACGCCGGGGCCAACGAATACGACGGCCGACTTTTTCACGTGCGCTTCGACAAGGCGGATACCGTCACGGGGACCTATCACAAGGAGTTCATCTCCGAGGATTGGCGCCCGACGGCCGCGGCAGCCACGTATGCCACGATCTTCGCCGGCGCCGCCATCGGGGCGGACGACACCCTGCTCGTGGCCTACAACAACTCGGCCCAATTCGACGTCCCCGGCCAGCACTCCATCGGCGCTCGGATTCAAGACCCCGCCACCAAGACGTGGAAATACGAGCCCGTCGCCCTGAACATGAAGTCCAGACACGCCTACCCCTTTGCGTTCGTCACGGCGACGCACTTCCACGTCCTGACGATCGAGGACGACCACGACGCTGGCCTCGTCGCCCTCGGTGGTCGCTACGCCGACTATCCCTATCGCTACGGCGAGGTGAAGCACTTCCAGCGGCATCGCTCGGGCGGCGCGTGGACGGAGAGCACGCTCCTATCTCTCAATGACAGGCCGGGCATCACCAAGTCCGACATCTGGAACGCGCGATTGCGGATCGTCGATTTCCACGTCGACTCCTCCGGCACGGCCCACGCCCTGGTCGCCTGCACGGGAAGGTTCACCGGAACCGCGTTTGTCGCCAACGGGCAAAGGCGCTGCCTTCACTTCTCCAAGCCACAAGGCGCGATCGCCTGGTCGAACGAGCTGGTCTGCGACGAGGAGCTGAACGCGGCCCGGCTCTGGGAAAACAAGGAGGGGAAGCTCTTCTTCATCGGAGCAGCCTACTGCCGCCAGCTCTGGGCCATGCCCGTGGGCGGCTCACAGCGCCGCCGGATTTCGGACCTGTCGTGGTGGGAGACGCACGACCCCACGCCGTTCCTCGCCGGCCCGCGCGGCGGAGCCGAGCCTTCCGATCATCTGCACATGACGATCTTCAGCGGCGTGCACGCCTTGCCGGGCGTTTCGATCGACGTGTCGTTGTCGGGGCTGTGAGGCCGGGCCATGTCGTGAGTTGCACTCCGGGGGTCTCCCGCTATGCGCGTGACAACCGGCAACGGCGCGGTGACACGGGCGACCTCGTCGCGGATGGTTTGCGCGAAGCTCATACGCAGGCAGCCAATCCGATGCCCCGACATTTCGTCAGAGGCCGGCCCAAGCCGAAGCCCCGCTTGATTGACTCGGATTCGGGACCGGTGGAGTTGTCGTTATCCTGCGTACTCTTGTGCCAGAAAGGATCACGCATGCGCATCGAGACCGAACGGCTGCGGGTTGACATCCACGAACCGGACGCGACCCTCTCGCTCTGGACGCGCCATGGCGGAGATATGCAGGCGCAGGCACTGCATGTCCCGCTGCTTGCCCTGCGCGACCCCAAGTCACACCAGGTCCAGCCGCTACGAGGCGAGATCGTTCGCGATGGCGATGGGCTGGTGATGCGCACCGTGGGGCCGCGCGCGGTGGAGATGCGGTTGCGCGCGGGCGGCGCCGGACTTGAGGTCCACATCACCGAGCCCGTGCCCGCCGGTGCGACGCTGCCGGAACGGATGCGGTCGGCCGGGCAGGACCCGCCACTACAGATTCTCCCAGGCCTGTTCGTACTGGACCCGGCGCAAACGGATTCCGGCTTGGCGCTGCCGATCTGTGAGGGCGTGTGGGTGCCCAGCAGCACAGCCGAGATTCAGCGAGAGCTGGTGCTGCACTACGTGATGGGCCTTGTGATGGGATTCTGGTCGGTGGTCCGGCCGGGACGGGGCAGCGTCCTGGGCGCGTGCAATCATGCCTACCTCCAGTTCTTCGCCCAGGGCGGGCCATCCGGGCTGCGCTGGACGGCCGAGTTCCTGCGCGATCCGCAGGCCCATCCGCTGGAACTCGACATCCGCTTCATCCCCGGCTCAGATCGGCTCGATCCGGCGCGCGAGTTCCGCCGCCTCGAACTGGAACGCCGCGGGCTTGAGCCCTTATCGACTCGGGCCCAGAGGAATCCGGCGTTGGCCAACTTGCTCGGGGGTGTGAATATCAAGTTTCTCAATTACATGCACCACGAGGCCTTCGCGGGCGACGCCAACCAGGGTCCGTGCAAGGAATCATTCCACCAGGTCCATCGCTTCGACGACGTCGCGCAGGTCTGCCGTCGGCTCAAGGACGAGGGGATTGACCGTGCCATGGCGATCTTCTGGGGCTGGGGCCTGGAGGGCTACGACCGGCGTCACCCCGACTACATGCCCGCCAACGAGTGGGCCGGGGGCGACGAGGGATTGCGGGCCGCCAGCACGGCCATCCGCGAATTGGGCTTTACCGTGGGCGGGCACGACAACTATCAGGACATCTACCAGGCCGCGCCCTCGTTCGGCCAGGGCGAGAGCGTGCTGGTCAAACCGGACGGCCAGCTTCACGCCGGCGGATTCTGGGCGGGCGGGCGCTGTTACATCCAGTGCAGCGGCGAGGCGCTGCGCTTCGCCCAGCGGAACCTGCCGCTGATGCGTGAGCGTTACCCATGGAACGCCCTGTTCATCGACACGACCACTGCGGCTCACCTCTACGAGTGCCACAGCGACGCCCACCCGCGCTCGCGCGAGGATGAGCGGCAGGACAAGCGCGCGCTGATGACCCTGGGCAAGTCGCTGTTTGGCGTCTTCGGGTCGGAGACGGGAATGTCCTGGGCGGCCGACCTGCTCGACTACTGGGAGGGGATTCTGCTGACCCCGCCGGAGATCGCCAACTGGTGGTGGTGGTGGGTGCTGCTGCGCGGCCGGCCGATTCCGATGTTCGGCGCGATCTATCGCGACATCGCCCTGGCTCACCCGCACCAGTCGCAGGGGCTCCGCCGCGAGGCGCCGCTGAACTTCCTCATGCTCCTGCGCAGCGCCCAGCCGCCTTACTACTTCTTCAACGATGATTTCTTCCCGGCACAGCTCGATTACATCAAGCAGACCTACGCCGTCCTGGCGCACCTGCACCGCCGCACCGCCGATGAGGTGATCGTCAGCCATGCCTGGTTGTCGGACGACACTCGGGTCGAGCGGACCGAACTGAGCGGCGGCACGCGGATTTACATCAACAGCACCGACCGCCCCTACAGCGGTGAGGACGCGGGGCTTGGCTTCACGCTGCCGGCCTACGGGTTCCTGGTGCGCGGCCCAGGATTTGTAGCGTTCTG
>JAPLMQ010000036.1 GCA_026386955.1 Planctomycetota bacterium
GGATATTTCCACCCCACGGAGTCACTGCAGGGCTTTCCGGTGGCGACATGCTCCTTCAGGTAGTCCTCGACCCCGAGGTATTCGCCGGTGGATTGGAGAAACCCGGGTCCCCCGTTCTTCACCGCCGGTCCTCCAATGATCGCGTAGTACAGGTCGGGGAACTGCTTGAAGTCCTCCTCGAACTGGTCACGCAGACGCTTGAGGGACGAGATGGACGTGTCGAGTTCACCCATGGGCGGAGCGCTTCAATTTGAGCACTCAGCATATCTAATGGGTTGCCGGCGCAAAAACGAAGCGCGGTGGAGATGTGGTTCCAGCCGGGTTGATCCGATCAATCGTGAACGCGCTCGGGTGTCGTCGGGTGGAGTGCCCGCCACATCCGCCGCTGCCGCAGCCAATCCGGCTCGGCCGCGACTGGCCGCGGTTGCCACTCTTGGATCAAGCCGCGACCAGCCGCCGCGGACGGGAGGCAAAGATCGCCTCCTGGATAATGGCCGCAACGCGATTGGCGGGACGCGACCCGGGCTCTACGCTGTGCAGGATCGCCGACGGCGGTCGTCGGCAAGGGCCCGTTTGGAGACCCAAGCCGCACCTTATTCGGTTGGGCTCTTCCACAGAACATTGGGGTACCCACCGTGCTCACCGCCGACGAGCGTTACCTGTTCGATCTCCACGGCTTCATCGTGCTTAGGCAGGCCGTCCCGCCCGACGACGTCCGGCGAATGGTGGAGCTGTGCGACAAGTGGCACGCGCTGGGCGACGCGGAGCTGCCGCCGCCGCTCTGGAGCTATTCGGACCCCACCACCAAGCCGACCACGCCACGGGCGATCAACAACGTCGAATACCTTGACGAAGTGTTCCAGCGCCTCGTGCTCAACCACCAGATCATGCGTGTGGTGATGGCGCTCACGCTCAACCGCCCCCAGCTGCTCGGCGCCGCCCTGACGCGCAACACGCGCGAGTCGGACGCGATCCCGTTCCACGGAGGCGTGTCCGGCAAGTTCCACCACCCCGCCTGCGACTATCAGGCCTTCGACGACAAGGTCTTTGCGACGTTCATCAACGCGGCGGTGTCGCTGGTCGACGTGCCCGCGGGCAGCGGCTTTGTCTGCGTCCCAGGCAGCCACAAGGCCCACTTCACCCGGCCCGCGAACATCGACATCGACAGCGAGCCGCCGACGGTGATCAATGTCTGCCCCAAGGCGGGTGACGTCGTCGTCTTCACCGAGTGCCTCTGCCACGGCGCCCGCAAGTGGGACGCCGCCGAGGCGCGTCGCACGGTCTTCGTGCGCTACTGCACGGCGTACGCATCCTGGTCCCCGGGCCACGGCCCCATCGAGGCGCATCGCGACAAGATCTCGCCCGAGGTCTACGAGTTGCATCAGATGCTGGCCTACGGGAGCCAGAAAAAGGTCGTCACGAGGCTCTTGGCCGAATTGGGCGAGGCCTGAGGAGTGGGGGTGGTCGTTGCCGGTTAAGCCCGCCCAATGGAAGAAGGAAGGTTCAGGCGATGATCCTCAACGAAGACAATTGCCACTTCTTCTACTCGCGATCGCCTGATCAGATGACGGTCCCGGGCCTGCACGCCTGGGTCGATCAATACGCCGGCACGCATGTGTCGAAGTTGTTTCTCTGCCCGAACGCTCGCCGCGTCAATTATCGCAGCCAGGTGTGGGACGCGATCTGGGACGGCAACAGCCCGGAGGACCCGAGCCCGCGCGGGGAATGGGGTTGGTGGGTGCATAACGCGTGGCTGTTGGACCAGCGCGGCATCGACCCCTACGCG
>JAPLMQ010000132.1 GCA_026386955.1 Planctomycetota bacterium
GCGAGCGTCGCGCAACCCGTGGAACCCGTGGTCCAAACGTCTCTTGCCCCGGCAGGGGCAACGGAAATGCCGCGCCGCGCGGAAAGGCGATCGCTGTCCGTGCAAACCGTCATGCCGGCGCGAGGCTGAATTCCGCTGCCCCTGCCGGGGCAGAAGAAAAACGCACACCCTATTCCACGGGTTCCGCGTCGCCCGCCTTCTGGTCGAAGGCGGACGACGCTCCACCCGTGGCTACATTCGGCCGCCCCTCCGGGGCGAAATGAAACGTCTGAGAGTCCAAGCGTCTCAACAACTTGAACGCATAGGAAGTGACGGACCACGAGATTCAACAACGATCCATCCGAGGCGTTTTCATCGGGAATTCAAGGCAGAACCTGGTGCCACGTCGTGGCCTTGGCTCTCCATTCCTATTTCAAAATATCAAACTAAGGAGACCCAACCATGCCGACCCGTCACCAATCCCCCTCACGCCTCCATCACCCGCGCCAGCGCCGGCTTCGAGCGGTCGACCTTGATCGGGTTGCGCAGCGGCTTGCCGTAGCCCTCCCACGCCACCTCCATCACGTCGCCCTCCTGCAGCAACAGCCCCGTGCCGAAGCTGAAGGCGTCGGCCCCCCAGAAATGGATGTGCGCCTCGCCCGGCACGCGGTGCTGGGCGTACTTGAAGTGGTGGTGCTCGAGGTTCTCCAGGCTGTGGCACATGTTGGCCTCGCCCGTCGCCACCGCCCGCTCCCACACCGCAGCGCCGGCCCGCTCGACCTTCACGCGCCCGCGCACGTCCTTGAAATCGAAGTCGAGCACCAGCTCGGGCCCGACGGCGCAGTTGCGCAGCTTCGACGGCGCGAGATAGAGGTAGTTTTTCCGCTCCATTTGATGGTCGGAGAACTCGTTGCCGATCATCATGCCCACCCGCCGGGCCTTGCCCGAGGGGTCGATCACGTAAGCCCCGGCGACCTCGGGCTCCTCCCCGCCATCGTCGGCGAAGGCGGGGACCTCCAGCGTCTCGCCGCAGCCGCGCAGAACGTGGCCCGAGCCCTTGTAGAACCACTCGGGCTGCACGCCGATCTCCCCCGCGTTCGGCCTGCCGCCCTCGAGGCCCCACTGAAAGATCTTCATCGAGTCGGTGATGGGCGCCGTCGCGGCCGCGGTCTTGGCGTGCATCGCGTCGCGCTGCTTGGCGCTGTTGACGTGCGTGAGCCCCGTGCCGCTGACCATGCAGCGGGCGGCGTCGCCGGGGTGGTCGAACGCGGGGAGGATGCGCCACGGCGACGAACCAGCTTGGCCCCCGGAGTAGACGGCGGCGTAGACCTCGGCGTAGTCGAGCGCCTCCTCGTTCTTCGACGCGTTCGCGGCCGCGAGGGCGGCCTCGCGCAGAGGCTGGTTTCGCTTGAGCGCGTCCCAAACCAGCGCGTAGGCCGAGTCGAACCCGCGGATCGTCCGCAGCCGTTCGCCGTCGACCCACGCCAGCCGCCGTTCGCCTGTGCCGCCGCTGTTCCCGCCCGTCTTGCCGTCCGCCCTGCGCAGTTGGATGAGTCTCATGCTTGGACGCTACCGCGGGGCTGGGGCATGGGCAAGCGCCGGGCGGAAAACCCAGCCACGCGGCGACTGGGCTTTGGTGCGGGGTTCGTTGCGTTTTTTGATCGCCGCCAGCCAACTGGACACGCGCGGAACGACACCCGACAATCCCCCTTTGACGCGCCCGTAGCTCAGTAGGATAGAGCGGCGGTTTCCTAAACCGCCAGCCCACCGTCAAGACACCACGAAATCAGCCGCAAAACAGCCAAGTCCTGCAATTAAGCCAATCATTATGCGGCAATCGTGCCGCATAAATCCCCCGATTGTGCCAAAGTCGATCGTCTCGGTTGTCGCCCCGGCATCCACATTCACTTGGCCCACCAAGGGACGGCCTCGTCGCTGAGGTGCCCGGTGCGGTTGGCCAAGGACTCGAAGTTCCTCAGCGAGATCAAGTGCATGTAGATCGCCGCCAGCAGCCCGCTGGTCAGGAATGCGTGTGCCTTCTCGGCTGAAAGGACCTGGAGTTTCTTCTCGTCCACGGCCAGCAGCCCCCGCACGCCGAAGCGGGCCTTGTCCGCCGCACGCGTGATGTCCAGGTTCAGGGGCGTGAGAAGACCTTCGTCCTTCAGGTTCTTGAGCAGCGACTGGGATCGCTGGCTCTCGCCGTGGAACCGCGAGAGGAACTCGATCTGGTTCTTGAGAAACAGCGCCGGCTCCCCCTGCTCGTCGAACAGCGGCTCGCCTTTTGCCGGTGTTTCCGTGGTGTCCGGGGATTCCGGGGCGAAGCAACCGCTGTCGGTGTCGATCGCGATGGCGAAGCGGCTCTTGTCGTTGGGGACGTCCGCCATGACGCCGCCATGCTGTAAACTATGCCCGTGAGCAAACTCATACCACTGTCAATAACCCGAGAGAACCGTCCCATGGCTCAGACCCAAACTTGGCTTCGTTCTTTCATGGCGTTGCTTGCCGTCGTTGTTGCCGGGCCGACGCTCGCAATGGCGGAAGAGACCAAAGACGCCCCAGCGTGGAACCCCCAGCCGGTGAAGGTGTACGCGGGCCCGGACGTGGTCCAACCCGTGCCCACCAAGGACACCGAGGCAGCGCTGATCGTCGCGGAGGGCGAGTTCTTCCGCATTCAGGACAAGAAGGGCTGGCAGGTCGTTCATCAGGACGACAGCTACGCCAGCCACACCTACGGCGGCATGTGGGTGATGAACGGAGGCTTGCTCGGTGCTCCGGCGGACAGCGACGGATCGGCCGCCGTCCGCAAGATCAACGTCGTCCGGGCCGGCGATTACCGCGTGTGGAGCAAGTACCAGTCGCCTCCCTATTTCAACTACCAGCACCGCATCGAGGTTATGCAGGGCGGCAAGGTGGTCTATACCCACGACTATGGAGCGGTGAACAATGAACGTTTCTACAGCTTCGCCGGCGCCTACAAGGCTCCGATGATCAAGCAGCAATGGTGGTTCTGGGGCGTTGACCACGATGCTGCCGAGGCGCCCAAAGGCAAGTTCGCCGCACTGGCTGCCGGACCGGCCGAGATCCGCCTGATCACGATCAAGAACGCGACACCCGCGGGCGACCGGTTCATCGATTCGGTGATCCTCACCACCGAGCCTTCCGACACGTACATGGGCTATAAGCCCTACAACTCGGGGAGTCCGTTCGCGCGCGAGGCGATCAAAAACTCGCAAGTCTGGGCGCGCTTCAAGAACAACTCCGGCACACCCACACAGCTCGGTGCCTGGGTGGGCGGGCACATGCAGCCGGACTACGGTGGCACTTCGGGTAAATTCCCCGCCGCACCCGTGGCCGCCGGTCAGTGGAGCGAGTGGTTCAATATCATTTCCATCGGTAAGCTGGTGCATGAGGAAGGCATTACCCTGACTCTGCCCGCTGGCGCCACCTGTGATCTCGAAGTGGCCCGCGACCCGGCCGGCAAGGACGTGGTCGGTGCCGTCAAGGTGACCAACGGCGACGTTCTGATCCTCCCCATCGACGTGGCCTGGAACCTCGACGCGAAGATCAAAACCTCGAAGCAGAACGCCGAGGAAATCACAACCCTGGCCAAGACCAAGTGGCGGCGGAACAACGGCGGCAAGAAGCCGGCCCTCCTCGCCTACTACGGCGCCTTCGCCCTGCGCGGGGGGCAGGAAGGCTGGGGCAACGCCTTCAAGGACGCCCTCGGCTACAATACGGTGTTGCCCGCGCCTTACGTTCACCTTCAGCGTGACGGTTACCATCAGCACACCCACACCGTGGGCGAGATCAATGGTTTTGTGGCCACCCTCACCCCGGAGCAGAAGCAGAACTTCCGCATCCTCTCCTTTGGCGATGAAATCGGCATTTCCCCGATCAACTACGCCGACCCCAAGTATGTCGAGTCCTTCCGCGCCTGGCTGAAAAAGAAGAATCTGACCAAGGACGACCTGGGCGTCGACCTCTCTCAGGCCACGCTCTCGGCCGACGCGGCGCAGCCGCGGATCCGCTGGTACTCCAACATCTTCAGCGAGGAGGTCCGGTTCGGTGAGTTCGCCGAGATGACCAAGCTTGCCGAGACACTGCTGAACAAGGACGTGCTCACCGGCGCCAACTACTCGCCGCACGGCGGCGTCATGTACTACGGCCCGATCTTCCAGTGGATCGATATCTTCAAGTTCCGCGGCATGAGCGCCTACTGGACCGAGGACTACATCTTCTCCGTGACCGAGCCGCCGCAGATGATCGGCTGGATGCTGGCCACGGCCCGCAGTGCCGTCAAATACCACAACCTGCCCATCCACTTCTATGTCATGCCCCACGCCCCCGGCCAGACGGCCGAGAACCTGCGTCGCGGCATGGTCTATGCCATCGGCGCCGGCGCGACGCAGATCGACAGCTTCTGGGTCGCCCCGCCGGAGAACTTCACCGAGAACTCCGTCGCCTGGGCATACCCTGACAGCTTTAAGGCCATCACCGAGTCCATCTACGACTCCGGCGAGATCGAGCAACTCGCCGTGGGCGGCAAGTACCGTTCCGCGCGGATCGCCGTGGTCCTCTCCAAGGCCACGGACTTCAACGAGCGTGCCCTCAAGGTTGACCCCAAGGACGACCCCTTCGCCAGTCAGTGTGACAAGGATTTTGGGCAATTCCAGCAAACGCTCTGCCGCAAGGACTGCCATGGCATCTATCTCTCCCTCCGCAATGCTCAGTATGGTGTGGATCTGATCACCGAAGACGACATCAACGACGGTGTGCAGGGCAAGGATATTCTGGGTAACTACGACGTCATCTACTTCGCCGGCGAATGGGTCGAGGATCATGCCGCCCGGAAGCTCGACGCCTGGGTCAAGAACGGTGGCGTCCTCTACGCCTGTGCCGGTCTGGGCTACCTCAACCAGTTCAACCAGCCGGAACCCGGGCTGCTGAAGCTCCTGGGGCTCAAGTCCGTCACCATCCAGAAGAATGCGGTCAATGTCCGGCCGTTGCTGGAACTCCCGCTGCTCAAGCCCATCGACACGATCACGCTCGAGGGCACGAAGATCCCGGCCTTCGCCATGAAGCAGGTGCTGACCCCGGATGACGCCAAGGTCATCGGCACCTGGTCCGACGGCAAGCCCGCGGTCACGGTGCGCGAATACGGCAAGGGCAAGGCCATTGCCGTCGGCACTCTGCCCGGGCACGGCTACATCAACAGCGCCGCCAAGATCACGCCCTGGGCGCGCGGCGGCCGCCGCATGGTCTACTCCCTCATGACCAGCGAACCCGACAAGAACAAGCTCATCGGCCTGGGCGTCAACGCCCGGCCCGACCTTAAGAAAGACGTGGTCGCCTCCGTGACAGGCATTGAAGGCCTGATCATCGACAACGCGCAGGGAACGCTGGTCACCCTCATCAACTGGAACGCCGCACCGGCCAAGGGCGTCACGGTCCAGGTGCGTGTCCCCTTCAAGCCCAAGTCCGCGCGCACGGTCGAGGGACAGAAGACCCTCGAGGTAGCCTACGCCGACGGCGTGGCCACGTTCACAACCGACTTGACCCAGGCGGATTACGTTGTTTTGCTGAAATAGTCGAGTAAAATGAGGGGCCGACTGCCGGCCTCTCATTTTAAACAAGGGCGTCACCACGATGGACCGCTATATCGCCATCGACAATGTCTGCGCCTGGCCGAACCTGACGCTGATGCGGGACGGTGCGATCGTCGCCACCATCTTCAATCAGCCGTGCCACGGCTTCTGGGAGGGCGACGTTGAATGTTGGGGTAGTGAGGACGGGGGCCGGACTTGGAAGCTTCGCGGCACTCCTGTGAAGCATGAACCCACGACCAATCGCATGAATGTGTCGGCCGGTCTGAATCGCAATGGTGATCTGATTGTGCTCGCGTCAGGCTGGTCGAAACGCTTGCCGATAGGGCAGCCACACAACCATGAGGGGTCCGTTGCGCTTCAGCCGTGGGTCAGTCGTTCGTCCGACGGCGGCCGGACGTGGACCGTCGACAAGTCGTTCCCCGTCGCCCCCGAACCGGGCATGTGCGAGATCATTCCGTTTGGCGACATTCTGCCCGCCGCGGACGGGACGCTGTGCGTGTCCGGCTACGCCGGCGGTTTGGGCGACCGCGCCGACGGCTACAACTCCTCCTATTTCTATCGCAGCCGCGACGAGGGCCGAACCTGGGGCGATGGGGTCATCATCGGCAAAGGCAACCACAACGAGACCGCCCCGCTGCACCTGGGCAACGGTCGCTGGCTGGCGGCCGTCCGAACGCTCGATCACCAGGGCGAACTCGTGCTCTTCGCCTCGCCGGACGATGGACGCACCTGGGCCTATTCACAGCACCTATCCATGGCGGCTCAACATCCGGCGCATCTTCTGCGTCTGGCCGATGGCCGCATCCTGCTGACCTACGGCAACCGCTGCAGGGGCCACTACGGCATCGACGTGCGCCTCAGCGATAACGAGGGCAAGAGCTGGTACGCTCCCTGCCAACTTGTCGACGTGGCATCACACGATCTGGGTTATCCCAGCACCGTCCAGTTGGCCGATGGCAAGATGGTAACCGCCTACTATTGCGGGGGAACCGCCTATCACGCCCGGTATCACATGGGCAGTGTGGTCTGGGACCTCAAAGAACTCTTTGGCTAGAGCCTGTTAGCTACTTTTGACGATCGCGGCGGCGAGCTGAGCCATCAACAGGCCTACGAACGCCAACCAATGGAGTCCCGCCAGGGTTTCCGGCAAGCGTTCGTAGTCTCGCGCCAACCGCCGGAACCTCGCCATCCACGCGAAGCTGCGCTCCACCACCCACCGCTTGGGCAGCAGCACGAAGCCCTTCTTGGCCTCCGACAGCTTCACCACCATCAGCTCGATGCCCTCCTTCCTGGCCGCCGCCGCGGGCTTCTCCCCGGTGTAGCCTTGGTCGACGTAGGCCAGCTTCACGCTCTGGCCGGTCGTCTCCTGCACCTGCTTGGCCAAGTCCTTCACCTGGTCCCGCTCCTGCTCGTTGGCGGCCGTGACCTTCAGCGCCAGCAGATGCCCCAGCGTGTCCACGGCGATGTGGACTTTCGATCCATTCCTGCGTTTGTAGCCGTCGTAGCCCGCACGCGCCCCACTCTCGGGGGTGCTCTGGATCGTGCGGCCGTCGAGGATCGCCGCCGAGGGCTGGAAGTTCCGGCCGGCGCAGAGCCGCAGCAACTCCCGCAGGTCGTGGACCATCCGCTCGAACACTCCGGCCTTGATCCAGCGCTGCGCCTGCTCGTAGACCGCGTGCCAGGGCGGCAGGTCGTTGGGCACCATCCGCCACACCCGGCGCGGACGACGTAACGCAGGCCGTTGAACAGCTCCCGCAGCGGATGCTCGCGCTGCGGGGCGTCCTCACGTATCAGGGTCAGGTACGGGGTCGCGAAGGCCCACTCGTCATCCGTCACGTCACTGGGGTAAGGCTTCCTTGCCATCTCCCTTTCGTCGGCTCCGCCGGCGGACAAGGGTAAAAGTAGCTAACAGGCTCTAGCCCTCGGGCGGCTTATCGGTGATGTTGGCCGGCCAGTCGAGTTGGAGCAACGGTGATATAGAGGCTACCTGCCGGGTGGACCCCGGAGATCAAGGATCTGATTGTCAACGGAGCGTTGCGTCAGTTGATTGCGAAGCCGGAAGCGAGATGATCTTGGCGAGGGTGTGTGAATCTTGAACTCCAAAGTAGCGTAACAAGCATGACGATCAAGGTCTCAACCGGATTGACTCCAAGGTCATGGGAACTGCTCCAGGCTCGCAGCAACGGGCTGCGTGAACAAATTGAGCGATCAAACAAAGAGTCGTGGGCGCGGCCGCTGGTGCTGGGCGTCTTCCAGAAGCGAAACCACTGCAATGGCCGAGCGGGAGTGGCGGAAAACCTGGCCCAGATGATCGCGGGGATCGAGGAGGCGGGCCGGCGTGGCGTGCAGATGCTGGCGATGCCGGAGATGGCGCTGCAGGGGTACTCGACGCCCGCGGGCGGCTCGGTCGAGCAGGCGATCGCCGCGAATCGTGATCTGGCGATAGTCGTGGGTCAGAGCGAGGAACTGCGGTGCGTGCGGGACGCGGCGCGGGCGGCCAAGATGGTTGTGGCGTTCGGATTCGGCGAGCGGGATGGCACCGAGATCTACAACTCAATTGGGCTAGCAGCCCGTTGCAGAAGTCGGACTCGGCTCATTTCACCCCCGCTGGCGGGGTCAAGAACGCGGTTTTCGGAGGTCGATCACGACTTCCACCACGGTCTGCTAGTCGATGCGGATGGCAAATGGCTGGGCGTGCGGCGGAAGAATCCCCTCTTTCCCTGGGACTACGAGACCAAGGTCTTCGCCGAGCCGGCCCCATCGTTGCGCTGCTGCGTCTTCGACACGAAATTCGGCCGGGTCGGTCTGAGCAATTGTTTCGACGGGGAGTTCCCCGAAACGGTCCGCAAGATGGCCCTCGAAGGGGCGCAGGTTCTGCTCTGGTGCAACGCGCCCTGCGGCGACTCACCTCTGGGCGGGAGCCAGCGCCTTAACCAAAGCGGGACGCATGCGCAGTTCAACGGTCTGTATGTCGCCTGCGCTAGTTGCGTCTCGTCGGACACCACCGGTACCAGTTGTATCTACAGCCCTGTCGGTGAACCGCTCGCGGTGCTGTCGGTGGACGAGGAGGAGATCGGCGTGGCGTCCGCCAATCTGGCGCTCCACACCAACTGGGCTATCTGGCGCGATCGTCTGCACCAGTGGCCGCTCGGGCCGAATCCCGTATGAACCTGTCTTGAGCACAATGGAGAGCCGCCCGAGAACGCGAGCCTGCCGCGGGCTGCGGTCACCGCGGCAGGCATCAGGCGTTCACCCATGTGCGGTTATGCTGATCCGTCCCGGTGTTGGAGGCCACGCCTCCCCGCATGGATGGGCGCCCCCGCTCATCCTGATTTCCGGATGAATCACTGAGTGGGTGCCTGGTGGCCCGGAACCCAGAGCGGCGCTCGTTTGAAATCGGAGTATGTCATGGGTGTCACACCCCCCGCAACCATCTTTGACGCCGTCAGAGCCAACCAATTCCCCGTCGCGCGGCAGACGCCCCCGAGTGTGACCTACGCCTACACGATGCGCTCATGGGATCGGCGGAACTGCGGCGATCTGGCGACATGGGAGAAATACGTCCGCCTGCATCGGGACCTTGGCTACAACAACATCAGCTTCGATATCGCATGGTCGGACGTGGAAGTCAGGGCGGGTGAGTATGACTTCTCGGGGTACGACCAACACTTGAAGGCGATTGTGGACGAAGGGATGTCGCTGCAGATCAAGATGAACACGCGTGCGATGCCGGCCTGGATCAGGGCAAACCGTGATGCGCTGCTGTACGGCCCGGACGGGCGTGTGGTGGAAGACAACCGCGAGCAGCCGGTTCCATATCACAACTTCGCCGACCCGTATTTGATCGAAGCGATGCAGGGCTTCTACCGGAAAGTCGCCGAGCACAGCCGCGGCCTGCCGAATCTCTTTTTCGTCGGCGCCTTCGCCTGCTCCTTCGAATCCGAATACCACGGGGGCATCTGGACCGATTACTCGCCGGCGGCACAACGGCAGTTCCGTGAATACCTGCGCAGCGCCTATCGCTCGCTGGCCGAACTCAACGCGAGTTGGTTGACCGTTTTCGCAACCTGGGATGAGGTCGGGATCACTTGGCAGCCGCCCGAAAAGATGCGCGGCGAACGGCCCGACCCGCGGTTTGTCGATTTCATGAAGTACCGCGAGTGGGCCGGGCGACGCTTCTTCGACGCCATGCACGAGGCGATCAAGGCGGGCGATGGCAAGGCCGAGTACGGCCCGCAGGTGGGACGGATCGTGTGTGAAGTCGGCCCGCTGCGCGGGACCGTGGGCGCGTTCTATTGGGCGGCCAACTGCGAGTGGATGTTCGTGGACCCGGCGCCGATCGACGACATGCCGTGGGAGATGGCCGTGGCGCGAGCGGGCGGCAAGAAGGTCGCGGTGGAGCTCGATGGGCCCTACTCCTACCGCAATCACAAGCTGGATGAACGCCTTACGGTCCTCTACGCGGAGCAGTCGGCCGCGTGCTACGAACATGGTGCGGACTATGTCTGCCACGCCAACTGGACGGAGACGCGCGACTACGCACGGGTCGTCAATGAGGGACTGTTCCGTCGGTTCGCGGACGCTCAGCGCGTCGCACCCCGGCGAGCGCGGGCCGCCGATGCCGTCTTCGTGGGCAAATGGGACAGCTATCTGCGGAAGGACCTGGGATGGGCCGCCCAGCCCGACCAGGTCCGCGAGACGGCGATGGGGTGTTTCCAGGCCCTGCGCAAACAAGGCAAATCGGTGGATGTCGTGATGGACGACACCATCCTCCAAAGCCCCGCAAGCCTCAAACCATACGAGCGCATCCACCTCTGCGCGACGAGGTTTGTCGATAGGAATGTATGGATGCTTCTGCGAGCCAGCGGGGCCGAACTCGTGTTTGTCGGAGGTACGGGTAAAGTCCGGGACGAAGCGGGTGCGGAAATCAGATGATCAGGGCTCCCCACATCGCGGACGCTGGCAGTGCCCGTCGCGGCGTGAAGATGCCCGGGTAGGCCAATCGTCAATCGACCGGGCGGATCATGATGTCGGTCTGTCCGAGCGGACAACCCCACCGCGACGATTTTGAGGTGTTATCGCACTACTTCATGCCGCAGGTCAACGCGTCAATTTAGTCTCGCTGTTTCACTGCGATCCGCGCGATTCGCCGCAGGAACTAAGGAAGCGGTATGAACCCCAGTCTGCCGGACATCTATGACACCAAGGACGGATTGCTAAGGGTGGCGTTGTGCCAGGTACACACCCAGGCATGGGACATGGAGGGTAATACGCGGCGCACGCTGGCGGCACTCGAAGAGGCTGGGCGGCAGAATGTGGATATCGCTATCACCCCCGAGTGCGTCTTCCATGGCTACGGCTTCGGGAGCGAGCCAGCGGATACTCGCCGCCGCTGCGCCGAGATCGCCGAGCCGCTCGATGGTCCGAGGATGTCGGCGGTGAAGCAGATCGCCCGGGCCAACAACATGTACGTGGTTGCCGGCTTCGTGGAGGCCGGTTCGGCCGGCGTCTTGCACGATTCCGCGGGCATTATCTCCGCCTCGGGCGAAGTATTGGATGTCTATCGGAAAGTACACTGCCGCCCGGCCGAATCCATCGACCACTCCGGCGCGTTCACGCCCGGCGATCGTTTTGTTGCGACGGACATCTGCCGACGCGACATTCGTTGTCGGCTGGGGACGATGATTTGCTTCGATCGCGAAGTGCCCGAATCCGCGCGCTGCCTCCGCGCCATGGGCGTGCAGATCATCGCCTGTCCGATGGCGTGGTACACCCAGGCGTTGGACAAGCACGTTGATTTCGCCCACAACGAAATGATCACCCGCTGCCGCGCGGCTGAGAACGAAGTGTTCTTCGTGGTAGTCAATCACGCCGGGACATTCAACGGTGGGAGTTTTGTCGTCGGTCCGGGAGGCGAAACGCTCGTTCAGCTTGGCGCGGCAGCGGAGGTCCGGGTTGTCGAGATTCCCATCATGGCGTTGCAGGCCAAGGTCCATTCCAACGCCTACGGCTGGATGGGTTGGGGGTTTCGGAGACACGATGTTTACGACCGGTACCTGTCGGTAAAACCGCGCGACGCGGGCAATCGCACCAAGGATCGTTGACGTTACAGGCACACACGACACATTCAGACAATGTGCCGCGCCTCAGGGAGGTTTTCATGCCCCGCCGTTACACCGAGACTTTTGACACCGGCAGCAACGGCTGGCTCCTCTGGCTTGCGGGCGGAGGCGGCCCGCTGCCTTCGATGATCCGCAAAGGGGCGCTCGTCGCGCGCTCGCCCTGGGGCGTCGATTTCAATCACGCCAAACCCGGCGCGGGATACCTTCACCTGCTCTTCTGCCTGCCGATGATGCGCCATGACAAGTACCCCTACGAGCGTCTCGAACCCTTCTGCGGCAAGAACCGTTTCGTCAATGAGAACTACCCGACGAAATTCACCAGCGCCCGCATCACCACGCGCCTCAGAGGCGATATCGATCTCAAGGGCTCCCAACTCATGCTGCTGGTGCAGTCCGACGTCGGCCCGATCCGCACGAACTGGGCTCTGCATCAACAGCCGATCCCGATCACAAGGCGTTACCGCGAGCACACCATCACCGTCACGCCCGACCAGTCACAATGGACCTGCCTGGGAACCCGCGGCAAGGGCGCTGATTGCGATAACTACGGAACCGCTCCGATCGCCGATGCGATCAAGGACATCAACGTCAACATCGTCCTGGGGCTCTTCCCGCTCAATGTTCAACCGTTTCACAACATTCATGCCGATAAGGACGAGCTCCGCGCGGGCAAGGACTATGCGGTCAACCGGCTGCTGCTGCCCGAGGGCGAGGTCTATCTGGATACGGTGACGATCGAGTGGCCGTGATGAGCCAATCTCCGCGCCGAGTTCGCGTGGAGCGATTCGATAGAAAGTTACAAGACGATTGGACCCACGGAGAACTCCATCTGCCGCATCAATAATAGCCCCATCCGTGCATGAGCCACCGCATCCCAGCGACAGATCTGTCCATTCGCACAGCTGAAGGTAAGAGATCATGACCCTCCGCATCGCCGTCGCCGGCGCCGGATTGATGGGCAGGAAGCACGTGGAGACGATCGCACGCAGCGATCAGTGCGTTGTGTCGGCCATCATCGATCCCGCCCCGGCGGCGGCGGCCTACGCCCGCACGTTGAATGTGCCGCTCTATCGATCACTGGCCGATCTCTTCGTCACTGACCTTCCCGACGGTGTCATCCTGGCCACCCCCAACGCGTTGCACGTGGATCAGGCGCTCGAATGCGTGGCCGCCAGGGTGCCCACGCTGGTCGAGAAGCCGGTCGCCCATGCGCTGGAACCGGGCCGGCGGCTGAGCCTGGCGGCGGAAGCCGCCGGTGTGCCGGTGCTGGTCGGTCATCATCGCCGGCACAGTTCGATCATGGCCCAGGCGGCCCAGGTCATTGCCGACGGGATACTCGGAAGGATCGTCGCAGTCGTCGGCACCGCCCTGTTCTACAAACCCGACCAAGGCTACTACGACGGTCCGTTCGCCTGGCGCAGGGAGCCCGGCGGTGGGCCGATCCTGATCAACATGATCCACGAGGTCGACAATCTGCGCATGCTCTGCGGCGAGATTGTGTCGGTGCAGGCGTTCACCTCCAACTCCACCCGCGACTTTGCGGTCGAGGACACGGCCGCCATTGCCCTATGTTTTGCCGGCGGGGCGCTAGGCACGTTCATGCTCTCGGATGCCGCGGCCTCGAGCCGCAGTTGGGAACACACCTCCGGCGAAGATCCGCATTACGTCCAAGCCCATACCGATGAGGACGACTGCTACTTCGTCACCGGCACGATGGGCACGCTGGCGATTCCCACGATGCGTCTCCAACGATACCCCAAGGCTGTGGATCGCTCGTGGTACAAACCCATGGCAAAAAGCGTGATCGAGCAGGAAAACGTCAACCCGCTGGAGCGTCAACTCAACCACTTCTGTCAAGTCATCCGCGGCCAGGCCCAACCGCTGGTCAGCATCAACAACGGCCTGCGGAACGTCTGCATTGTCGCCGCGCTCGCCGAATCCGCCCGCACTGGTCGCGCGGTTGACACGGCTTGAAGAACCTTCACGTCAGTCGCCGATTTCACGGTCGCCAGCAGAAAGCGCCGCGTCAGAACCGGAGCCGGCATCTTTCCGTTTGCCAGGGAAAAGCTGAGGTGCTTCGAGGTCGCGCAAGCCCGTGGCGACGACGGAGCGCTGCCTGCCAAGACGCCGACGGCCGACGTGCTCACCGCGTACATCGCCCACATCCGCACGATCAAGACAGCCAAGAGCGCACAGACCGACACCTGCTACCTGCGTGACGCATTCGGCCCGGTGTGCGAAAACGGAGCGAGTGTGGCTCAATGACAGATCGTGTGTGGGTCACAGCGCCATTACAAACGGCGTAAACGACGCAGCCGACAAACGAACGCCCCTGCGCAGCTTCAACCCCGCAAGAGCATTCGGTGGCCCAATGACGATTCCGAACGGGTTGTCTTCTCGGGGTGGGAGGAAACGGACCGGCCGACATCAAGACACGGGGAGTCTGGCGGCACGGCCGGCCCACGTGCGGGCGACGTGAGCTGTTCGTCAGACCGCGGAGCAAGAGTTCGCTGGAGACTCGATCCCGGTTTGTGCTTATGGCGGGACGGATTCGGCTGCGCCCGACGGGAATCATGCAGTAAACTGCTCCGCAGTAGCCTGCGATGGTCGTGGGCCGGAAGCCAATCAGGAAATCCCGGTTCAGACCAGGACACCACCCGCATCCCGCCTGACGAAGCGGATACACTCCCCGCTTCTGAATCGTCGCAGTTCCCTGTCACGTCAAAGCGGTGGAGGCGTCGGTTGCCGATTCAAACCTTTTCGTGCGCCACCCCGACACGGCCCGCTGATCATCTTCTTTGCATCTGGCTGTCGGTGCTGCTCCTCCTGGCCACCGGCGGCTGCCAAACGGGCGCGCCGCGGATAAGTGTCCTCTCCCCGGATCAGCCGTCGGCCGGCGCGGCTACGATCCGTCTTGCCGGCCGGGGTGTCCGGCCCGAGACCCACGCGATCTTTCTGCCCGAACAGCCCACGCCCACGGAGCGCACGGCGGCGCAGGAGCTGCAACTGCACCTGCGCCTGATCACGGGCCGGGAACTCGCGGTCCTGCCCGAGACGCAGCGCGGCGACCGACACGGCTTCTTCATCGGGCATTGCAGGGCCTATGCACTTCCCGAAACGGAGTCGGCGTCGCTGGGTGTGGAGGGTCTGGTGATCCGCTCCCACGGGCCCGACCTGCAGCTGGCGGGCAACCAGCGCGGCGTGCTTTACGCGGTGTCGGTGTTTCTGGAGGAATACCTGGGTTGCCGCTGGTTCGCCGCCGACTGCACGCGTCTGCCCACGGGCGGCGTGATCTCGCTGCAGGCCATCGATCGGCGGTATGTTCCACCGCTGATGAACCGCGAGCTGGACTACCCCGAGCACCGCGGCACGCTCTTCGCCATGCGGAACCGGCTGACCAGCGCCGGCGCCGACTTGGACCAGGCGCACGGCGGGAGGGTCAGCTACCACGACCCGGGCGTTCACACCTTCAACCAGTTGGTCCCGCCGGAGAAATATTTTGCATCGCACCAGGAGTATTACTCGCTGATCGACGGCAAGCGCACGGCGGCGGCGATGCGGACGCAGCTCTGCCTCACCAACCCCGAGGTGCTGGCGATCGCCAAGGCGACGGTGCGGGAGTGGATCGCCAAGGACCCCGATGCCCAGGTCTTCTCCGTGTCGCAGAACGATGGGGGCGGGGGCTTCTGCCAGTGCGAAAAGTGCGCCGCGCTGGCGAAAGAAGAAGGAGGCGAGGCCGGGCCGCTCCTGCACTTCGTCAACGCCATCGCGGCGGACATCGCCCGCGACTCCCCCGACAAGATCATCGACACGCTGGCCTACCTCGACACGCGCAAGCCGCCCCTGCACGTCCGCCCCGCCCCGAACGTCACCGTCCGCCTCTGCAGCATGGAGTGTTGCTTCTCCCACCCCCTCGACGGCTGCCCGGAGAACGTCGCTTTCATGGCGGACCTCCGGGGCTGGTCGCGCATCTGCAGGCGGGTGAGCATCTGGGACTACGTCATCCCCTTCTATCACACGCTCAGCCCCTGGCCGAATCTCTATGTGCTCCAGCCCAACATCAAGACCTTCGTCGAGAACGGGGCCACGAGCATCTACGAAGAGGCCAACTACTTCTCGCCCGGGGGTGAGATGGCGGCCCTGCGCACCTACATCATGGCCGGGGCGCTGTGGGACCCCGACACCGACACCGATCGCGCCATCGACGAGTTCCTGCCGTCCTACTACGGCGCGGCGGCGCCCTACCTGCGGCAATACATCGACCTGGTGCATCGGCCGTTCAAAAACGGCCGGGGAGCGCACCTCCAGTGCGGCCTGTCGCCAGCGATCAATCCCGGCATCTACCTGGAAAAAGCCTTCCTCAACCAAGCGCACGCTCTGTTCGGGAAGGCGCGCCTCGCCGTGAGCGACGACCCCGTGCGGCTGCGGCGCGTCCGCCTGGCGCACCTGGGCGCGATCTACCTGGCCCTCTTTGAGCGGCCGATCTACGAGCGGCACGGCGACCGGCTGCTCTGGAGCGCCGGGCCGCCGGCGGGCGTCGATGCGTGGCGCGAGTTCTGGGATGTCGTGGCAATCGAGAAGATCACCCACCACCAGGAGGGGATGCCGATCAAAAGGATCAACGATGTTCACATCCTGGACGGCAAACCCAACCCGATCGTCCTCCCGCGGATGGCCTCGCCGGGCGAACTGGCGATCCTCCGCCTGCGCAGCCGCGACGCCGAGGTTGAGTGCATCCCGGGCTTCGGCGGGCGGATTCACGCAATCATCAACCACCACACGGGGCGGGACTGGCTCAAGGGGAACCACCCCAAGGGCTACACGCTCGTTGAGGACAACGGTAGCGATATCTACAGCCAGCGCTCGTGGCGATCCGCCGGCTGGTCCACGCCCTTCGAGGTGGTCCAGAGCGACGGGGACCATGTCGTCATGAAGGCAAGGCTCGGTAACGGCCTGGAACTGGAACGGCGGGTCACGCTGGCGGGCGGCTCGGTCGTCCGCTTCCGCGATTCGATCCGCAACGCCTCCGACCAGCCGCGGGAGGCGACGCTGCGGGTCCACCCCGTCTTCGACATGACACACCCCGAGTCAACGCGCTTGGTCGTGCGCGACGCGGCGGGCAAGGACCGCCCGGTGGATTTACCCAGGCCCGCGGACGCCCAGACGTCCGCCGCCGATCGCTTCCTCGAAGGGAACGACCGCCCCGCGAGCGCGTGGAGCATCGTGGACGACGCGAGCCACGAGCGGCTGACCCATCGCGTGATCGCCGGTGAAGTGGATCGCTACTTCGTCAACGTGGATTACGCCCTGCGGCAACTGACGCTGGAGCTCTGGTCCCCCACCCGCACCCTCAAGCCCGGCGAGGAGATCGCCATCGAATATGAGTATGAGATGTGACGCTCCACTGGATTGACTACTCCATCGTCCTGGTCCCCTTCCCGCTCAATGTTCAACCGCTTCACAACATTCATGCCGATAAGGACGAGCTCCGCGCGGGCAAGGACTATGCGGTCAACCGGCTGCTGCTGCCCGAGGGCGAGGTCTATCTGGATACGGTGACGATCGAGTGGCCGTGATGAGCCAATCTCCGCGCCGAACTTGCGTAGAGCGATTCGATGGAAAGCCACAGGACGACTGGCTCCACGGGGACTGGTACAACTGGCAGTGCTGGCGAAGCGCTTGCCGTCGCGGACCGTCAGGCTTGTGCCCCGGCTCCACGCGTTGAGTTCCTCGCGTGTCGGCCCCTGGTCGGTCAGTTCCATCGGCAGCGGCGCGGGGTCAGAGGAGCTCCCATTGGATTGCTGACTCTGGGGTATCCATCTAACCGGAGTGGCTGCAGTCAGTCATGCGAAAACATCGCCAGAAATCCGAAAACCGCGTGCTTTACAGGCCAACGGGCTCTACCCCACCGGTTTACTCCGGTTAGATGGATACCCCAGTGCTGACTATTGCCGCGCATGGGCGGCTGCCACTCCAGAACCCGCAGGCAGTCAACGATCCGGTTCACCGTGGGGTGCGGTTCCCCCAAGGGACACGTCTTCTCAGCGAAACGCCGAACAAGTCGGCAAGGAAATCACTTCCTCGCGGCGGTCGCTTGATGCAGAGCCTCGGCATGCTCGGCTTCGATGCGAATGAACGGGTCGGCACTGGCCCGGTACTTGACGCACAACTTCTGCGCATCGCGGTGCTGCAGACGCACCAGGGCCCGCAGTTCGTCGGCCAGAGCGTGCGGGTCGCGCTCTTTGTCGATGACGCCGCGGACATCGCTCGCGGCAGCCTCGTAGCGGAGTCGACCGAGCGACTCAGCAGCACTTCGCCTCACCGCCCAATGCTCGTGCTTGAGCAGCGGCACCAATTTGGCTGCCAGCTTCCAGTCGGGGAAGAAGCCGGCGAACCACGCCGCGGCACTGAGTGTCTGCCAGTCGTCTGACTGGAGGCCCTCCTGGGCGGTTGCCCGCATCTTCGCCAGGCGATCGTCCTGCGGCGCGGGCTGCCGTCTTACCACGATCATCTGGCCGTTACTGGGGATCTGCTTGAGCGTCGTCCGCAGTTGACCGTCGGCGAACTCGAATGGCAGATCGACCAGCGCCGTGCCGTCGAACGCCTGCACGCTGTGCGGCCGGGCGCGCTCCTCAAGCGTCACGACCACGTCGGCCGCCGGCGTGGCGTTCATGTCGATGAGGACCACCACGGTGCCCGATTCGGTCGAGATCGCCGACGCCATCACGAAGGGGACGGACAACGCCAGTTCACGTTTGACCTTCGCCTCGATGAGGGGCACAGAGAGCAACTGGCGGCCCCCTTCCGGCCACCACGCGAAAGACCCTCGCTTGCCCGTGCGGCGCGAGATCGCCAGCCCGCAGCGATGCCCGACGTAGACGAGCATTCCCTTGCCGACCTTCTGCTCTGCCCAGGCCGGGTTGCCGTCGCTGTACTGCGCCCGGACGCGCGCGGACTCCCACTTGAATACGCCCGGGCGGACCGTTTCCTTGGACCGCCCCAGCGGCGGGACCGAATGCGCCGGGAACGTGTCTTCGCCCACGACCGGCGCGACTTGCGCCTCCGCCGTCTGAGGGGCATTATGGTCCCGCTTCAGACCGGCCAGGCGATCCAGCAGGTCGCAGGGCTCGGCGTACTCGTCGTTCACCGCCGCGTCCGCGCATGCCCAAAGCAGGCCGCCGCCCTTCACCCAGCCCTCGATCCGGTTCTGCACGGCCCGCGAGACGAACTGGTCGAGCACGTACAGCGCGTCGTAGTGCTCCAGCGCGCCGTCCAGAACCTGCCGCTCCGTGACCAGTTCCGGCTGGTAGTAGTCGTGCGAGAGCGCCAGGAACGACGCTCGCTTGTCCGCGAAGCTGCCCTGGGGCCACCAGACCTCCTGCGGGGCCGAGTAGAGCATGGCCACACGGGAGTGACGCATCACGCCCGGGCCAAGGATGTCGTCCACGATGGCACTGCGGTTGTTGACCTGCCCGACTACGCCGTGCATCCATGGCACGTTCGACCAGAAGCCTTCGGTCGCTTCGTAGTCCGGGCCGTAGTTGTAGTAGCTGATGAGCTTGCAGTTGTTGGCTAGTTGCGTGTACGCGCGGAACGGCGTGGGGTTGACGCAGTGCATCATTGGGAAGGAGACCGGCGGCTGGCCGAAGGTCTTGCCAAACTGTCGCGCGCCCGCATTGAACGGCGCGACCGACCATGCCACCGACTGGTGGCTGTCCCACCACCAACTGCCGCTGGTCATCCAGTCGCTGACCCCGGGGATCATGCTGGGGTACTGCGCAAGCTGGAACATGTCGAGCGGCTGCTTGCTGGGGAAGCTCATGGCGTGCCCGCTGATCGCAACGTAGGACAGGACCTGCTTGCCGGGGCTCTGCTCGCGCACGGCGCCGCACGCCAAAGCGAACATCCTCGGGGTGAGATAGGCCTGGTAGCGCCGGCTCCAGTAATGCAGGCGCCTTTCTTGGGGCGTCTGCGGCTTAGCGAGCATCAACGACACGTCGTCCCACGAAGCCTTCTCGAACAGCGCCGGCGCCACGCCCTGCCCGGCGAGCCACCTGCGGAAGCCCTTTTGTGCTTCAGGCAGATCCTTGACGGCGATCTCACCCGGTTCGTCGGCCACCTGAAAGATCCGCATGCCCGCGCTGGCCGCCTGGCCCTGCCCGCCCTTGTCGAAATACTTGCGGTAGTGCTCCGCGTACAAGGCACGCGATGCATCCTCGTCGAATGGCATGAAGGTGGGCGGCGCGTATTGCCCGCCCTGGCTGTGCCAGCCGTAAAGCGCCTCGTATTTCCCGGCGTCGGTGAGGGTCTCGACGCTGTTGAAGCCCAGCACGCGGAACGTCTTGACCATGTATTCGGCCGACGCGCCGGTCGTGTGCCCCCAGGCGTTGGAGAACATCAGCGGCGGCCGGGCCAGCGGGCCCAACTGATCCCCGTTGTGCCCAAGCGCATTGAGGTAGTAGCGACGCTCCTGGTCCCGGAACGTCCGGATGTCGGTGCCGCTCGGGGCGACGATGATGCGGTTGGCGTCCGGGTCGTCCCAGGGGATCTCGCGTGCAACGGCGGCGTCCGACGGGGCGGTCGCGAACTGCGTCGACCCCTGAGCGCCGGCGGGGATCGACAGGATCAGCGAGCCGTCGGCCTTACCCGGCAGAGTGCGCAGATCGACCCACGGCGTCAGCCCCGGCTGCGCGACCCCGTCTTTGGGCGTCAGCGCAAAGTGCGGCGTGGCCCAGGGACTGGCGTGGATCTTCATGAATGCGGTGACCGCCAGGCTTTTCTGCCCCGGTGGCAAGGCCTCCACCTTGAATCGCACGAAACACCCCGCCGGTGCGTCGGCTGCGACCGCTGCCGCACCGATGATCGCGCTGAGCGCGAGCATCAGCCCGGCCAACCGGAGCACCGACGGCGCCGCCCGTGCCACGATCGTTCCCTGACTGTTGATTTTCACCATTTATGAGAGCATACCGTGGCCGCGGCCCGACGACGGAGTTGAAGCGCTCCGAGACTGCGACCTTGGCTGGCTGGAGCAAGCGCCAGTGTTTGGGGGTGATCGGCGGCACGCAATTGGGGACGGGTCCTTCGGGATGGGCCGACGGTCTGCACGCCCCTCTCCCGGACTCCACGCCTTCAACCCTCCCCACGGAACTGGTCCCCTCCACCGCTCGATCCATGGCCCGGCCACGGCTCTCCCAACCGGTCTTTCAGGTTTTTCAGCTGTGCCGAAAGGACACAGCTTCGTCACCTCCAATGCTGCTCCAATTGGGTACTTGTCAAGCGTCTCGTTCGGCCGGGGATAACGAGAGCTTGAAGGTCGCGCGGATGGGATGATCGGGGTGACATTCACCCGCTTCCGCTGGCCAGGAGCAGCGGACGCTGGCCCGGCAAGGCTTGGAGCACCTTGGCCAGGAACTCCACGCTCTCCACTCTCGCCCGTTGGGCCGTGCCCAAGACGCTCAGAAGCACCCCCTGGGCATGGGCTCCGGCTTGGGTGCGGTTGCCGCCCCAGACCTTGCGGTTGACCACGGCCGGCCGGATCGCCTGTTCGGCCCGCCAGTTGGTCGCGTCGATCCCGGGGAACTCCAGAAAGGTGAACAGTTCGGTCTGATGATCCCAAAGGTGGGCCGCCAGCCTCTGGTTGTCCGCGTGCGTCTTGCGCGGGGCCACCAGCGTCGCCATCCGCTTCTCCAGTTCCAGGGCCTTCCGCGCCGCCGTGGCCGGCTTGATCTCTCCTCCATCGCGCCGGTCCCGCACCTCCAGGGATTCCTGCAATAGCGCCTTGACCTTGCGGGGGAAGTGGACCGCCCCACCCACCGCCGTCTCCAGCAACTCCTGGCAACGCCGCAGCAGGTGGCCCAGGCAGGTCTGGTGGATGGCCAGTGCGAAGTTCCCATAGGCCGCCCAGCCGTCGTGAATGAGCGTCCCGGCGTAGCCCTTGCCGATCAGCAGCGCCGAGGCTTCGAAGCCGCGCCGGGCATGCACCAGGTAGGCCACGGCGTCCTGTGCCACCGCCGCGTGCAGCCAGGCCAGGAGCCCCCCGATCCGCCAGCCCGTCTCATCGGGCACGATCCAGGGTGAGGCCTGCACCCGTTGGACGATCGCCTGGTAGTTCTCCTCCAGGCGCTCGGCGGCCCGGAGCATGATCTGGCAGCTTCCGCCGCGGGTGAGTTGGATGCCAAAGAAGGTGCG
Source organism: Planctomycetota bacterium (assembly GCA_026386955.1). GTDB lineage: Bacteria > Planctomycetota > Phycisphaerae > Phycisphaerales > Phycisphaeraceae > JAPLMQ01. The sequence goes on from JAPLMQ010000132.1 coordinate 21,896, forward strand.
GAAGAACTTACCGATCTTGCCCTGGGAGAGCCCCAGTTCCTTGTTGAGCAGCACCACCGCCGCCTGGGCCTGGGGCCCGACCTGGCTGGCGCAGCAGCCCAAGGCATTGGAGGTTTGCAGGGGGTGCCGGCCCTGCACGCGCCCGGCGCAGCAGGTGCATCGGCCCACCGCCACGTTGAACTGCCGGTAGATCGGGCGACGTGGGATCTCCACCTGGTACTGCCGGTCGATGTGGGAGAGTTCGACCCCCCCGGGGGCGCCGCACTTGGGGCAACGTTCGGGCAGGGGCGCCTCGTAAGTCTCGTCGATCACCGGCGGGATGCTGCGGTAGGCCTTGGTGCCGTAGTCGTCCCCGCTCTTGCGGCCCGGACGCTTGGGGTCGGCCTGGGGCGGGCCCTTGGAGAAGGGCGCCGCCTGCCGCTTGCTGCCGCGGGCCAGCGCTTCGAGCCTGGCCTCCAACGCCACCACCCGCGCCTCGAGCTGGGCGATGCGTCGATCTTTGTCGGCCAAGGCTTGGCGAAGAAGCCGATTCTCTTGGAGAAGTTCGTGGTCGGTGGGTTGGGCCATCCTGGCCGCTCCTGTCGCCCGATCCGAACCCGGCACGCGGGATGGCGACAGGGATGGCATCGGTCCATCGGCCCCAGCAGCATCAGCAAAAACCGCCAAAGGCCGTTGTTGCGGCCGAACCGGGGGGGGTAGAATGCCGTCGTCTCAAGAAACTGATCGGTCGTGTCGGCCGGTCAAAACGCTAAACAAGTACCTTTAGGGTTCTTGAAGTCGAGGGGTTTGGCGATTGCCGCTTCAACCTCTTTGCCCAGCACTGTCTTGAGGCGGTCGACCCACCCAGTCGGCATCGTGTTCCAGTCACCAACCTCGCCGGCCAACGCCTTTACGTCTCGTCGCTTCCAGAACTCCCCCTCATCATCCACGTCAGCCAGGATGCCAATGGCCTTGGCGTAGTCGAGCATCTTGATGAGCGACAGATGGCACCGCAGAAAGTTCTCGACGCCACCGGCTTCGGGGTTACTGGCGTATTGCGTTTTGCAGAACGATGACCAGGTCCAGCCCGTCAACCCTGTTTGGACGAGACGATGTCCATCCTTGATCGTGGCGGGAAACCGGCAAAGGCCGAAGTTGGCTGGTTCGCAACCGATCCCTGGCCAAGTGCGAAATGCGATGACGTGGTTGGGCGGAACGTTGAAACAACGCCCACTTCGCGTGATCGACTGACTCGCCTGGATCAACAGCCACCGTGAGGGATCGTCCTGAGCCAGCCGGTCGAAGTTGCAGGCGTCGTCCTTCAGTTCGATGAATTCTCCCACCTCCCTGAAGGCCAAGTCGAGGGCACGCAGTCGAAACATGCTGAGAAGCTTCCGCACGTCTGTCACGCTGCGTGAATTGGAGTGCAGGCTGTAATGAAGAGTCAAGCCCATGATTGTTCTCCAAGGTCAGGCAGAATGAATGTTCTCCCGCCGATGGTCATGTGGGGGATGTTGGACACGAAAGGTTCCGCCTCAAGCCTGCCCTCGACCAAGCCGTTGGCATCGATGTAGACCGTTGTGCGGCGACTCAACGCAAGGCAACACCGGACACGATTCGCCTTCGCGAACTGTTTTGCGAAATCCTCTGCTTGCTCTGGCGTCACCACCTCGGACGGAATTCGTGTCTCGCAGTAAATTGCCGCCATGAGTCGGACGCTCAGCCGCATCGGGATCGACTCGTCGATCCACGCTTTCCAATCCTGAAGATCCTTCCTCTGGAGTTGGGCGACGATGATGGGATCGGCTTCAAGAAGTTCGGCAAGTCGCTGAGCCAGGTCGGCACGGGCGGTGGCCCCTGAGTCCTCGAACTCTTGGACTCGTCGAATGCCCTTGTTGACGTTGCGGTAGCCGAGCTGGCGAGCGACCTGTCCCAGCGAGAGCTTTTGTTGCTCTCTCGCTGCCCTTAGATGCTCAGCCAGATGACTCATCGCTCGTCTTCCTAGCTCGCTTTGCGACCGATCAGGCCTTCTGCCGTGCAATCTTCAGCTTTGAGCAGGTGAAAGAATGAGCCGCGATCAAAGGCGACCGGCACGCCCCAAGGCTCTGGCGTCTCGATGAACACCATCACGATTGAGCCGAAGTCTTGAATGTCGGTGATCGTGCCCGTCTGCAAAGGCATTCCGTCACTCGGGCTGAAAGCTGAAATAGAATCGAGGGTGATGTTGGAACATCAGGCTCCCCCGTACACCATCGCTCTTGCGACGGGCCACCACGTAAGGGGCCATGAACCCCAAAACCTCGAACGTCTCCGACAACTGCTGAGTGTCGAAGACTTGGCCATGTTGGGCTTGGAGTGACTCGCGACCATCTGGGGTCGAGTTGATCTCGGCGACTTGTACACGACGGATGGATTCGGTCTTGTCCATGCCGTCCGTCGTACAATGGAATTAATCTCATACCTTGCGGATAACTTCATTCTCGCCTTCCTCATCCTCTGGCTGAACGACCTGCGAGATCGTGATCGACCAGTCGCCTGTGGCATAGCAATGCTCAACGGCGAGAACTGCAGCGATCCTCCCCTCCTTGCCAATATCGCCTCGGGTCACGGCAAGCTCGATGGCTCGCTCAATCGCCCCCTCGAACGAGTCACGCTCGTAGAGGTGCCGCAGGCGGGCCTTCTCAATCACGATGATGTAGAACATCAGATCCATCTCCAGTCCATTGCTTGAAATAGTCTAGATCATCGACGGTATCGCCAATGTGGTCGTTGAGTAAAACACGAGGCTCGGCGATCATCTGCGTGGCCGTCTTGTGCGGGCAGTTGACGGTGCCGTCTGTTCGACCGCAGGGGCAGGGAATCCACCTAAAGGTGCTGGCGGCACCTGGGCAATCCCAGTCAGATTGGATGAGCGATGTCGCGGTCATCATCGGCGACGATGAGGTACGTGAAACCGAAGTCGCCCGCATGAAGAGTGACGTTCATACGGTTATTCGTACAATGTAATTTCCCCTAAGACCGGCATGACAATGTGGACAGCGTTAGTCACGACACTCGTAGGATTACGCAACGCGATACGGCAGTCACTTGGGAGTGGCCGTCACAAACACTCCTGATATCGGATACACCACTGGAGGACGATCTGACGTAGACGGCATCATTCTGCACATGGTGATTGAACCACCACGTCGCGTCCCCATCGGGCGAGATCGCTTCTCTGGCACTTTCAGAGATGCGAGCCTTACACCTCTACATCTAGGTCAGTCTCCACGCCGGAGTCATCAGGTATTGCATCCTCTGCACTCCATGTCCACGGTTCGGGTGGCACATGCACGCAGAGTTGAGGACAGGCTGTCCTAAGCTGCTTCAATCGCTCTTCTGAGAAAGGTAGAATCATTGTCTGGACATCCTTGTTCGCATCGACGTCAGGGAATATGCGGCGAAGCCACGTTGACTGTCGACCCAGTTGCAAGCTTCTCTGGAGTACTTCCCGAAACACCCCTAGTGTATTGTCTCGCTGTTCAGTAACCTCATAGGCCAACGTGTACGCATTAAAATGGAGTCCACTATTGCCAGCAAAGGACTCATGGATAATCATGCCGTGACCTAGTGCAGCGACACCGGTAATCCAGCTAGGATATCCATTGTTCCAATTTTCCATCGACCAATGTTCACGTTGCTCAATGGTCAT
>JAPLMQ010000038.1 GCA_026386955.1 Planctomycetota bacterium
CCGGTGAACAGTTCCAGGCCTATGTGAACAAGCTCGCGGAATTGGGAATCGCGATGCCGTGATTCTCAAGTCAGCGTGATGAATGCCCAACCGGCGCGGGACTGCCCACCGCGCCGGCTTTTTCCCCAACTCCATACCTAACAAATACCTACATAAATTCACAGCGCGGACTGAAACAGTGAGCAAGAGTGATAGGTGGACAAGACTCTAGCGTTTGCCGCTGCTGAGTGATCCGCGACGGCCGCGTCTTTTCCGCGCCTGCTCTTTGACATCCTACCGTTTCAGCCTTTCGCGGTTTCGATTCTTCGGGCTGTCCGGCTCGTCCCATCTAATCCCACCTGATACCCTTTCCGTCGTTAGTCACAGACGAGCGAGGCAGCCTCTTGCTGCCCGTCGCCGCTCGGCTGTGAGTAACGCGGCGGAGCCAGCTGTGAGTTTGTTGAGTTCATCGCCTCCAGTCCCGAAAAACCTGAGTGTGGAGATAGAATGCGCCCCGGATCGGAACGCCGCGGCGTCGACACGGTCTTGTTCCACCACTCCCGCGAGGAGCTGGATTAGATCACCGGTCGCGTCGGCGGTGCCTGCCCCAACATCTGAGAGAACACCGCCTCTCGAAGGCTCTTGTATCAGTTCGATGGATGGCGGGCGCGTGGCGTCACTCCGGTCTCGGAGGACACAACGCATGGACGAACAGACCTGGAGTGAGCGTAGCGTGTTCGCGGGGTTTGACTGGGCCAGCGATCATCACGACATCGTCGTGGTGGACCGGTCTGGGGCGGTACTCGACGAGTTTCGCATCGACGATACCGCCGAGGGCTGGCAGCAGCTCCGGCAGCGGTTGTCTGGCCATCCCGATCTGGCCGTGGTCATTGAGACCAGTTGCGGGGCCGCCGTCGAACGCCTGCTGGAGGCCGGCTACGCCGTCTTCCCCATCAACCCCAAAGCGGCCAAGCGCTACCGGGAGCGCAAGGCCCCCAGCGGTACCAAAGCCGATCGCATGGATGCCTGGAGCATGGCCGACGCCTTGCGCCTGGATGGTCATACGTGGCGGCGGCTCAAGCCGGATGATCCCTTGACCGTCGAGCTGCGCATCCTCTGTCGCGACGAGATCGCCTTGATCGAGCAGCGCACCGCGTTGATCTGCCAGTTGCAGGCGGCCTTGCATGAGTACTATCCGACGGCCCTGCAGGCCTTCGACGGCGCCTGGAAAATGCGCTCCTCGTGGGCCTTCGTCGAGCGCTTCCCGACGCCGGCGGCCCTACGGTCGGCCGGCAAGCGGGCTTGGGAAAAGTTCCTGCATGTTCACAAGCTCTGGCATTCCAAGGAACTCTACGAGCGACGGCTGACACTCTTCGCGGACGCGGAGCAGTTCGGTGGAAGCCCGGCCGTGACCAACGCCAAAAGCCTCCTGGCCCGGACGCTGGCGGGACAGTTGCGCGTGCTACAGGATCATCTGGACGAATACCGCAGCAGGATCACCGAGCGCTTCGAACAACATCCCGACCACGACCTGTTCGGTTCCCTGCCCGGTGCGGGCGAGAAGCTCGCCCCGCGGCTGCTGGCGGAGCTGGGCGACGATCGAACCCGCTTCGATTCCGCCGAAGGCCTCCAATGCTTCGCGGGCACCGCGCCGGTCAGTTACCAGAGCGGCCAGATTCGCAAGGCCTACTTCCGCCGCGCCTGCCACAAAACGCTCCGGGCCACGGTGCACCTATGGGCCAACCTCAGCCGCCCGGTGTGTCCCTGGGCCGAGGCCTACTACCAGCGCAAACGCGCCACCGGGCAAAGCCACGCCTGCGCCCTGCGCTGCCTGGGACAGCGCTGGCTCAAGATCCTCTGGAAGATGTGGCAAACCCGCACTCCCTACGACGCAGAAATGCATCAACGCAATCAAGTACGACACGGCAGTTGGGTCATCGCCTTACTGCCCAGTGACCCCAGAACTCCCTCCGCCGTCGCGCCCTCTGCCCACGCGATTCCCACGATGTGAATTGCACTCAGGAGTCTGTTAATGAAATCCAAAAAAAGAACCTTGCGAACCCAGAGAACATCTAGTCCCATCTAATCCCATCTAATCCCAGGTATTTTTTGTCCCACTGCGATACCACTGTTCCCCGTTCCATTCCGCCCTCAGTGCCTGCGTGCCTCTGTGCCTTGTATCTTCCATCGGAAGGCATAAACCATCAGGATGGTCGCAACGCACCACTCCGGCGTGTCGGGCGGCGGAGTGAGCGGAGCGAACGGAGCCGTCCGACACGCCGGATCGCGAGATCGATTGTGCCTGGGCACCACGATGCCGTCACGAAGCAGGATCCCGGTCCGGCAAGGTCTCGATCAACCCGAACAGTCGCTTGGGCCTCTGCCTCGGCAAGCCCGCATCGCAAGGAAGGGACTCGCATGACCACTCTCACGGATGCTTCAAGACTCTGCGTCGGCATCGATGTCTCCAAGGACAAGCTCGATGTCGACTGGTCCGATGATCGACCGCCTTTCACTGCCGACAACACGCCCGACGGCCACGCGCAAATCGTACGAGTGCTGTCACCGCTCGGCATCCACCGCATCGTCGTCGAGGCCACCGGCGGCTACGACCGGCCCATCGTGGCCGAACTCGCTGCCGCCGCCCTGCCCGTCGCCGTGGTCAACCCCCGACAGGTGCGCGACTTCGCCAGGGCCACCGGCCGACTGGCGAAGACCGATGCCATCGACGCCAAGGTCCTGGCCCTGTTTGCCATCGCCATCCAGCCGCCTCTGCGGCCCCTGGACGATGCACAAACGCAGGCCTTCGCCGAACTTCTCGCGCGAAGACGCCAGCTCGTCCAGATGCGCGTCGCCGAGGGGAATCGATTCGCTCAGGCCCAGGCGAAGAAGGTAAAGCAGAGCATCGCCAAGGTCATCAAAGTCCTCGACCGGCAGATCGAAGACATCGATGATGACCTCAACAAGCTTATCCAGGAATCGCCGATCTGGAGGGTGAAGGAAGAACTGCTCACCAGCGTCAAAGGCGTCGGCACGACCACCGCCCGAACCCTTCTCGCCGAACTGCCGGAACTCGGCTCCCTCAGTCGACAGGAAATCGCCGCGTTGGTCGGCGTGGCCCCCTTCAATCGAGACAGCGGCCAGTTCCGGGGTAAGCGGATGATCCGCGGCGGCCGCGCCGTCGTTCGCAACGTTCTCTACATGGCCACCCTGGTCGCTGCCCAGTTCAATCCCGTCATTCGCAACTATTACCACCGCCTCCAGACCGCCGGCAAACGCAAGAAAGTCGCACTCGTCGCCTGCATGCGCAAACTCCTCGTCACACTTAACGCCATCCTCCGAACCCAGAAACCCTGGAGATCGCCAAATGTCTACGCTTGACTCTCAAGACAGTCGCTTTGTGCCTCCGTGCCTCTATGCCATTGTGCCTCGATCCAATCCCTTTGTGCGTTTTTGTGTGGGCCCACCCGGTTTTTGGACTTTTTTGTGGGGGTATTTTTTCTCAGCCCCCGACTCATGCTATCCTCCCGCCCATGCAATTCGACTTCGTTGATCTGCCCAACCGCGTTCGTCTCGGCAAG
>JAPLMQ010000126.1 GCA_026386955.1 Planctomycetota bacterium
CACATGCCACGAATACGATGGCATGTGGCACCCGGAGATGCCTCTTCCGTTGCTTCGCTTCCGCAGGAGACTCGCCATGCTCGTCATGCGACCCGTCCAACTCGACGACCTGGACGCGATCCTGGAGCTCACGCGCTTCACGGGGTTCGGGCTGACCACGCTGCCCAACGACCGCGACCTGCTGCTCCGCCGGATCCGCGAGGCCGTGCGCGGGTTCGACACCATGGACGAGGCCGGCGAGCCGCGCGGCGAGTCGTACCTCTTCGTCATGGAGGACCTCCACACCGGGCGCGTCGTCGGCACCAGCGGGGTCGTCTCGAAGGTCGGCGGGTTCGAGCCCTTCTACGCCTACCGCGTCGAGACCTCGGTCGTCGAGTCGGCCCAGCTCAACGTCCGCAAGGAGGTCCGCACGCTCCACCTCGTGCGCGACCACAACGGCCCGAGCGAGATCGGCAGCCTCTTCCTCCACCCCGACTACCGCAAGGGCGGGAACGGGTGGCTGCTCTCGCTCTCGCGCTTCCTCTTCATGGCCGAGAACAAGTCGTTCTTCGACCCGCAGGTGATCGCGGAGATGCGCGGCGTGCTCGACGAGAAGGGCGGCTCGGTCTTCTGGGACGCGATCGGACGCCACTTCTTCGAGATCGACTACCCCAAGGCCGATTACCTCTCGGTGGTCAGCAAGCGGTTCATCGCCGACCTGATGCCGGTGCACCCGATCTACGTCGCGCTGCTCCCGCCCGGGGCGCAGGCGGTGGTCGGGCAGGTGCACGAGCAGACGCGCCCCGCGCTGAAGATGCTGCAGGAGGAGGGGCTGAAGTTCCGCGAGATGGTCGACATCTTCGAGGGCGGGCCGATCGTCGGCTGCCCGCTGGCGGAGGTGCGCACGGTGCGCGAGAGCGTGCGGGCGACGGTGGCGGAGATCGTGGAGCAGTTACCCGCGGGGGCGGCGGGAGCCGGGGGATCGACGAAGGAGGCGGCCCCTGGGCCGGCTCCGCACCTGATCGCGACGGTGCGGCGGCGGATGGTCGCTTGCCGGGCCCCGCTGGAGCGGACGGCCGACGGGGGCGTGCGCATCGCGAGCGCGACGGCGTTGGCGCTGAAGATCCGCGTGGGCGATGTTGTCCGGTTCATCGCGCCCCGCCCGCGCGAGCCGCGGCCGGCCGGGGCGGCGCCGGCGTTGGCGTCGACGCCTGCGAGGACATGACCTGTTTCCCGGGTGAACCCATGATCGAGCACATGAGCCAATTCATCGGCGGACGCTGGCGGCCCGGGCGGGGCGAGGCGTTCGCATCGGTCGACCCGACGACAGGGCGGAGCGTCTGGGAAGGCCGGGCCACCGATGCCCGCGACGTGGACGAAGCCGTCGCCGCCGCCCTCGCCGCGGCGGAAGCGTGGGCATCCACCCCGCTCGAACGCCGGGCCGACCTGCTCCGCGCGATGACCGACCGCCTGCGCGCCCGACGCGACGAGCTGGCCCTGATGATCAGCCGCGAGGTGGGCAAGCCGCGGTGGGACGCGCTGAGCGAGGTCGACGCGATGGTGGGCAAAGCGGCGATCGCCATCGAGGCGCACGCCCAGCGCTGTGCGACGATCCGTCCAGCGCCTGGCCCCGTGGGCGGCGCAAGCGACATCCTCGCCGAGGCGGTCTTCCGGCCCCACGGCGTCGCCGCGGTCTTCGGGCCGTTCAACTTCCCCGGCCACCTGCCCCACGGCCACATCGCCCCCGCCCTGCTCGCGGGCAACACCGTCGTCTTCAAGCCCAGCGAGCGGGCCCCGGGCGTCGCGGAATTGACCGTGCAGCTCTGGGCCGAGGCCGGCGCTCCGCACAGCGTGGTCAACCTCGTGCAGGGCGGGCGCGCCACCGGCGAGTCCCTGGCGGCGCACCCCGGCATCGACGCGATCTACTTCACCGGCAGCGTGAACGCGGGGCTGGCGCTCCGCCGCGCCCTGGCTGACCGCCCCGGCGTCGTGCTCGCGCTGGAGATGGGCGGCAACAACCCGCTGCTGGTCTGGGAGCCCGACGACCTCGACGCCGCCGCGGCCTTGGTCATCCGCTCGGCCTACCTCACCTCCGGCCAACGCTGCACCTGCGCCCGCCGGCTGATCGTGCAGGCGGGCACGAAGGGCGACGCCTTCCTCGCCCGTCTCGTCCTGCACATCGACGGCCTGCGCGTCGGCCCGCACAACCTGAGCCCCGAGCCGTTCATGGGGCCGATGATCAGTGCCGCGGCCGCCGACGCCCTGCGCGTCGCCGAGGCGGGCATGATCGCCGACGGCGGCGTCGCGCTCCGCCGGCTCGATGACGTCCCACCCCACGGCGGAACCCCCTGGCCCACGCGGGCCTTCGTCCGCCCCGCCTTGATCGACGTGACCGCGATCCCCGATCGCCCCGACGTCGAGCACTTCGGCCCGCTCCTGCAGGTCGTGCGCGTCGCCGACTTCGACGCCGCGATCGCGGAAGCCAACCGCACCCAGTTCGGGCTCGCGGCCGGGCTCATCGGCGGCACGCGCGAGCAGTTCGGCCGGTTCCTCGCCCGCGTCCGCGCCGGCGTCGTCAACTGGAACCGCCCGCTCACCAACGCCAGCAGCAAACTCCCCTTCGGCGGCGTGGGGCGCTCGGGCAACCACCGCCCCAGCGGCTACCTCGCGGCCGACTACTGCGCCTACCCCGTCGCGACGCTGGCGACCCCGCGCGTGAGCCCGATCGACGGCCCGCTCCCGGGGCTAGAACCGCCCAGCCCAGGCACGAAAACGCATTGACGCACGACATGAACTCCATCGAGATCAATTTCGACGGCCTCGTCGGCCCGACGCACAACTACGCCGGGCTCGCCCCGGGCAACCTCGCCTCCGCGCGCAACCGCGGCCAGGTGTCGCACCCCCGCGAGGCCGCGTTGCAGGGGCTCGAAAAGATGCGGCTGTTGGCCGAGATGGGCGTGCCCCAGGGCGTCCTCCCGCCCCAGCACCGGCCCGACGTCGCGCTGCTCCGCCGGCTCGGGTTCGAAGGCTCCGATGCGGGCCTGCTCGAACGCGCCCACCGCGAGGCGCCGCACCTGCTCGCGGCCTGCGCGAGCGCGGCGGCGATGTGGGCCGCGAATGCCGCGACGGTCTCCGCCAGCGCCGACACATCCGACGGGCGCGTCCACTTCACGCCCGCGAACCTCGCGACGAATCTCCATCGCGCGATCGAGGCCGACACGACGACGCGCGCCCTGCGGGCGATCTTCGCCGACCCCGACCGGTTCGTGGTCCACGACCCGCTGCCTGCCGCGCTGGGCGACGAGGGGGCGGCGAACCACACGCGCCTCGCGCCCTCGCACGGGGAGCCGGGCGTGGAGTTCTTCGTCTATGGGCGCGGGGCGGGGGCTGCAGAGCATGCGAACAAGGCGGCCGACGCACCCCTGCGATTCCCCGCGCGACAGACGCTCGAGGCCTCGCTGGCGATCATCCGCCGCCACGGCCTCGACCCGCGCCGGGTCGTCGTCGCCCGACAGCATCCCGCTGCGATCGACGCCGGCGTCTTCCACAACGACGTCATCGCCGTGGGCCACCTCGGCCTGCTGCTCTGCCACCAACGGGCGTGGGTCGACCAGGCGAAGGTGATCCGGGCGATCCGCCTGGCCTACGGGCGCCGCGGCGCGGAACATCTGCGGCTGATCGAGGTCCCCGACCGCGACGTCCCCCTCGCCGACGCGGTGCGGACCTATCTGTTCAACAGCCAATTGGTCACGCTGCCCGCAGAGCCTGACGGGCCGGGGGAACCCACGGCGATAGGCTGCCCCGCGACGTTGCTCTGCCCCACGGAGGCGCTCAAGACGGCGTCGACGCGGCGGTTCATCGACTCGCTCCCCGCCCGGCGCGGGCGGCCGATCGCGAAGGTGCTGCCCGTCGACGTGCGGCAAAGCATGCGCAACGGCGGCGGCCCCGCCTGCCTGCGCCTGCGCGTCCCGCTCCGCGGCCGGGAGATCGCCGCGGTGCACCCCGGCGTCCTCTGGACCCCCGCGCTGCATGCCAAGCTGGCCGCGTGGATCAATCGTCATTACCGCGAGTCGCTTGGCCCGGCCGATTTGGCCGACCCGCACCTGCTCCGCGAAAGCCGCGACGGGCTGGACGAGCTGTCGCGGATGTTGGGTCTCGGGGCGATCTATCCGTTCCAGTGGTGAGGCGGCGACCCGTCTTGTTGGCCGGAAGCGCAAGCGACGGGACGGGGGTGCACCGGATCACCGCAGCGCTTGAGCACGCGGCTCGTCTGCGGGAGCACCCCATTCGCCCGCGGATGCATGCGATCCCGCCGATCCAATTCCTGGATTGCACATTCACCGCGTGCATTGGCCGGGCTGTTGTTTGATCGACCCCCGTCCCGTCGCTTGCGCTTCCGGCTAACAATTCACCCCGCGTGCCGGATCCGCGTCAGCGTCGACTCTTTGCCCAACAGCGCCAGCGTCAGGTCGATCGGCGGACTCACCGTCGTGCCGGTGATCGCGACGCGCAGCGGCTGGGCGATCTCGCCGATCGGCTTGCCCAACTCGGCGGCGAACTTCTCCATGGCCGTGTGGATCGACGGCGGGTCCCACGGCTCGACGGCCTTGAGGCATTCGGCAAGCCGCGTGAGCATCTGCAGCGCGGCGCCGTCGTTGTCGACGAGGACTTTCCGGGTCTTCTCGTCCTTGGCCTTGATCGCGTCGTCGGGCTCGCCGAGGAAGGCCGCGGCCTTGAGCGGGTCGTTGAGCGTCTTGGCGCGGAGCTGGTAGGCCGCGGCGAGCAGGCTGATCTTCGCGGGGTCTTGGCCGAGCTTGGCGCGCAGGTTGACGTGCTCCGTCCCGGGGGCGTTGAGCCGATCGGCCAAGTGCTTCTCGAACTCCTCGCGAGGCATCTTCGCGATCCGGTCGCCGTTGAAGGCCAGCAGCTTGGCGCGGTCGAACTTCGCGTTCGACTTGCCGATGCCGGAGAAGTCGAAGTTGTCGCGGAGGAAATCGAGGTCGAAGCGCTCGACATCGCCCTTGGGCGACCAGCCCAGGAGCGAGACGTAGTTGAGCAGGACATCCTTGAGGTAGCCGTTGTCGCGGAAGTCCTTGACGTCGATCTCGGGGAGGGCGATGCCCAGTGCGCCGGCGATGAAGCCTGCGAGGTTGGCGTCGTCGCTTTTCTTCGCAAGGAAGAGATCGAGTGCGGGTTGTGTCATCCCCAAGCCTGCGAGCGTTGATTTCCGAACCTCATTGTGATTGACGATCTTGGCCAGCAGGGCTTCCGCCTTTCCACCATTCTTCTTGATCCAATCCTGCGCCGCCGCCCGCGCCGTCTTCGCCTTGTCTCGCTTGCTCATCTTCGTTCCGTCAGGATTGAAAATGAGCGGCATATGCGCGTAAGCGGGCCGGGCGATACCCAAGGCGTCGAACATCGCGACGTGTTTGGGCGTGTTCATAAGATGCTCTTGCGCCCGGAGCACATGAGTCACGCTCATGTCTGCATCGTCGACGACGTTGGCGAAGTGGAACATCGGCAGCCCCGGCTGGCCGTCGACGCTTGAGCGCATGATCACGAAGTCCTCAAGCTCCTCGCGTTTGATCGTCACGTCGCCCAGCACCAGGTCGTTGACCGTCACGTCGGCCTCGGGCATCCGGAAGCGCCAGACGAAGGGCTTCTTCGCGTCGATCAATCGTTGTTGGTCGGCTTCGGACCGGCTCAGCGACTCGGTGGGGTCGTACTTCTCGGGGCTCTTCGCGGCGCGGGCGGCCTCGCGCTCGGCCTTGAGCTGCTCGGGTGTCTTGAAGCAGCGGTAGACGTGGCCACCCTTGCGGAGCCTTTCGAGATACTCGATGTACAAGTCGCCGCGGCGGCTCTGGAAATACCGTTGGTTCTCCGGCGGCTGGGAACTGACGAACTCGTCGGCATCGGGATTGGACGGATGGGAGAGCGGGCCTTTGTCCCAATCCAATCCCAGCCAGAGCATGTCCTGGACGATCTGCCATGACGACCGGCTGGTCGACCGCGCGACGTCGGTGTCCTCGACGCGGAGGATGAACGTCCCGCCATGCCTGCGGGCGTAGGCCCAGTTGAAGAGCGCGGTGCGGGCCCCGCCGATGTGCAGGTAGCCTGTCGGGCTGGGGGCGAAGCGGGTGACGACCTTGGTTCCGGAGTCCTTTGGCATGGCGGGATTCTAGCCAATACAATCGGTTCGCCCGGCCCCGCCGTTCGTCCGTTCGAGGAATCGCCTCCATGACCATGCCTGACGCGACCAAGCCCGACGCCACCAAGCCCGCGAACTTCATCCAGGAGATCATCGAGGAGGATCTGCGCACCAACGGCAACCAGGCCGGCGGCAAGGTCATCACCCGCTTCCCCCCCGAGCCCAACGCCTTCCTCCACATCGGGCACGCCAAGGCCATCTGCCTCGACTTCGGCACGGCCCTCAAGTACGGCGGGTACTGCAACCTCCGGATGGACGACACCAACCCCATCAAGGAGAAGCAGGAGTTCGTCGATGCGATCAAGGCCGACGTGCGCTGGCTGGGCTTCGAGTTCGAGGGGCACGAGACGCACGCGGCGGACTGCTTCGACCAGCTCTACGAATGGGCCGTCGCGCTCATCAAGGCGGGCAAGGCCTACGTCTGCGACCTCACGCCCGACGAGGTGAGCAGGACGCGCGGCTCGCTGACCAAGCCCGGGACCGACAGCCCGTTCCGCACGCGCTCGGCCGCGGAGAACCTCGACCTCTTCGCGCGGATGAAGGCGGGCGAGTTTCCCGACGGGGCCCGCACGCTGCGGGCGAAGATCGACATGGCGGCCGCGAACGTGAACCTGCGCGACCCGATCATGTACCGCATCCTCCACGCCGAGCACCAGCGCACGGGCGACAAGTGGTGCATCTACCCGACCTACGACTGGGCCCACGGCCAGTGCGACTGGATCGAGGGCGTGACGCACTCGCTCTGCGACCAGGCCTACGAGATCCACCGCCCGCTCTACGACTGGTTCCTCGACCAGCTCATCGCCCTGGGCCTCTCGCCCAAGGGCGTGACGTACCGGCCCAAGCAGCGCGAGTTCGCCCGGCTGAACCTGCCCTACACGGTGCTCAGCAAGCGCCGGTTCCTCGACTGGGTCGAGGGCGGGCACGTGACGGGGCTGGACGACCCGCGCATGCCCACGCTCTCGGGCATGCGCCGCCGGGGCTACCCGCCCGAGGCGATCCGGGCGTTCTGCGACCGCATCGGCGTGGCGAAGCGAGAGAACGTGGTGGAGTTCGCGCTGCTGGAATATTTCGTCCGCGAGGAGCTGAACAAGAAGGCCGCCCGGCGGATGGCGGTGGTCAAGCCGCTCAAGTTGGTGATCGAGAACTACCCCGAGGGGCAGAGCGAGGAACTCGACGCGGTCAACAACCCTGAAGATGAAACCGCGGGCTCGCGCAAGGTCCCCTTCGGGAAGGTGCTCTACGTCGAGCAGGACGACTTCATGGAGGTGCCTGCCCCGAAATACTTCCGGCTCTACCCCGGCAACGAGGTGCGCCTGCGCTACGGCTACCTCGTGCGCTGCACGGGCCTGAGCAAGGATGCCGCGGGGAACGTGACGGAGATCCGCTGCACGTACGAGCCCGCGACGCGCGGCGGGAACGCGCCGGACGGGCGCAAGGTGAAGGCGACGATCCACTGGGTCTCCGCAGCCCACGCGCTCGATGCGGAGGTGCGCTTGTACGACCACCTCTTCACCGCGGCCGACCCGGACGAGGCGGCGGAGGGGAAGGACTGGCGGTCGAACCTGAACCCGAATTCGTTGGAGGTGGTGCGGGCGAAGGTCGAGCCGAGCCTCGCGGGGGCGAAGGCGGGGGATGTGGTGCAGTTCGAGCGGCTGGCCTATTTCTGCGTCGACCGCGACTCCACGCCGGGGCGCCCGGTCTTCAACCGCACGGTCTCGCTGAAGGACACGTGGGCGAAGATGGCGAACAAGGGGTGATTCCGCCATGCCGCCCACTTCGCCTCCGCTCGACAACCCGCGCTCGCTGTTCGACGCCGACCCCTCCGTCTACGAGATCCGCACGCACGGCCCCGGGCCCGTCGGCCAACTTCCGCTCACGCCCGAGATGCTGCGCAACTGGGCCAGCGGCGACCTCTTCGGTCTGACGCAGAACGCGGGCATGGGCTGGGCCCCGGGCGAGCTGGACCGCCCCGAGTTCCTCATCCTGAGCACCGCGGGCGGGCTGCGGGCCGACGACGGCTCGCCGATCGCGCTGGGCTACCACACCGGGCATTGGGAGGTCGGGCTGCTCGTCGCGCAGGCGGCGAGGCAGTTCAAGGCCAGCGGGGCGATTCCCTTCGCCGGCGCGGTGACCGACCCGTGCGATGGGCGCACGCAGGGCACGAGCGGGATGATGGACAGCCTGCCGTTCCGCAACGACGCGGCGATGGTGCTGCGCCGGCTCATCCGTTCGCTCCCGCGGCGCAAGGGAGTGCTGGGCGTGGCGACCTGCGACAAGGGGCTGCCCGCGATGATGATGGCCCTCGCGGGCTGCGCGGACTTGCCGAGCGTCTTGGTGCCCGGGGGCGTGACGCTCCCGCCCACGCACGGGGAGGACGCGGGCAAGGTGCAGTCGATCGGGGCGCGGTTCTCGCACAACCTGATCACGCTCGAGGAGGCGGCCGAGGCGGGCTGCCGGGCCTGCGGCTCGCCGGGCGGGGGCTGCCAGTTCATGGGCACGGCCGCGACGAGCCAGGTCGTCGCCGAGGCGCTGGGGATGGCGCTGCCCCACTCGGCGCTGGCGCCGTCGGGCCAGCCGGTCTGGCTCGACCTGGCGTCGCGCTCGGCCTTGGCGCTGATGAGCCTGCAGCGGCGCGGGCTGGGCCTGCGCAAGATCCTCTCGCGCGACTCGTTCCACAACGCGATGGCGGTGCACGCGGCCTTCGGCGGTTCGACGAACCTCTTGCTGCACATCCCCGCGATCGCCCACGCCGCGGGGCTGCCCCGGCCGACGGTGGAGGATTGGCGGCGGATCAACGCGGCAGTGCCGCGATTGGTCGACGTGCTGCCCAACGGGCCGACGCATCACCCGACGGTGCGCGTCTTCCTCGCGGGCGGCGTGCCGGAGGTGATGCTGCACCTGCGGGCGATGGGGCTGCTCAAGCTCGACGCGCTGACCGCGGCCGGGCTCCCGCTTGGCGACGCGCTGGAGTGGTGGGAGAAGTCGGACCGCCGGCGGATCATGCGCGAGTTGCTCAAGGGTCGCGACGGCGTCGAGCCGGATTCGGTCATCATGGGCCCCGTGTTGGCGAAGTCGCGCGGGCTGACCAGCACCGTCACCTTTCCGGGCGGGAACCTGGCGCCGCAGGGCTCGATCATCAAGAGCACCGCGATCGATCCCTCGGTGGTCGACGCAGACGGCGTCTACCGCAAGACGGGGCTCGCCCGGGTCTTCGTGACCGAGGACGCGGCGATGCACGCGATCAAGGCGGGGGAGATCCATGGGGGGGACGTGCTGGTGCTGATCTGCCGCGGGCCGTTGGGCGCGGGGATGCCGGAGATTTACCAGATCACTTCGGCGCTGCGTTACCTGGAATTCGGCAAGCATGTCGCGGTGCTGACCGACGGGCGCTTCTCGGGCGTCTCGACGGGGGCCTGCGTGGGGCACATCGGGCCCGAGGCGCTGGCGGGCGGGCCGATCGGCAAGCTGCGCGACGGCGACGTGATCCGCATCGAGGTCGACCGGGTGAACCTGACGGGCACGATCGACCTGGTGGGCGAGGAGGGGAAGGCCGTCAACGCCGGGCACGGGAGGGCGCTGTTGGCGGGGCGGTCGCCCCGGGCCGACCTCGCGCCGGACCCGGGCCTGCCGAGCGACACACTGCTCTGGGCGGCGCTGCAGGACGCGGGTGGGGGCGCGTGGGGCGGGTGCGTCTACGACGCCGCGGCGGTGGCGGACCGGCTGCGCGCCGGGGCGGCCGCGGCGGCGCTGGTGGATGACAACGATTGATGGAATTTCGCTCGAAGGATTGCGTGCGCCCGTGCCACATCGCAGCCGAAGGCTGCTATGTGCTGGTCAACGGCAGGTGTGTGACATGCCGTGGGCTGACCAATTGAAACCTGTTGCGAGCCGAGCGCTTGCGGTGGTCCGCACATCGCATCGAGTACGATGCGATGTGGCACGGCAAGACGAGTCGCCGCGCGGTCCGGCCGCAGAGGCTCTGTCCTTGGCATCGAACCCCACCCATGAACAAAGCTTTCGTCCGCGAGCCCGACGAGCCCGACCCGCGCTGCCCCGGCTGCGGGTCGCATGGTGAGAGCGTCATCCGCGCGACGCTCGATGCGAACCTCGCGCCGGCCGAATCTCGCGTGCTTTCCGACGCGAGCTGGTACTGCCCCAACCCGCGATGCTCCGTGGGCTACTTCGATGCCTCGGGGCAGAGCGTGCCGACGGCCGCGCTTCGGCACAAGGCGTTTCCCAAGGACCCCGCGGCCCCGATCTGCCCGTGCAAGGGCGTGGCCGCGGCGGAGATCGAGGTCGACGCGGAGGCGGGGGAGAGGACGCGCATCCGCGCGTTGCTCGCGTATGGGCAATCGCCCGAGGCCGCGTGTCCGCACCGCTCTCCCACGGGCCAGCCCTGCGCGGCGGAACTGCAGAAGCATTTCCTGAAGCACTTCAAACCGGGGGCGAATCCGGGGACGGGTGCGAGGCGGTGAGACGCGGGCGGGGCAGAGCGATGGAGAGCAATCACATGACCAGCGACTGGCAGCCCCTGGGCCTCAGCGGCGGGGGCGGGATGTTCACGCCCGCGATCTCGCCGCTCGACCCGGGCCTGGTCCTCATCACCTGCGACATGAGCGGGAGCTACCGCAGCGAGGACGGCGGGCAGACGTGGTCGCTCTTGCCGTGGGACCAGCTCACGGGCTGCCCGTTCTGCGGGCCGGCGTTTCATCCGAAGGATCCCGACGTCGTGTTCGCGGCGTACTCGTATGCGGCGACGCTGCGGGTCAGCCGGGACCGTGGGCAGACGTGGTCGCCGATCGGGCGCAGCCTGCCGGGCGACCTGCGCGCGATCGCGATCGACCCCCAGCGCCCCGAGCGCATGATCGTCGGCGCGAAGCTCGGGCTGTTCCGCTCCGTGGACGGCGGCGAGACGTGGAGCCGGGTGCTGGAGACCGCGGCGGATGACGAGCCGACGCACGTGGTGTTCGACCGCGCGAACGCGACAGCCGATCGACGCATCGTGTTCATGGCCTCGCGCACGTCGATTCGGCGCAGCGAGGACGGTGGGGCGACGTGGCGCGCCATCACACCTCCGCGGGAATCGGCCGCGAGGATCGTCTCTTTCGCCACGGCGTTCGATGCCGTCGCCAACCGGCTCACTGCCTATGCGTGGGGCTATCCGCAGGCGGCGCTCGACGGCAAGGCGCCGGTGGCCGCGATCACCCACGTGCTGCGCTCGGATGACTTGGGGCGTTCGTGGACTTCCGCGTCGACGATCGACGTCCCCGCGGGATGGGCGGTGGGCGGGCATCATTTCCTGCTCGCGTGCGACAAGGCCCCGGACCGGCTGTACGCCGTGCTCCCGCTCAACCTGCCGCGCGGGACGGTGCAGCGCAGCGACGACCGCGGGCGCACGTGGCGATCCATAGCGACATCGGACAAGACTGCCGCAGACTTCAACCTGCCAGTGAACTACTGCACCGCTTATTTCCTGCCGCGCTCGATCGTCGGCTGGGCGATCTGCAACGCCTTCATCGACCCCTCGAATCCCGATCGGCTCGTCTACTCGCACTACTGCCACGTCCACGAGACGCGCGACGGCGGCGCGACGTGGCGCGGGCTCGACACGCGCGCGGAGCCCGGCCACCCGCCGATGGGCGAGCACACGCTCCTGCCGCGGTTCGAGTGGGCCAACACCGGGCTGGTCGTCACCACGACGTGGAACTACTACGTCGACCCCTTCGACCGCGACCGGCACACGATCGCCTACACCGACCTGGGGATGGCCCAATCGACCAACCGCGGGCGCACGTGGGCCTGGCGGCGGGAGACGGGGGCGAACACGTACGAGATGGCGTGGGACCCGGAGGTGAAGGGAAGGGTTTGGGCCGCGTTCTCCAGCGTGCACGACATCCCGAACAACAACATCGTGCTGGGCGGGCACTGGCACGGGAGCGGGACGGGGTGTGTCGGCTACAGCGAGGACCACGGGCGGACGTGGAGCGGGCGCAACGGCGGGCTGCCGGGTGGGGACGATGCGAGCCGCGCGTATGACTGGTCGATTCCCACCATGGGCGACTTCCCGGTGACGTCGGTCATCCTCGACCCGCGCAGCCCGCGCGAGCGGCGGAGGCTCTTCGCCTCGCTCTTCGAGCGCGGCGTCTTCCGCAGCGACGACGGCGGGTTTTCGTGGCGAGACGCTTCGCGCGGATTGGGCTGCGACACCAACCCCCGGAATCGCCGGGCCTGCCGGCTGAAGATCCACGCCGACGGCTCGCTCTTCTGCGTCGTCACGGGCAACCTGGTGGACGGCAAGCTCAGCCGGGCAGGCGTGGGGCTCTATCGCAGTGACGACGCCGGCGAGAGCTGGCGGGCGCTCACCGACAACCTCGACATCCGCTGGGCCTGCGACTTCGACGTCGACCCGCGCGACAGCGGCGTGATCTACCTGGGCGTCTGCGACGACACGCTCGCGAATCGCGAGGACGGCGGACTTTTCAAGACGACCGATGGGGGCAAGACATGGCGGCTGTCCGCCCGCAAGAGCTCGAGGCACTTCGGGGCGACGGTCGATCCCGCGGAGCCCGACGTCGTCTACATGACGCTCAACTACAACGATGGAAAGGTCCCCGCGCTCTGGGTTAGCCGCGACGCGGGCGGGTCGTGGTCGCCCGTGGAGGGGTTCCCGTTCTGCAGTGCCCACCGCGTGGCCTTTGATCCGTTCGACGAAGGCGTGATCTACGTCACGACCTACGGGGCGAGCGCCTGGCGCGGGCCGCGGGCGCGGGGACTCCGGGGGCGGGGGAAGGGGAGCCGGCCATGATTGAGGATCGCCCCATGCTGCCCGCCCCGGAGGAGCCCGCCCACTGGCCCGAGTGGCGGCGCGAGCTGGCCGCTTTCCGGCGCGAGGCCCGCGAGCGGCTGCGCTACGACACCCGGATGTACGACGCGCCGGCCTTCGCCTGGACCCGCGCGAGCTTTTCCTGCTGCGTGGCGATGGCCTTCGACGAGCGGCTGTACGACCCGCGGGCCGGGCGATGGACGCTCAACGCTTTCCTCGACGAGGGGCAGCGCGAGTTCGGCGGGTACGACAGCCTCGTCTATTGGCACGCCTACCCGCGCATCGGGTTCGACCCGCGCAACCAGTTCGACTTCTACCGCGACATGCCCGGCGGCCTGCCCGCGCTGGCGGGGCTGAGCGACGACCTGCACGCGAAGGGGCTGCGGGCCTTCGTCGACTACAACCCGTGGGACACCTCGACGCGGCGCGAGCCGGTGGGGGACGCGCAGGCGATGACGGGAATCGTGGCGGCCACGAAGGCCGACGGGGTTTTCCTCGACACGCTGGCGTCCGGCGCGGGTGAGTGGCGCGGGGTGCTCGACGCCGCGCGGCCGGGCGTGGCCCTGGAATCAGAGCTCGCGCTTCCTCTGGCCCACGTGCACGACCACCATCTCTCGTGGGCCCAGGGGCTGGGCGACGGGCGCGTGCCGGGGGTGCTGCGGAACAAGTGGTTCGAGCGGCGGCACATGATGCACGTGATCGACCGTTGGAGCCGGGACCACACGGCTGAGCTTCACACGGCCTGGATGAACGGCACGGGGATGATGGTCTGGGAAAACGTCTTCGGCTCGCCCGTGCCGTGGAGCCCGCGAGACCGCTCGATCCTCCGGGCGATGCTGCCGATCCAGAGGCGGTTCGTGGACCTCTTCACGAGCGAGAGCGGCTCGGGCGAGGGCTGGACGCCGCTGGTCGATCGCGGGTTGTCGGGCGGCGACGACGGGGTTTACGCGAGCCTTTGGGAGCGAGGCGGCGTGCGGCTGTGGACGCTGGTGAATCGCACGGAGGAATCGAAGCCTGGCGCTCCGCTGGAAGTCGCGGATGTTGCGGGCTCGCGGTATTTCGATTTGGTTGCGGGCTGCGAGCTTGAAGGAAGAACCGGCGCGGGGCGGCGGCGGATGGAACTGGCGATGCGGTCCCGTGCGATCGGCGCGGTGGTGGCGATGCCCGCGGATGCGGTGACGCCCGACTTCGAGGCGTTCCTGTCGCGTCAGCGCGAGCTCGATGCCCGCGCCGACTGGCGCGCCGCCCAAGCCCCGCCGGCCCAGCGGCGACTGCTGCCGGATCTCGCGGCCAGCCCGTTGCCCGCCGACGCGAAAAGCCAGCCGGGCATGGCGGTGATCGCCGCGCGGAAGTGGAGCATGGTCGTCGCCTTCCGCGAACGCGAGTGCGGGTTCTACGAGGATCCGGCGTTCCGTCCGCTGACCCCGGCGGTGCTCGACCAGATCGACCAGGGCAAGCGCCACGACATCGGCGAAAGCGGATCGGTCGCCGACGGACGGCTGCACCAGGCCGTCGTGCGCACTCGGCGGGCGAGCGTCGGGCGATACGCGATCGACAAGGTCCCCGTCACCAACGCCGAGTTTGATCGCTTCCTCGCGGCCACGGGTTACCGCCCTGCCCACGCGGAGAATTTCCTGCGGCACTGGGTCGATGGCCGGCCGCCCGCTGGCCTCGAGGAACATCCGGTGGTCTACGTCGACTTGGGCGACGCCCGCGCCTACGCCGCGTGGGCGGGCAAGCGACTGCCGAGCGAGGAGGAGTGGCAACTCGCGGCCCAAGGCGCCCTCCAACACCTTTACCCCTGGGGCGATGAGTGGCTGCCCGAGCGTTGCAACACGGGCAGCACGACCACGCCGGTGCTCGCCTTCCCGCGCGGGAAATCGGCCAGCGGCTGCCTCGACCTGTGCGGCAACGTCTGGGAATGGACCGAGAGCGAGCGGACCGACGGGTGGACCCGCTTCTGCATCCTCAAGGGCGGCTCGCATTACCGCGCCTCGGGCTCCGACTGGTACGCCGACGGCGGCCCGCGCTACTGCAATTACGCCGCGAAGTTCATCCTGATGTGGCCCGGGCTCGACCGCTGCTCGACCATCGGCTTCCGCTGCGCGCGGGGGTGAGGCCGCCTTGCGGGCGGGCCAGGCCGCGGCGGATCGGCCACGTTTCCGTGGTGTTGTTATCATCTCCCGCTCTTTGGTTCGCCCGCTTTTTCACGAGGAATCCGCGCCATGTCGCTCATCGTCACCGGCAGCATCGGGATCGATTCGGTCGAGGCGCCCACGGGCACCGCGGAGAACGTGCTGGGCGGGTCGAGCATCTACTTCGCCGCGGCCGCGAGCTTTTTCGGGCCCGTCCGGCTCGTCGGCGCGGTGGGCGACGACTTCCCCGACGCGTTCCTCAAGACCTTCAAGCACTTCAACGTCGACCTCGCGGGGCTCGAGCGCCGCGCGGGTAGCAAGACCTTCCGCTGGCGGGGCAAGTACCACGAGAACATGAACCTCCGCGACACGCTCGACGTGCAGCTCAACGTGCTGGGCGAGCGCCTGCCGACCGTGCCCGCGTCGTACCGCGACAGCCGGTTCGTCTTCCTCGCCAACACGCACCCCGCGGGGCAGCTTGAACTGCTCAACAGCTTCCCCAAGCGCACGCTCGCGGTGGCCGACACGATGGACCTGTGGATCAGCACGCAGCGCTCGACGCTGCTGGAGCTCTTCAAGAAGATCGACGGGCTGGTGCTGAACGACTCCGAGGCGCAGATGCTCACCGGCGAGACGAACCTGATCCGCGCCGGCGAAGCCGTGCGGGCGCTGGGGCCGAAGTTCGTCGTCATCAAGAAGGGCGAGCATGGGTCGCTGCTGTTGAGCAAGGAAGGCACGCTCGCGCTGCCCGCCTACCCGGCCCGCGACGTGGTCGACCCCACCGGCGCGGGCGACAGCTTCGCGGGCGGCATGATGGGCTCGCTCTCGGCCACGGGCGACCTCTCGCTCGCGGGGTTGCGCAAGGCGATGGCCTACGGCACGGTCGTCGCGAGCTACAACATCGAGGCGTTCAGCCTCAACCGCATGATGCAGATCGGCCGGCCCGACCTCGACAGGCGCGTGGCGGAGTATTCGGCGATGCTGCGCGTGGGGTGATTCGGGCGCCAGACGTCGTGCATGCGACGGTGTTCCGGTTTTCGATTGCCCCGCGTCGCCGTGGCGGATACAACGGGCGCGTGGCTGAGACCTCGACAACCTCCTCATCGCAGGGCTCCTCGGGGCCTGATCTGGGCGACCTCCACGAGGCCAGCCGCGCGGGCGATTTCGCAGCCATTCGTCGCTTGCTCGACGCCGGGGCTCCGGCTGAGCAGATGAATCCCGAGGGCAAGACGCCGCTGATGCTGGCCGCGCTCAACGGGCACGAGGCGGTCGTGGCGTTGCTGCTGGAGCGGGGCGCTGCCGCGGCGACGGTGGGGGAGATGGGTTGGTCGGTCCTCCACTTCGCGGCGGTGCACGAGGGGAACGGGGCGATCCTGAGGGCGCTCCGCCGCGCGGGGGCGGCGGTCGACGCTCGCGACCCCGACGACTGCACGCCGCTGCTGCTCGCGGCCTCGGGCGGGTGCCTCGAGAACGTGCGCTGTTTGCTCGATCTCGGGGCCGACATCGACGCGCTCAACGCCGAGATCGACACGCCGCTGAGCTGCGCCTGCCGGCTGGAGCGGACGCAGGTCGCGCAGATGCTCATCGCCCGCGGGGCCGACGTCAGCCGGTCGGAACGGCACCTCGTCTCGCCGCTGCATTGGGCGGTCGGCCGGGGCGACAACGCCCGCATCTCGTCGCTGCTCGACCACGGCGCGGCGATCGACGACGATCCGCCGGGGTGTCCGCCGCTGGTGGCGTGGATCACGCGCCCGGGCTTGAGCGAGGCGACGGTCGAACGGATCTTGCGCGGGAGCGGCCGGGTCGAGGCGTGGATGGACGTCTTGAAGGTGCTCGTTGAGCGCTCGCGCCGGCCGGAGTTGGCGAAGCTGCTGGAGCGCGTCCGCGCCGGGGCGCGGTGAGGATCACGTCGTCGATTGAATGAGCGCTTGCATTGTTCGCCGGAAGCGCAAGCGACGGGACGGGGGTGCATCAATTTCAAGGCGCGGCGAGGGCACGCGGTCGTCGTCCAGATGACGCGAGCGATGGCGTTTTGAAGGGGAGATTCATCAGAAGTTTTCGATTGTGGACGCACCGAATCGGGCATCGCGGTGGTTGTTCGGCGCACCCCCGTCCCGTCGCTTGCGCTTCCGGCTAACAAGACGGCGTTCGCCGGTCCGACCACTAGCCCTAGTGGATTGCCCGACACCATCCCCCATCCCTAGCCAGGTCGCATCGCCAGACTCGGCCAAATCTGCGCGGTGATCGGCAATAGTTGCTGATGCGACAAAGATTTCTGCGCCCTTCTCTCAAACCTCAAGGCCGGTTGGACCGATAAACGGACAAGAGGTCCGTCTCGACCGACGTGGCCGTCAGGGGCAGTCCAGCCATGGCCGAGCAGAATAAAGCGCCCGCCGCCGCAGCAGCCGCACCCGCCGAGGGTCAGGCGGCTGCGCCCGCGAAGAAGGGGTTGCCGATCAAGACGATCGGGATCCTCGCGGCGGTGTTGTTGATTGAAGCAGGCGTGATCTCCGCGGCCTTCCTCTTCGCCGGCCGGCCCGCCGAGGTCAAGGCCTCGGGCGCGGTGGAGGACAAGACGGCCGAGCTCAACGAGCTGGTGGAGAAGTCGGTCATCGCCGACAAGTTCCAGAACACCCGCACCGGCCGCACCTACATCTACGACACCGACATCTACATCCTCGTCCGCCGCAAGGACGAGGAGAAGGTCGACGAGCGCCTCAAGGCGATATCGGCCCAGATCGTGGGCGACATCGGCCAACTCTTCCGCAAAGCGGAGCCCGCCTACCTGCTCGAGCCCTCGCTGGCGACGCTGATCCGCCAGATCAAGGCGACGCTCGACCAGCGGATGGGGCTCGACGCCGAGGGCAAGTCGCTGATCCAGGACGTGGTGATCAAGAAGTACACGCAGTATCGGGCGGACTTGTGACCTGAGCTGATCTGATTGAACGCGGCCCGGGCCGGCAGGACGCCGACAACCCCCGGATCAAGGAAGACGCAGGACGCGATGGCAGAGACCAAACCCAAGCCGGGCCCGACGGCCACCAACGACACCGACAAGATCGTCGCCGAGGCGTTGTCGCAGGCGAAGGACTCCATTTCAGAGCTGCAGGCCACGGCCGAGAGCGTCTCCGGTTCGCCGATGGAGATGCCGGACCTGGGCGGCGGCGTATCCGGCGGCGCCGGCGCGGGCGACATCGAGCTGCTCAGCGACGTCGATCTCGAGGTTTCGATCGAGCTGGGCCGGACGCAGATGCTCGTCGAGGACGTGCTCCGCCTGAACGAGGGTAGCGTGGTCGAGCTCGACAAGCTCGCGGGCGACCCCGTCGACGTCTACGTGAACCACCGGCTGGTGGCCCGCGGCGAGGTGCTCGTGGTGAACGACAATTTCTGCATCCGGATCAGCGAGATCGTCGCCGACCTGGAGGAGCAGGCTGAGCAGGCCGCGGAATCGTCCGGAGAGGGCGGCTGAGCGGCGGAAGAAGGACGCGGAAGCCCCCGCGATTTCCCGATTCCCAGGAAGGGGATCAGGCGATGCGAGAAGCGGGGACTGGAAGGATTGACGGCTGGCGCAGGATGCGCTTGCCCGTGCGGGTCGATGGCGGAGCCATCGCGCAAAGCAGGCCAAGGATGGCCCATGGTTCGGCGATTGAATCGGACAGCTTGGTCGGCGGTGGCGTTGGTGGCCGGCATGGCGACCACGCCTCTGTTCGCTGCGCCAGCCGCTGCGCCGGGCGCGGCGGGCAATTCAGGGGGCGGTTCCGCGAGCGGTTCGAGCGCGGCCCAGGCCAATTCGCCCAACGTCGTCGCGATCCCTGAGGATCCGCAGAAGCTCGCGCAGATCGCCCGGCAACTGGCGGTCACCGGCCCCGGGCCGATCGCGCCGGGAACGTCCGGCACAGGTATTCGCGCCGCGACGGCCGCGGCTGCGCCGTCGGGCTCGCCCTCGGTCGCGGGGGCGAACCCCGTGGCCGGTCCTGTTTCGGCTCCCGCAGCGGCGCCGGTCTCCACCGCGGCGCTGCTGGGCGTCGACGCTTCATCGAAGAACACAGGCAACGCCACGGCGGCCGGAACTTCCGAGGCTCCGGCTCCGGCCCCGGCCTCGACGCTGCTGTCGCAGACCGCCAGCGCCGAGGCCCGCGAACGGCTGCCCTTGGGCGGCGCGTCGCCCCGGGCAGGCGCGGGTTCGCCAACGGGCTCCGGCGACGCTTGGTCCTGGGGCATCACCACCTTGGGCGCGCTGGGCATCGTCATCGGGCTCATCTTCGTCCTCCGCGGCGCGCTGTCGAAGATCACGGGCAGGTCGGTGACGCCCGCGGGCCAGTCGGCCGCTGAGGTGCTCTCGCGCATCAGCCTCGGGCCGCGGAGCCAGATGCTGCTGGTCCGCATGGGCAAGCGGGTGCTGGTGCTGGGCGAATCGGCGAGCGGGCTGACCACGCTCGCCAACATCGACGACGCCGAGGAGGTCGCCAGCCTGCTCGCCTCGATCTCGGCGGGGAAGTCCGACAGCGCGAGCGTCGCCTTCAACCAGTTGCTCACGCGGTTCGACGGGCAATACGGCGAGGAGGCCGAGCCCACCGCCGAGCGCCGCTACACGCAGCGCGTCCGCGTCGACCAGGCGCACGACCAAGTGTCGGCCCTGGTCAAGCGCCTAAAGACGTTCTCCGACAAGGGGAGCGAGCGATGAAGTCGCCCCGGCTTTCCCAGTTCGGCCTCCCGTTCTGCATCAGGCTGGTTGGCCTCGCGTTGGTCGTGCTCTCGCTCGTCGGGTTGCCGGCCTCCGCGCTCGCCCAGGGCGCCGCTCGCCCGGCAGCGCCGACTTCGCCCGCGGCGCCGGGCTCCTCCACCCGGCTCGACCCGACAAATCCGATCTCGATCCTCGAGAACGCCGCCCGCGCCCTGCCGATGGACCGTCTCGCCGGCGGCGCGCCCGCGGGAAACGCCGGGTCGCCCGCGACCGGCGGCGACTCCGCCTCCAGCAACTTCGCCTCCGGCACTTCCGGGGGGCGCGATGGCGGGCAGGGGCTGAGCACCACCATTTCGATCCTCCTGCTGTTGACGGTGCTCTCCATCGCCCCCGCGCTGCTGGTCATGTGCACCAGCTTCACGCGCATGATCATCGTCCTCTCGCTCCTGCGCCAGGCGATCGGCACGCAGTCGCTTCCGCCCAGCCAGGTGATCGTCGGCCTCTCGCTCTTCCTCACGCTGCTGGTCATGGCCCCGACCTTCGACCGCATCCACAAAGAGGCCCTGATCCCTCTGCAAGAGAACCGCATCGACCAACTCGCCGCGTGGACGCTCGCCAAGGCCCCGCTCCGCGACTTCATGTTCGACCAGATCGAGCACGCCGGGAACTGGTCCGACGTCTACATGCTGCTGAAGTACCGCGGGATCGACACCTCGCAGCCGGAGAAGCTCACCCGTGGCGACGTCGACATGCTCACCCTCATCCCCGCCTTCATCCTCAGCGAACTGAAGGTGGCGTTCCTCATCGGCTTCCGGCTCTACCTGCCGTTCCTGATCATCGACATGGTCGTCTCGAGCGTGCTCATCAGCATGGGCATGCTCATGCTCCCGCCGGTGCTGGTGAGCCTGCCGTTCAAACTGCTGCTCTTCGTGCTCGTCGATGGATGGCAGTTGGTCGCGGGGAACCTGCTCAACAGCTTTGTGGTCTCGGGGGTTCCGGGGGCGGGGTGAACTTTTCGGCGGTGATTCGCGACGGTGTTTTGCGCGAGGATGATCCAAAGGAAACGTGATGACGCCGGACCAGGCTTCGGAAATCGTGCGGGAGGCGTTGACGCTGATGCTCGTGCTCAGCGCGCCGATCCTCGGCGCGTCGCTGGTGATCGGGCTGGTGATCAGCCTGGCCCAGGCGGTGACGCAGATCCAGGAGCAGACGCTGGCCTTCGTGCCCAAGATCGTGGGCATGGCCGTGGTGGCGATCCTCGTCACGCCCTGGCTGCTCACGATGGTGCTGGAATACTCGCGGAAGATGCTTTCGGGGATGTAGTCGCCGGTTCGTTTCGCGTCGGCTTGCCCCGACGCGTGGAAGAGTCGTCCATGCCTGTGGATCTCACGCCCCTGCTGCCGCACATGCCCGTCTGGGCCTTGGTGCTGTTCCGCCTCTCGGGGCTGTTCCTGCTCGCGCCGCTGTTCGGCGGAACGACGATCCCCACGCAGATCAAGGTCTTCCTCGCCCTGGGCCTGAGCTTCTGCATCTACCCCACGCTGCTCGCGCCCGGGCATCCCGCGGCCGCGGGTGTGAGGCAGATGCTCGCGCAGGGATTGCCCGTCACCGCGATGGTCGGAGCCGTGGCGTCGGAGCTGCTCATCGGCGTCGCCCTGGGCACCGGGGCGCTGCTCCCGATGGTGGGCATGCAGGTCGCGGGGCAGGTCATCGACCAGCAGATGGGCATCGGCCTGGGCGGGATCTACAACCCCGAACTCGAGGAAGACTCCGGCGTCTCGGGCCAGTTCTTCTACCTGCTCGCGATGGCGCTCTTCGTGATCCTCGGCGGACATCGCGTGCTGCTCTCGATCCTCGTCGGCACGTTCCAGACCATCCCCCTGGGCGGGTTCGTCCCCGACGCGCGGGTGACGCACCTTCTGCTCTCGCTCCTGGGCGGCGCGTTCGAGCTGGCGATGCGAGTCTCGGCGCCGGTGCTCTGCCTCGTATTCCTTGAGACGGTGGCCATGGGCTTCCTGGCCCGCACGGTGCCCCAGCTCAACATCATGAGCGTCGGCTTCCCGCTGCGGATCATGGCGGTCATGGCGCTGCTCATCGTGGGCGTGGGGATTTCGACGAGCACCTACATCGAGTCGCTTCGGCGTTCGCTGCAGGTGCTCGAGGGTTTCTTCCTCACGCCGGCCGGCGCGGGCTCGGCAATGGCCACGGGCGGTTGAATCGTCGGATCGGTTTCACAGTGATTTTCATCGCGGCGTTGTGACTCATGGCGGAAGACCAGGCGGAAAAAACCGAGACCGCCACGCCCCGGCGACAGCTCGAGGCGCGGATGGAGGGCAACATCGCCCGCAGCCCGGACCTCGCGGCGGCGGCGACGTTGCTCGCCGGCATCCTGCTCCTGCAGTCGTTCGGCCTTGGCGTGTTCCGCGGGCTCTGGGCGATGCTCGAAACCATGCTCGCCCCCGGCTTCAGCGCCAACCCCACCCGCGCCGACGACATCGGACAGCTCCTCTATTTCTCGATGCGCATGATCGCGACGGCCGCGGGGCCGATGGTCATCGGCGTGGCGGTCGTCGCCTTCGTCGTCTCGCTCTCCCAGGTCGGGCTGGTCTTCACCACCAAGCCGCTCGAGTTCAACTTCGGCAAGCTCTCGCCCCTGCGCGGGCTCAAGGGGCTCTTCGACACCCGCGCGGGCTTCCGCACCGTGATGAGCGTGGGCAAGCTGGCGATCGTGGGGACGGTCGCCTTCAGCCTCGTCGCTGCGGAGATGCCCAAGATCATCCGCCTCGCCGAGCTGGCCCCGCTCGCGCTCTTCGTCTCCGCGTGCGACCTGATCTACACGCTCGCGCTCCGCCTGGCCTTGCTCCTGCTCTTCATGGCCCTGGTCGACTACGGCTACCAGCGCTGGCAGCACGACCGCGACCTCCGCATGACCAAGCAGGAGGTCAAGGAGGAGATGCGCAGCATGGAGGGCGATCCGCTCATCAAGCAGCGGCGCATGCGCGTCGCGAGGCAGCTCGCGATGCAGCGCATCGGGCAGTCGGTGCCGCGGGCCGACGTCGTGGTCACCAACCCGACGCACTTCGCGGTGGCGCTGCAATACGACAGCAAGACGATGACCTCGCCCAAGGTCGTCGCCAAGGGCGCCGACTTCCTCGCGATGCGCATCCGCCAGCTCGCGACCGCCAACGGCGTGCCGCTGGTCGAGCGCAAGGCCCTCGCCCAGGCGCTCTACAAGAACGTCGAGGTCGGGCAGGAGGTCCCCCCGCAGTTCTACGGCGCGGTGGCGGAGATCCTCGCCTACGTCTACCGGCTCAGCGGGAGGAAATCGGCGTGACCCAGCCGCGGCTCCTCACGATGACGATGCGACTTGAAGCCCTCGCGGGGCGGAGGCTGGCCCATGGCTAAGGAGACCGCCGCGCTGCCGATGCCCTCGTGGGTGACACGGGGCCGCCCGCTGATCGTGCCGCTGCTGAGCGTCGGCATGCTCGCGGTGATCCTCACGCCGCTGCCCCCGCTGGTGATGGACTTGCTGCTGGTCGCCAACCTGGCGCTGGCGGCGATGATCCTGCTCACCACGATCTTCGTGCGCACGCCCCTTGATTTCTCGGTCTTCCCCTCGCTCCTGCTGGGCACGACGCTCTTCCGCCTGGTGCTCAACATCGCCACCACGAGGCTGATCCTCCACGCGGGGGCCGAGACGCCCGAGGACGCGATGCTCGTCGCGGGGCACGTGATCGCCGCGTTCGCCTCGTTCGTCACGGGCGGGTCGCTGGTGGTCGGGGTGATCCTCTTCGCGATTTTGATCATCGTGCAGTTCGTGGTCATCACCAAAGGCGCCACGCGCATCTCGGAGGTCGCGGCCCGGTTCACGTTGGACGCGATGCCCGGCAAGCAGATGGCGATCGACGCCGACCTCAACGCGGGGATCATCAACGAGCAGCAGGCCCGCGAGCGCCGCGAGCGCATCGCCCAGGAGGCCGACTTCTACGGTGCGATGGACGGCGCCGCGAAGTTCGTCCGGGGCGACGCCGTCGCGGGCATCATCATCACGCTGGTCAACATCGTCGGCGGATTCGCCGTGGGCGCCTTCCAGAAGGGCTGGTCGATCGCCGAGTCGCTGGAGGTCTTCACCAAGCTGACCATCGGCGACGGGCTGATCAGCCAGCTCCCCGCGTTCGTGATCTCCGTGGCGGCGGGCTTGATCGTCACGCGCTCCAGCGGCCGCGGCGATCTGGGCTCGGAGCTGACCGCGCAGCTCGGCAGCCGGGCCCTGGTGCTCTGGATCACCTCCGGGTTCCTCGTGCTGATGTCGGCCACGGGCCTGCCGGTCCTCCCGCTGCTGCTGCTCGCGGCGGGGCTGGCGGCCGGGGCGTGGATGATCCAGTCCAACGACCAGCGCAAGGTCGTCGCCGCCGCCACCGAGGCGACCCAGAAGAGCGCCGCCACGCCCCCGCCCATCGAGCAGGTCATGGTCGTCGACACGCTCGAGCTCGAGGTCGGCTACGCGCTGGTCCGCTTGGTCGACACCACCCAGGGCGGCGACCTGCTCGACCGCATCAGCATGATCCGCCGCCAGATCGCCGGCGAGCTGGGCGTGGTCATGCCCCCCGTGCGCATCCGCGACAACATGCAGCTCCAGCCCAACGAATACCACATCAAGATCCGCGCCAACTCCGTCGGCACGGGCTCGCTTGGCCGCCCAGCCCCTCGAGGGCCTGCGCACGCGCGAGCCCGCCTTCGGCCTCGAGGCCACCTGGATCGACCCGGGCCAGAAGTCCCGCGCCGAGTCGCTCAACTACACCGTCGTCGACGCCACCAGCGTCATCACCACCCACCTCACCGAGTTGGTCAAGACCCACGCCCACGAGCTGCTCACCCGCGAGGAGACCAACAACCTCATCACCCAGCTCAAGGCCCGCTCGCCCAAGCTCTGCGACGAGGTGCTCGGCGGCGACAACCCGCGCCTCCGCGCCGGCGAACTGCAGAAGGTCCTGCAGAACCTCCTGCGCGAGCGCGTGCCCATCCGCGACATGGAGAGCGTCGTCGAGACCCTCGGCGACTGGGCCCCGCGCACCAAGGACCTCGAGGTCCTCACCGAATACGTCCGCAACGGCCTGCGCAGGACGATCTGCAACCAGTACGTCGAGATCGTCGGCGGGGGCGACAATGACCTGGGCGGGACGCCCACGCGGGCCACGCCCAGGCTCCACTGCGTCAGCCTCGACCCGGCGCTGGAGGACCAGATCGTCTCGTTCATCGACCGCACCAACGACGGCACGACGATGACGATGCCGCCGGCTGTCGCGAACCGGATCACCACCGCGGTCGTGCGCGAGTTGCAGCGGCTGATCCAGGCGGGGCACCAGCCGGTGGTGCTCGCCTCGCCCCAGGTGCGCGGGCAGGTGCGCCGGCTGCTCGAGCCGCATCTGCCGAACGCCGCGGTGCTGGGCTACAACGAAGTGAGCCGGGGCGTCGAGGTCGAGTCGATGGGATTGGTGCAGCTTGAGTCGCCGGGGGCTGGGGCTCGCAACGAAGTCGGCGCGAACGCGGCGTAAGTGGTCGGTGCTTTTTGTGCCATGAAATTCAGTGAGCGGCGAGATCGTCGTTTCGCCGCGTTCGCGAACGGCAGTCATGTCGGGTTTGTTTGACCGAGCGCAACACTTCATTTTTCCACACGCTATTTTTTCCTGAAATTTCGTGTATGTTGTCCGCACCCGCATGTTCCGGCGCGCGGGCGCGGGCACTTCTCGGGTTGGATGGAGCGAACCCGGCAGGCAGAAGGGATTCTGCGGTGAAACTCAGGACGTTCATGGCGGCATCGATGTCCGAGGCCCTCGCGCTTGTGAAGGCGCAGCTGGGCCCACGGGCGATGATCCTGCACACACGCACCTACAAGCGCGGCGGGCTGATGGGCCTGGGCGGCAAGACGGTGGTGGAGATCACCGCCGCGGAGGGCGACGCGGTTCCGCAAGCGGCGCCTCGCCGAGCAGAGCCCGCCAAGGTGCCCCAGCGCCGCCTCGACGCGGACCAGAACGCGGGCGACTTGATCCGCCGGACGTACGCCGTCGCGAAGGCGGAGCTCAGCCGACAGCAGGGCAATTCCGGTGCGACGAACAATGATGCCGCCGCCCTGATCGCGAGCATTTCCGCGGGGCCGCCCGCATCCACAAAGACATCTGCGTCCGCTGCCGCTGCTGCGTTCACCGCGGGGGCGGTGGTTCCCGCTTGGTCGCCGACGCCGCCCGCCGCCGCTGCGCCTGTCAGCCCTGTCGCGCGGGCCGCGGCCCCCGAGCAGCTCGCGCAGGAGATGCGTGAGGTGCACCGCCTCGTCGCGCGGCTCGCCCGTCAGCAGGGGGGCGGAGCGGTCAACGCCGCCGACTGCCCCGGGCCGCTGTTCGACCACTACCTCGCGATGCTGCGCAACGAGGTCGCCGACGAGTTGGCCGAGAGCGTCGTCGCCCAGGTGAAGCAGAAGCTTTCGCCCGAGAAGCTGCAGGACGCCGCTGCCGTGCGGTCGGCCCTGCTCGAGGCGCTCGCCAAGCACGTGCCGACCGACCAGGCGCTTGGCGCGCCCACTGCCGTGAACGATGGCCGGCCGCGCACCATCGCGCTCGTCGGCCCCACCGGCGTGGGCAAGACCACCACCATCGCCAAGCTGGCCGCCACCTTCAAGCTCCGCCAGAAGCTCACCGTCGGGCTGGTGACGATCGACACCTACCGCATCGCCGCGGTGGAGCAGTTGCGGACCTACGCGAACATCATCGGCGTGCCGCTGCAGATCGCGATGACCCCGCGAGAGATCGCCGACGCGATGGCCTTCTACTCCTCGGGCCCCAACCGCGTCGACGTCGTGCTGATCGACACCGCCGGGCGCAGCCAGCGCGACGACCCGCGGCTGGAGCAGCTCCGGGCGTTCATCGACGCGGCCCAGCCTCACGAGGTGCATTTGGTGCTATCATCCACATGTTCGCAGCCGGTCCTGCTTGAGACGGTGGAGCGGTTCGCCGCGGTCCGCACCGAGCGGATCATCTTCACCAAGCTCGACGAGGCGGTGAGTTTCGGCGTGGTGGTCAACGTCGTCTCCAAGGTCAACAAACGCCTGAGTTACGTGACCACCGGACAGGAAGTGCCACACCAGATCGAGCCCGGCCGGGCGGACCGGTTGGCCGAACTGGTGCTGGGGAGCGGGGATTGAGGCATGCTTCTCGATCAGGCGCAATCATTGCGACAACTTGTCATGAACACGGCGACCCGCCGCGCTAGTACTGTCGCTGTCACCAGCGGTAAGGGTGGTGTGGGGAAGAGCAACGTCGCGGTCAACCTGGCGATCAGGCTGACGCAGTTGGGCCGGCGCGTGGTGCTGCTCGACGCCGACCTGGGCACCGCCAACGCCGACGTCCTGTGCGACCTGCAGCCCACGGGCACGGTCGCCCACGTCGTCGCCGGCAGGCGCACGCTCGCCGAGACGATGATGGAGGCCCCGGGCGGCTTCCGGCTCATCCCCGGCGCGTCGGGCTTGGCGCAGGTCGCCGCGATGTCCGAGTTCGAGCGGGCCCGGCTCATGCAGATGGTGCAGGAGATCGAGGCCGAGACCGACCTGATCCTGATCGACACCGGCGCCGGCGTGGGCCCCAACGTGCTCTCCTTCGCCGCGGGCGCGGACGAGATGCTGGTGGTGACGACCCCCGAGCCCACGTCGATCACCGACGCCTACGCGATGATCAAGACCGTCCACCGGCAGCGCGGGGGGGCGAACGTCCGCGTGCTGGTCAACATGACGCGCGACGCGGCCGAGGGGCGCGGCGTCTTCGAGCGGATCAACGCGGTGTCGCGCAAGTTCCTCGACCTCGAGCTGCGCTACGCGGGCCACGTCGTGACCGACGCGAAGGTGGGGCAGGCGGTCCGCCGCCGGCGCCCGTTCGTGCTCGACAGCCCGACGTGCGAGGCGGCTGTCTGCATCGGGCAGTTGGCGCACCGTCTGGACCGCAACGCGGCCGAGCCGCGCGGCGCGGGGCTGCTTGAACGCATTTCAGGCTGGATCGCCGGCTGAATGAACGCAGAATCTTGAGAATTTGCTGTGGATTGTATGTTAATTTCGGGAGTTTTGACTTCCCAAGATTTGGTTGTTCGTTAGAATAGCCCGCGATGGATCGTCCTAGGGCCCGTATCGGGTCGTTGAGCAAAGGAGTGCTCAGGGATTCCCGCACGTGTCATTGCATCCTGTTTCGCACTCGTGGCGTTCGCCGCGGCGTTGGTGTTGGGGTGGGCCGCGGGCAATGAGATGGGTGAGATCCTTCGGAGGGCGATCATCGCGTTGGTGTGTTGTTGGTTGATCGGATTGGGGGTCGGGTCCGTGGCGCAGCGGGCGGTGCAGGATCGCATCGACGAGTACAAGCGCCAGCATCCGATCGAGATGGAGGAGGACAAGGAGGCTGACCCAGCCGCCTTGCCCGACGCCGAAGTCGAGCCCGTTGCCGAGGCCTTGAACACATCGCCGAATCGGGGCAACTGAAGTGCATCGCAGACGAATGACGAGTCTGCACGGGGAGTCCATGATGGATTCCCCGGAATCACGGATGATTCCTGTCGGTCAAGGAGTAGACCATGGCCAAGGCCAGACACGCTGAGCCGTCCGCGCCGCCGGACAGCCGACCGATCCAGGAAATCTGGCTCGAGTACAAGAAAGAGTCGACCGAGCCGCTCCGCAACCGCTTGCTGGAGCACTATCTCCCTCTCGTCAAGTACAACGCCGAGCGCATCCACACCAAGCTCCCCGACGAGGTCGACGTGGAGGACCTCATGTCCGCGGGGATCTTCGGGTTGATGGACGCGATCGACGCGTTCGACCTGGGCCGTGGCGTGAAGTTCGAGACGTACTGCGCCCCCCGCATCCGCGGCGCGATCCTCGACGAGCTCCGCTCGATGGACTGGGTCCCCCGCTTGGTGCGCTCGCGCTCCAGCCAGGTCGACCAGGCCCGCAAGAAGCTCGAGATGGAACTGGGCAGGACCCCCACGGACGACGAGCTCTCCAAGAAGCTCAACGTCTCGAAGGAGGAGTTCACCAAGATCCGCAAGGACGCCGGCGCCGTCGGCGTCGTCTCGCTCTCGCGCAAGTGGTTCGAGACCGACTCGAACAAGGACGTCCGCGAGATCGACGTCCTGGAGGACCCCAAGCAGGTCAACCCCTTCGCCGCCGTGCAGCGCCGCGACCTGAAGGACCTGATCACCAAGGGCCTCTCCCGCGCCGAGCGGCTCATCGTCGTCCTCTACTACTACGAGGAGATGACGATGAAGGAGATCGGCGTGACACTCGACCTCTCCGAGTCGCGCGTCAGCCAGATGCACTCCTCGATCCTCGCCCGCCTCAAGGCCCAGTTGCAGCACCGCAGCAAGGAGCTTGAACAGGCGACGGAGTAGGGCGGGGCCGAGCATCGCTTCTCCAGGGGGTTTCCCTGAGTAGTGCCTCGGAGACATGAAAAGGCAACGGGGCGGAGAAAGCGCCTGCCATGTCCTCGTATCGTTCGTTCGAGCGCGGCCAGTACGTCCTTTTCACCCTTGCGGTCCTCACGATCCTGGGCACGCTCGCTGCGTGGGCCTCGCCTGGCGTCGGCGCTCTCCCGCCGGCGCTGACGTGGTCGCTGCGGTTCGGCCTGCTCACCCTGGCCGCGGGCATCACCCTCGTGGCATGCACCCGCAAGCCCCCGCCCGACGCCGTGCCCGACTTCCTCTTCGAGACGCACCAGCGCCCGCCCTTCGACGCTGGCGGGCTGGCGCTGATCGTCAACATCGGCGAGTTCCACGGCTGCGCGTTTTTCGAGGTCTGCTTCCAGAACCGCTTCGCCCATCCCTGCCACACCGTCCTCACGCTCACCCCGCCCAAGCCCCTCTTCCGCAAGCCGCCACTCCCGCCGGTGAGGATCGTCATCGACGCCGAAGGCGGGGAGTACGGAGCGGTCGGCCATCCCTTCGGCATCCCGATTCCCGCCCAAGGTAAGACCTACTCCTTCACCATCAACGCCCGCACGGGGTACGCCTCGGGCAAGGGCGAGCAACTGCTCCGATACGTGCATCGCAAGTCGCTTTCGGCCGGTTCCTCCTCCGGCCTCATGACGCTCTTCGCGATCCTCACCATCACCCACGGCGGAATCGTGCACCTCTTGGCCGGCTCGGGGGTGAAGCTCAAGATCTCGCTGCCCTCCAACGTGAGCGAGAGCGTGCCCGGCATCCTGTACGCCAAGAAGACGTCGCTCTGGACGCCGGCCGATTCGGAGGGCCCGCTCGGCTCCGCGTCCTCTCCGCCTTGACGCCGCACGGCAGCGCGACGACGATTCCGCACCTATGCCCGACGTCCAATCGATCCTGAACGAGCGTTTCCGCGCGGCGATGGCCAAGGCCCTGGGTGATGCCGCCGCCGGGGCCGACCCGGCGATCCGCCCCTCGGCCAACCCGACCTTCGGCGATTTCCAGGCCAACGCCGCGATGGCGCTGGGCAAGAAGCTCGGGCAGAAGCCGCGCGACGTGGCCCAGAAGATCGTCGCCGCGCTCGATGTCGCGGGCATCTGCGACAAGGTCGAGATCGCCGGCCCGGGCTTCGTCAACCTGCACCTCAATGCGGGCTTCCTCGCCGGCGCGGTGGCCGCGGTCGCGGCCGACGCCCGGCTGGGCGTGCCCGTCGCCTCGCCCGCGCTGCGGGTCGCGCTCGACTACTCCGGGCCCAACGTCGCCAAGGAGATGCACGTCGGCCACCTGCGCTCCAGCGTCATCGGCGACGCCATCGGGCGCGTGCTGGAGTTCCAGGGCCACACCGTCATCCGCCAGAACCACATGGGCGACTGGGGCACGCAGTTCGGCATGCTCATCCAGAACCTCATGGAGAGCGCCGGCCAGGCGGGCCAGCCCGAGTCGATGTCGATCGGCGACCTCAACGCCTTCTACCAAGCCTCGAAGAAGCGCTTCGACGAGGATGCCGAGTTCGCCACGCGGGCCCGGCAGCGCGTCGTCGCGCTGCAGTCGGGCGACGAGCGGACGCTCCGGCTGTGGGGCGTCTTCATCGAGCAGTCGAAGAGGCACTTCAACGAGGTCTACAAGCGGCTGCGCGTCCGGCTGACCGACGACGACATCCGGGCCGAGAGCTTCTACAACCCGATGCTGGCCGAGACCGTCGCGGAGCTGGAAAGCAAGGGCTTGGCCCGCGAGAGCCAGGGCGCGCTCTGCGTCTTCCCCGAGGGGTACAAGAACGCCGACGGTGACCCACTTCCGCTGATCATCCGCAAGAGCGACGGCGGCTTCCTCTACGCGACGACCGACCTCGCGGCCGTGCGCTACCGCGCCCGCGACCTCAAGGCCGACCGGATGGTCTATGTCACCGACGCCCGGCAGCGGCAGCATTTCGCGATGGTCTTCAAGGCCGCGGCGGAGGCGGGCTGGCTCGCCCGGCCGCAAGGCGCGGTTTCGGCCGAGCACGTCCCTTTCGGCACCGTGCTGGGCGAGGACAACAAGCCCTTCAAGACCCGCAGCGGCGAGGTGGTGAAGCTCACCAACCTGCTCGACGAGGCCGACGAACGGGCGGCCGCGGTGTTGGCGTCGAAGAACCCCGACCTCCCCGCGGAGCAGCGCAAGCATGTCGCCGAGGTCGTCGCGATCGGCGCGCTGAAGTACGCCGACCTGAGCAACGACCGGATCAAGGACTATGTCTTCAACTGGGACCGCATGCTCTCGTTCGACGGGAACACCGCGCCGTACCTGCAGTACGCCTTCGTCCGGATCCGCTCGATCTTCCGCAAGGCGCAGGCCCAGGGATTGATCGACGCCAAGGCGTCGAGTTCCCCCAGCGTCGCCGAGCCGGCGGAGCGGGCCTTGGCCCTGAAGATCCTGCAATTCCCGGGAGTGGTCGAGGGTGTCGGGCAGAGCCTCGAGCCGCACCGCATGACGACGTACCTCTACGAAGTCGCCTCGCGGTTCCACGATTTCTTCGAGCATTGCCCGGTGCTGCAGGCGCCCGACGCGCCGACGCGGGCGGCCCGCCTGGCGCTCTGCGACCTCGTCGCCCGCGTGCTCAAGCAGGGGCTCGAGCTGCTGGGCATCGAAGTCGTCGAGCAGATGTGAGCCACGGGATGATGGGCATCGCACTCAAGGAATGGGCGATCGTCTGCGACCTGCTCCTCGAGGGGCGGCTGTCGCTGTTGCTGCGCAAGGGCGGGATCCACGAGGCGGGCGGGCCGGGCGAGTTCGAGCTGGAGCACCCGCGGTTTTTGCTTTTTCCGTCGTGGATGCACCAGAAGCCGGAGATGATCAAGCCCGACGTCAGGCCGCGGGTGCGGGTCCTGACGCAGGAGCCCGCGGAGATCACGTTCGCCGGGGTGGGCGAGGTGGCGCGGATCTGGCAGGTGCCGGGCCGGGCCGCGGTCGACCGGCTCGACGGCTTGCACTGCTGGACGCCGGCCCAGATCGACATGCGGTTCAACTACCGCCCGGAGAACCCGCTCTACCTGATGGCGGTCCGCGTGTTCCGCTTGGCCCAGCCGCGGACGGTGAAGAACCTGCCGCAATACGCGGGGTGCAAGAGCTGGGTGCCGTTGGTCGCGGGGGACGAGGTGGACGACGCGGGGGCGGCGGAGGTGGTGGGGGGCGAGCGGTTCAACGCCGTCATGAAGCAGGTCGAGGAAGCGTTCGCGGCGTGACGGCAATCAAGCGAGCTCGCTTCACCCCGAGCCTTCGCGAAAGGCCTCTTCAACAAATCGCGTGATCGGCGCTTCATCCCGTTCGCGGGCGGCTTCGTGCACGCGGGCCGCGAGCGCCGTGTCGTGCTTGTAGGTCGCCAGCGCCTCGGCCGCGTCGCGGGCTGACCGGCCGGTGCCCGAGCGGACGATCTCGACCAGGAACGCCAGCGCCGGCTCATGACGGAGCAGGGCGATCGCGAGCAGCGCGGTCCGCCGCGGCGTCTCCTCGAGCGTGCCTTCCCACCAAGCCTGCAGCGGCGCGAGGGTCTCGGGCCGGCGCGAGCCGCCCATCGCCATCGCCGTCGCCTGCGCGGTCTCCTCGTCCTCGTGTTTGAGGAATCCCGCGACGAAGGCCATCGAGCCCGCGGGGTCGAGCTTGAGCAGGGCGGCGAAGCATTCCGCGAGGACTTCGGCGCGGTCGCCCGCCTTCGCGCGGAGCCGGAGCAGCGGCACGCCCGCGGGGTTCTCGCTGTAGGCGATCGCGGCGGCGGCTGCGATCCGCGCGGGAGCCTCCTTGTCCGCCAGCAAATCAGCCAACTCGACCATCGCCCGCGGATGGTTCATCCGCACCAGCCCCAGGGCGCACGAGCCGCGCAACCCGGCGGCGGTGTCCTCGTTCCCGCCCCAGACCGGCTCCATCTGCACGTGGCGGATCCCCACGAGGAAGACCTCGTCGGCGGGGGCGGCGAGGCGGTAGAGGGCATCGGCGGCGGCGGCCTTGGCGCGGCAGCCTTTGTCGGTCTTGCCGGGGTTGGCCATGAACCGTGCGAAGGTCGAGGCCAAGTCTGGCGCGAGCTCGGCTAATTCCCATCGTCCCGCGAGCTCGGCCGCCTTGCCGGCGACGAGATTGCTCTTGTCGCGCAGGGCGGCGCGGAGCGGTTCAAGGGCGGCGGTGCAATCGAGGGAATTCAGCGCCGCCAGTTTCTCTTCGAGGGAGAGGGATTTGGCCATGGCTTGTTGCAAACGCCTGCGGAATCCGCTTCACGCTCCGTCAAGCACTGCGGGATTTTCTGGGTGCCACATGACCCCTCTGAACAACCCGGCCTCGCCGCCGCGCCGGGCGGCGAACGCTCTTGGGCGGGGTTTCCCGCGGCTCCAAAGCCCGGTCCGGTCCCGCGGGGCGTCGCTCCGGGCCCCGCTGCGGCCCTCTCGCG
>JAPLMQ010000264.1 GCA_026386955.1 Planctomycetota bacterium
GATGCGTCGGAGGACGGGGCTGCCTCCGAGACGGGGACGGACTCAGGGACGGGCCCTGTTTGGACAGCGGAGGGCGAGGACAACTCCTCGGCGACGGCAGGGACGGGATCGACGTTGGACTCGGTCATGAGAGGACTCCGAAACGAGGGGTAGGGACTGGAACCTTCGGCTTGCGACGCCGCTGGCAAGATGGCCATGGGACTTTCTTCGGCGATCACAACCGCGATCAACAGCCCAGAAATGTTGAGGTGTGGTGACGGCCGGCGCGCGGTGCTTGGCCACGAGCGGATCGCCACTGGCCTATGGCCCCAAGCTTGGCCCTGCTGACATCGCCCCCGTCGGCAGCATCCCGCTCGTCGTCCGTTCCCACGTCACCAAGCGAGTGGACCTCGAATACAAGCCGCTTTCACAAGTCGGTTTCAACCGGACAGCCGGCGAAACGCCAACCCACCCCGGCTGACTTGTTGTCGTCCGCGCGTCGGCTGTCCGGCGAGTGAATGGCGTCTGGGTGCTGAAGTCGGCGCCGCTGGCCGAAGAAGGGGCAGAAACACCGCCTCACTGGAGCTGGGAGATGACCAACGACACCCGCACCCCTTTGACGCCGATCGAACTCCAAGCAGTCAAAGCGCTGGAGCGATACCGCCGTCGGTTCATGCGGACGTCAGATTTCGGCCACGGCGTGCCCAATGACAAGGGCAAGCAGGATCCCTACCACGCCAATGCGGCTGGTGGGCCCTTCAAGAAGTTCGATCGCTTCACCGAAACGTATGGACCTCGCCACCTGGACCGGAAACGCCTCACCGGCCACGTCACCGGGCGGCGGGCGATGTTCGCGGTTTCTGCCGCTCAGCACCATCGACTCCGGTGGCTCGAAGGACACGTTCTTGTCTCACTGGCCGCGGTCTTTGGCCTCGATCGCCACCCCGGCCTCAAGGCTTTCATCCAAACGTTCAACGAGGACCATCCGCCCATCACCGTCAACAAGGCGCTGGAATACTTGAGTGCCTCGCCGGTGCACAGCCCCAACCGCCACGGATGCCTGTCCGAACCGCTGAGATGCCAGGAGGGTTTCCTCGCCGACCTCAAGCGGGCCATGCTGGAGACCAGTGACGCCGACCGCTTTCTTGCCCGGCGAACGGTCGATCAGCAATCGTTCACGGATTTCCAGCCCATCGAGATCACCGAGGTCACCATTGACATCGATGGCAACAAAAAACACCCGGACGCCGCACGGGCCGCCTGCGACCTAGCCCACAGGATCAACAAGGATCTCCTCGCCTCCAGCGGGTTCGCCGGCTTCATCGAGGTGTCACGGAACCGCCGGGGCGCCTACCTGCGTTTTCGCGTCCGCTGGGACACCCCCGACCCGCTCGTGCGAAACAAGATCATCCTGGCCTTTCAGGCGGACCTTCTGACCCGCTACCCCTCCACCGAGGCCATGAAGATGGCCGCCACCCAGCCGTGCGGCATCGACAAGGTCCGAGGCCTCAACTGTTTTTGGGCCGCCAACCCGACGTTCGACCACGTGGGCTATTACGCCCGGCCAGAATGGGCACCGGCCAACGAGCCCGCGCACCTGCCAACCATTGGCGAGCTGTACCAGGCCCAAAAGCGAAGGCTCGGGCCTGGGGCCGAACTCCACCCACGGTTCGAGCGTCTGGTCCGGATACACGCCGGCGACCTGATCACGGCGCCGCTCCACGACCTTCGGGCCGACCACGACGGAGGGCAGGAGCGGCTGGCCGCCTACCATGCCTACGAGCTTGCGCCGAACCATACGATTCCCCAAGCCCACCTCATGCAGTTCATTGGATATCGTTCCTGCGAGACGCCGGTCAAATCAGCGGGAACCAGCCCGCCCGTACAAGGCAAACCAAACGTTGCGACCAACGGGCACGCCGTGGCGCACGACACA
Source organism: Planctomycetota bacterium (assembly GCA_026386955.1). GTDB lineage: Bacteria > Planctomycetota > Phycisphaerae > Phycisphaerales > Phycisphaeraceae > JAPLMQ01. The sequence goes on from JAPLMQ010000264.1 coordinate 1,916, forward strand.
GAGCCCGCCATCGCGACGACCGACACGCCCGTCGTCGAAAACCAACTCGGGCTCCCGTCGAACGTCTGTGTCGTGGCATTGCCGCGTCCCGGCTCCAAGGCCTATGCGGCACTTCATGATTCGAGCATCTCATACATCACCCGGCGATCTCGCCTGGCGGCGTTTGCGGTAGAGCACAACCGGGGTGACCGTGAAGCTGCCATTCGTCACACGCTGGCGCTGTGGGAACTGCCCGGGGGTCCATGCACCCAACCAGATCGTCACCGGGGCCGCGAGCAGAAGGCCGCCGCCGCCGTGGACGATTGGCTGCATGGAACACCCCGTACCAAGCCTTACGACCCCGCCCACAAGGGCGCTGTCCAAGGGGCGGCTCCACGTTTTGAAGACCACGACCTTCAGGAACTGGAGCAGGTCTTGCGACGCGCCTGTGAGGACCGACTCCTGGTGGAAGTCCAGCAACGACATAATGGTTCCCGCCTCGACTTTTCCCTGCTCGCCGTCGCCTTGGCTCTCTACGCCAAGAACATCGCGACCATCACCCGCCGCCACGATGGGCTGATGGGTCAACGGGGCGAGGTCCCGGCCGTGGCCATCCAAGAGGGCCTCAAGCTGTTCGGTTGCACAGCAAGGGCAGCCAACGCCACCGCGGGGGCCGCCTACGACCTCCTCATCCAACTCGGTCAGATCGTGCTCGTGAAAGACTACTCCACCCGCTCGCGAGTTTGCAGGCGTTTTGGCTTTGGATCGGCCTTCCAACCCCAGGCTTGGCTGGCGCCACATGTCCAATTCGGCGACTGGGCCCCGGGGACCACACCATGGGCCGGAGGCACCCAGGCAGTTCGACATGGCAAAAGCCAACGGGGCCGGCCTCAGGGGGTGACGTTTCGGCTTGAGCTGGTGCCTCCCTAGCCCGAGGCTATGCAAAAAGCCACAGACAACGGAATGTATGTAGTACGCTCCGGCTCCGCTGGGAGGGAACACATGAGCCTGTGCGTATCATGTCCATGGATTTGAGTGGTCCAGTGCCTGTGAGCCGGCTGTCGTCGGCCGCCTGAACGCCCTTGCCTGCTTCGCCGTTCCACGCCGGGCGAACGCGCCATGAAGCCTGAATCTCGGTTCGCAGCACCAACTCACAGTGTGGCCACCACTCACGTGGCTGGACCCGAGCCCCCAACGACGACGCAAGAGAGGGTCCGTCACGATGACGGCGTCGGACTCCACCGGCCGAAGGGTCCAAACATGGGTGTCGCGGAGGGGGCGGGTCGACGGGAACTCGCGCGGGTCGGAGGAGGCATAGAGTCCCAGTTTGGCGCCCCCCGATTCAACCCCAGGGATTCTCAATCCTCGCCCTCTCTCCCCGGGGTCGCACGGCATCCTTCGCCATGCCTCCCAAGTGATTCCTCATCTCGCTGCTGCAAAGATTCGTGTCGAACTTTTGGCTGAGGGTTGACCATCACTTCCATCCACACCACCCGTTGCGGAGGTCCGTCTTGCTGCGCCAACTCGAAGACGTTGTAGCCGTCGTGCTGTGTGGACGGCGGCACATCGAACCGCACCACCCGCGCCACGCCGGCGAACGGCTGAGTCTGGATGAGGTCGGAAAGAGCTCCACATGGCTGCAGATTGATGCGGGCCCGCAGCTGCGCCGCCTCAACCCCCGGATCGTCCGCCAGGCCCACGCGAATCTCTGCCCCGTGGGCTGCGGCCGGGCCGGTGTCGATACGGAAATCGTAATGCGCGCCGGGGTAGAGGGTCGCTGGCAATCGGTGAGGCGTGGCCACGCCGGGTGGCCATGTGTCGGGGTAGGTGACGATATGGCGTCGCCGTTGAGCCGCGGCGGTTTCAAGGCGACCGGCATGCCGGATGATGGCCGCGTGATCACCGTCGAGATGGACCGGCGCGCCGGGGTCCATGTGATTGAAAAGGTAGGTCTCATCGGCACCGCGCGCGAGCATCGCGGCGGCGAATCCGAAGACCGCAGCCGCATCGCAGTTGTGACCGGTAGCGCCAGGGAATGCGCTCAGACGCTGCTCCATGGCTGGAGCGAGGGAGACCCGTCGCGAGTCCGGCCCCAGGAGATCGCGCCACAGGCCGACCGGAATGTCGTAATCGGCGGTGAACCAGAATGGC
>JAPLMQ010000134.1 GCA_026386955.1 Planctomycetota bacterium
AATGCCGTCGTCTCAAGAAACTGATCGGTCGTGTCGGCCGGTCAAAACGCTAAACAAGTACCCAATTGGTTACCGGGTGGAGCGATCCAGTTCCCGGGCGGGATCTTACCCGCTGAAGATCGACGCCTTTTCACGGCGCACGCGGATGTTGGGTTAAAGGGGTTGATCTTGCCGGCAGCGATTGGCTGCATGGGTGTCAGTTATGCTAAACTGGCTTGGCGCCGACCATGTTCGTTCGTTGCGCGCCGGATAACTGGCGGCGGCACCACTTCTTGGGTCGGGGGGTTATTGCAGTTTTGCCGTCAACTTGTGGTTCAATCTGTTCCAGCAACTTGCGTTGATTAGCCGAGGCCATATTTCATGACAAGCGATTCTTCGAGCCGTCCCGCCAGAACTCACAAGGTGATGTCTGCGTTGGGCGTTGTATGCGCAGTCATCTGCCTCGCATCCGCATCGTGCTCGCACGACCCGGCCGGGACAGGGCCAGGCAGCGCAGGCGCGAAGCCGTCGCCCCAGCCGGTGCTGGCGCCTGTCCCAAGCCCCCGTGCTGCAACCAGAATTGCGCCGCCACCCGAAGCCGTCGTGGCTCCGATTTACACCGGTGCGGTCGACCTCAAGGCGCTGGCGACCGCAGGTGTGATCGACGATGCCGCGCCCCGCCCGCGCGATGCGGGTTGGACGGGGAATATGGCGAAGAATCCGGGGTTCGAAGAAGACTCCGTCAACACCCACGGCGAGGGCCACGTGCTGAGTTTCAAGGGCGACTGGTATTACAACCAGAAAGATTACGTCCCGGATTACTGGGAGTTCACCGAGCTCAAAGGCAAGCGAGAACGCCTCAAGCAAGACCGCGTGTCACCGGTTGGGCCACCGCTTGGGGAGGGAATCGGACGCCCGGTGGAGGGTGGAAAGGTTCGATTCTGGACTTGGAAGGATGTGCAGCCCCACAGCGGCGGTCGAAGCCTTCAACTGGAGCCAGGGGTTGCGGTGAGGCAGTCCTTCCAGCGGGCGGTTTCGCAGTGGGGCGGCGGCGCGTGGGGCGGCGTCGAGAATCGCCCGATGCCGATTCCAGCGGGCGAGTTGCCGCGGTTCAATCTGCCCTGGCGGGCCAGTGTTTGGGTGCGCGGCGGCGGCAGCCTTTCGCTTGGAGGCGGCGAGGGCGCTGCAGCCACCGTCACTGCGCCGGTGGCTACTGCCTGGCAGAAGATCGAAGTCACGCTGCCCGCCGAGAAACTCCCGACGCCTGAGAAGCCGATCCAAGTCACGTTGGACGGCCCCGGCGAGTTCGATGACCTGGTGGTGCAGGAGCAACTGCCCGAGTCGCCCAATCTCGCCCGGAATGCGGGATTCGAAGTCGCCAAGGACAACTACCCCGCCGGTTGGTCGGCCCAGAAGAAATACCGAGCAATCGGGCCTACCTACTACATCTGGACCGACTGGAACCACGCGTTCTCCGAGAATCGTGGCGCCGTGGCGATCGATCGCCTGATCGCGCACAGCGGCCAACAATCGGTTCGGTTCGATGTGCTCCCCGGAGACGAAAAGCTGATCGAGTCCGACGGCATCGTGCTCAATCAGAAGGAAGCGAGGGTCGTCGAGGTCGGCGTGTTTGTTCGGGCCGACCGCATCCAGTTGGTGGATGTGCGGGCGGTGGATGAGAACGGTTACTGGATGGCGAGCTATCGGCCACGTCAACCCGAGTATTACACGGCCGGGCAGGCGGAGGGATTTCTTTTCGGGAACGGCACGTTCGGCTGGCGGTACGTCCGCAAGTATTTCATCTCCGCCTCGGGGCAACCGGTCAAGATGATGCGTGTCCAGCTTTGTGCCCGTGGCTTCAACGGGCACACCCTCGACGACGCGGACACGCGCGCCTACGACATGACCGCCGGGACGGTTTGGTGGGACGACCTGCACGTCTATGAACGCACGAGTACCATGGCCGAACTGAAGGCTCGTGGCGTGACGATCGAGCAGCCTTCGTTTTTGCCCGGCCCGCTCGCCGACGCCGACATCGATCTTGGACAGCGGTTTGTCGGCGAGAACGCGATTTCCTACTCATTTACAAGCAACGAGCGGGGCGCGAAATACCAGCTTCGGTTGACGACAGCCATACCTGGCGGTGAATCGCGGACAACTGAATCGCCTACGCTCGATCTCCGCAAGGGGCAGCGGGGCCGGCTCGCCGCGCCCTATGTCGTCGATCGCCTGGCTGGCGAACTGGAGAAACAAGGGACGCTCGCGGTCGAGTTGCTCGCGGACGGTAAACCCCTGGCGGCCGAGACCTATTCGTTCAACACCTGGCCGGTGGTTGCGGACATCGATGTGAGCCGCCACTACAACCTTCCGAGCGAGAACCCGGTGACGACGTCGATCAATCTGGGGGTCGCGGATCCCACGCTCGCGCGGGTGGCCCGACTCGAATACCAACTTGTCACGCCTTCTGACGGGAAGGTTCTTGGCACCGTAGCGGTGGACACCCTACGCTTGGCATTCGAGCAGACACGCAATGGGTTACCCGGTGCCGACGAAGGTGCCAAGTACCATCACACGCACAACCCCACAGACAACGGGCCCGAGTTTGGTTTGCCGACGCCCGAATGGACCGCCGACAGGACTAACCTGATCCTCACACGACTCGACCTGTCCAAGCTCAAGGTATGGCCGCACAACTACCCCGTCCGCGACACCGTGCTTGTCGTCCGCGGCGTTGACAAGTCTGGCAGCGAGTTGTTCCGGCAATCCAGTGATCCGTTCTGCCGAGTGGAGGCGCCGCCCAACCAGGAGCCGATCCAGAAGGTTGAAATCCGAGATGACGGCGCGGTCCTTATTAATGGCAAACCCCGCTTCCTGGTCGGCGCGACACACCAACACTCACGCCTCTTGCACACGCCCGAGCGTATCGCGCAGCTTGGCATGATGGGCCACCGTCTGCCACAGGGCAAACCGGCCGGCACCTTCGAGGGACTGCGAGAACTGTGGGACAAGTGGCGTCTGTACGGACTCCAAGTCAAACCGGTTAGCGGAATGAACGGTGTCACGGTGGTCGAGGACATGAACGCCGACCAACGTGCCGCCCTGGAGAAGTTCGTCAAGGACGGCGGCATGCAAAACATCGTGTCGATCAACACCGGCGGCTGGGAAAGCACCATCAGTCTGGACAATCCCGCCAATGTTGAAAAGCACAGACAACTCAACGACTGGATCCGCCGCACCACCGGCCGGCCCGTCGCCATCAGCACCAGCGGCGCTTACAACGCCTGGTGGCTGCCCAACTATCCTTTCTACGACATCAACCACGCCGAGACCGAGATGTGGGGTCCGATGGACTTCAACGTCATCTACGTGCCCTACATGAAACGCGCCGGCGCCAAGTCGGCTTGGGTTTACCTGCCGCAGCTCTATGACAACACGCCTTACGAGCGATACCGCTTCGAGACCTATGAGAACATCATCCGTGGCTCCGCCGGCGTCTCGATGATCCAAGGCATCGGGGATCCGACGTTCAACCGCGGCCTGGCCGGTGAACTGCGCTATCTCGAAGCGCCACTCAACAGCACCGACATCCGCAAGGACGTCAGGCCCGAACCCCTCATTTCATACAAGGCTACCCGCTATGAAGGCAAGACCTACATCGCCGCGACCAACGCCGGGCCGGTGCAGGTCGGCCAATGGAACTGGCACGAAGGCGACGCGCAGAGCGGCCGGGCCGCGCACGACGGCGACACGGTCAATACCCAGTGGTTCCGACCCAACGGCATCCGCATCCACGGGTTTCGTGGGCTAGCGCTGCCCGAGATGATTCAGAAAGGCGACAAGATCGTTCAATACGTGTGGATCGACCCCAAGGAGAAGCCCGACTGGGCGATGGTTTGCGTTCGCGGCGACGGACGATTTGCGCACAACGCGGTTCTGGGCGACTTCAACTGGGACAAGTTCAAGAAGGATGACGGCAACATCATCATGTACTCGGAGTTGAACCACTCCGTCTGGCACGAGATCAACTGGGCGATCGACGACAAGATTTACGAGCGGGCGGTCGTGCTCCTTGGGCAGAAGGAGGCCGATCGCCTCAAGAAGCTCGACAAGATCGGCCGCGAGAAAGTGGAGAAGGTGGCGTATCAGGCCGGGCACTTCCAGAACATCGGAAAGCTCCCGACTGCCGGTGCGTGGCACAGGATTGATATCGACGCCGAGAAGTTCGGGCTGGTCGGGAAACTGGTTGACGGCTTTGCTTTCTTGACGCAGAACGGCCGAGCGAAGTGGGACTACTCCGCCCTGGAGCGGAACGGCCAGACGGTGCGAGTGTTCTGCGAGGACACGGTGGGGATCGACCGGTCGCTGCTGCACGCGGTTCGTTTCAACGTGCCGGACTTGAAGGCGGGCGTGAAGATTCGGGTGCTCTTCGAGAACCGTGAGATCACGGCCGAGGAAGGCGGCTTCACCGACGACTTCCGCGGCACGGACACCTACGGCCGCGAGGGCGGTGCGGTGGTCGGCGACATGTTCGGCTTCATCCTTGACCCCGACCGCGAACTCGTGCGGATGATCCCCAGCGGCTACGGCTACACCTACGGACCGACCGCTGTTCACCTGTATGAGATACCCAAGTAGCCCCAGACTGGTTCGCCACATCAACGCTCAATGAAGATGAGCCTGCCGAAGCTCCAAGGCCGGTGAAACCATGTGAGCGTGGGGTTCCACGCCGCGTAGGACTCGGTCTTGCGACCGGGGTTGACGTCGTTCCTGAAAAGTCCGAGCCGCCAGACGTCGCCGTCGCGCGGCGGCAAGTGACGGGTGTTGGCGCCGCGGGCGATGTCGGTCCAGGGAAGCATGATTTCGCAGGTCCATCCGCGATCGTCGCCGGCCGGGTCATTGATCTTTCCGTCGATCTTTACCGCCACCTTGAGCCCCAAGGCGCGAAATATCCGCGGAGTGCGTTCGACATCGATGTTCATGGGCTTGAGCCGCCATATCGACTCCGGCCGATAGTCCGCGACCGTCGCGTCGTAGACGGTCAGGATGGGATTGACCTCGACCTCGATATAGCTCGTCTCGTCCCCGTAGGGATCGAGGAAAAACTCGGCGACGTCCTCGCGCCAGAGCTCGTCGTCGTGCTTGGTGATCGTCGCGGCGACTTCCCTGTCGTCGAGGTCAAAGGCAAAGTAGATGGCCTTCGAGTCCCATACAACGCGCGCGCGGGCCTCGGTGGCGGCAGGGCTACCGGTGGCGGTATCGCGGCCGATCACTGCGACAGGCGCGTCCTGCCACGCCCTGTCGCCAATATCGCCATCGATTCTGATGGAGCCATCAGGCACTCGCGGCGCGACGAGCGAGGGCGGAGGGAACTTTGCGATCGCCTCCGCGCGGGCCTGCACCGCGGCTTCGATGAGCTGGAGCCGCTGGGGATACGGCGGCCGCCTGGCCTTGGTGGAGACCGCGGGTTCCACGCGGCCATCATTGCGATTGGGCATGTCGGCGTCGGATACAAGGCCTTCACGGGCCTCGCCACACCCGGCCACCACCGCGATCGCCGCTACAAGCACCAATTGTCGAATCATGGACTCTCACTCCGGGTGAACGTGGAGGATACCTCGCGAGCGAAGCCGCGGCGATCCGGAGCAAGGCGGCAGGCATCGGCGAACGGTATCATGTACCTGCGGTTTGCCGCTTGGACCCTGTGAATGAATCCATTGATCTGGCTGGTGCTCGACAGTTGTCGTTACGACAGCTTCGTGCGGGCCGCCAAACCCAACTTTGACGCCTTCGCGGCGGCCAGCGGCGCCGTCGTTGAGCGGCGATGGAGTTACGCCTCGTTCACCGCCCCATCACACTACGCGTTTCTAATGGGCCTGACCCCCCACCGCAGCCCGATGAACGTCCTGGCGTCCGAGGTCTATCGAAGTCAGTTCGAGCAATGGTCCGAGCGTCTGGGTGTGGAGCGGCTTGATTTCGGCAGCTTTCTTCCTCATCTTTCCCTGCCGCGGGTGCTCAAGGGGTTGGGGTACCGAACGATCGGTCGGGTGTCGCTGCCCGTGCTCAACGAGGCCACGCTGATCTCCTCGCACTTCGATGATTACCGGTTGATGGCGGACCACGCCGACTTCGCCGGCATGCTTCGCGAGATCGACTTTTCGCCGGGCCCGGGATTACAGTCGACCTTTCATTTTCTTAATCTTGGCGAGACACATTATCCGTACCGTATGGGCGCGGAACTGCCTCGGCTCTCGGGTGTCCATGGCACGCTCCGTCACATGGGTGATCCAGCGGCGGACGATTCCAGGCGACCGGCGTTTGCCCCCGCTGCGCTCAAGGCCATGCACGACCAGCAATCGCGATGTGTGGAGAACGTTGATTTGCTCTTCGCCCAGCTCCTAGAACGCTGCCCGCGCGGAACGCACGTCATCATCACTGCCGATCACGGCGAGCTCTTCGGCGAAGACGGGTATTTCGGACATGGCCCCATCATGCACCCACTGGTCTTTGAAGTGCCGTTTCTCGAAGGCCGCGTACGGTGAGCAGTGACGGATCACAGGCGACCATCTCGCCAATCGACGCCACAAGAAACCTTGTGACAAGGAGTCGGAGATGTTCGGGAAACGAAAAGTCGCCATCAGGATATCGCCCGATTTGTATGACCGTGCGGTCACCCGTGCACGTGTGATGGGCCTAGCGTCGGTGCATCTTTATGTTGCAGGCCTGATCGAACGTGATGTGTCCGCCGAGGAGGAGAAGGGATTGCGTGAGCGGGTGCTCAGGCAGATGAAGTCGCTGGGATACGTGGAATAGGCAACCGGCCGACGCCGATTGCGGTCACGAGGCGGTCGTCCGGACATGTTCAATGCCACTCGCAACAATGCTCTCGTACGTCGACCCTACCGGCGGCCTGCCGCCGCCGTTCTGGGGGATGATGTTGGCGACGCTCATTGGAGCGCTGGCGGCGGCGGCGGCGGCACTGAAAGTCTGGGGACGGCGGGTCAAGACCTCGGTGCGCACTTTGGGCCGGCGTTTCGTGTTCGTGGCGGCGGCCATTATCCTGGCGGGAGCGTTCATGGGCCTTCTCTTCCTGCGTCAATGGGGCTCGTCAAGCCGGTCCGACTCGGCGTCGCCGCGCGTGTTGGTGTTGGCGTTCGACGGCCTTGATCCCCAACTCTTGAACCGCTACCTCGCCGAGGGCTGGCTGCCGAACTTCGCCCGCCTGGCGCAGCGGGGCGTGTACCATAACCTCACCACCAGCGACCCTCCGCAAAGCCCTGTGGCGTGGTCAACCTTCATTACCGGAAAATCCGCGGACGCCCACGGTGTGTTTGATTTCATTAAGCGAGATCCCAAGACCTACCTGCCCGACCTGAGCCTTGCTGATCGTCACCACCTCTCGCTCTCGTGGCATGGCCAGCCGTTGTGGGAACTTCCGACGATCGCCAAGCTTGGTTTTATCGCGCACCGCCTGCCGATGATTTTCCCCGCGCCGAAGATCAAGAACGGTCGCCTGCTGTCGGGCATGGGTGTATGGGACATCCGTGGCACTGAGGGCTCATACGTGTTTCTCTCCACCGCCGCGACGCAGCCCGCGAACGCGCGCGGACTTTGTGGTCCCCTCACGCCCAATGGCGAGGTATTGCAAGGCGAGCTGCCCGGGCCTTACCGCGCTGGCGAACCCGACAACCTGCGTGAAGCGATTGAGCTTGTCGTCGCTTCGGACCGCACAGCCGCGAGGCTGACTGTTCAGGGCACCACCTACAGACTCTTGCCGAACCGATGGAGCGATTGGGTGAGTGTCGAGTTTCGCCTCGGCGGAGTGGTGATGCAGAAAGTTCGGGCTGTCACTCGCGTCATGCTCGATGTTGGGAACGGCGAAGTATCGCTGTATGTGTCCCCGCTTCAGTTCGATCCTCGTGCCCCGGTGTATGCGATCAGCCACCCACGCTCTTGGTCGGCGGAGCTGGCGGACGACATCGGCTTGTACTCCACGCGGGGAATGCCCTTTGACACGCAGGCGGTCAATGACGGCGTGTTGTCGGACGAAGCGTTCCTCGCGCAGGTCGAAGCGATCACCGACGAGAGCGAGCGAATGCTGTTTCATGACCTGCCTCGGTTCAAGTCGGGCGTGCTGTTCTCCTATTTTCAAGGGAGCGACGTGGTGCAGCACATGTTCTGGAGGGGAATTGATCCGGAGCATCCGCTCTACAGCGACCCTGAGACACAGCGTCACGCAGACGCCATTCCACGTTTCTATGCACGTTGCGACGCGATCCTTGGCCGTGCCTCTGCCGCCATGAACAACCAAGGCGTCGTCGTCGTCATCTCCGATCACGGCTTCGCGCCGTTCCGACGGGCCGTCCATCTCAATGCGATTCTTCGCGACCTAGGCTGGTTGACGCTCAAGGAGGGCAAACAGACATCGGGTGAGTTGATGGCCGACGTGGACTGGTCCAAGACTCGTGCTTATGCGATCGGCTTCAACGCGGTTTATCTGAATCTGGTCGGCCGAGAATCGCAGGGGATGGTCAGGAAAGACGACGCGATCCGCGCCGCCAAGGAGCTCACGGCGGCACTTGAGGCGTGGGTGGACCCCGGGAGCGGCACCCGCCCGCTTCGTGGGATGCTGATGTCGGTGGATAAGCCGACGGCGCCAGACATGATCATCGGGTACGCCCGGGGCTATCGCGCCTCATGGGAGACGGCACTGGGTGCGGTTCCCAAGTCAACAGTCGAGCCCAACCTCAAGAAGTGGAGCGGCGACCATTGCATTGATGCCGTCGAGGTGCCGGGGGTGTATCTCTCAAGCGATCCTGCGCTCGACTCCTCGTCTCTGGCGGGGGTAGGCGCAGCGATCGATCGCTATCTGTCCGATCGGGTGAGATAGACATATGAAGGCGCAGCGATCCGTCATCATCGCTCTTGCAGTTGTGTTGCTTGCGACCGTGGCGATGGTCGTGTATTCGCGCAGACCCACGGCCTCCCCTGACGTTGAGACGCGGGCATCTGATCAGCCTGCGTCGCCTCGCCGTCCAAACATCGTGCTGATTTCCATCGACGCGGTTCGGCCCGATCACCTCTCGTGCTATGGGTACGCCCGGCCCACGAGCCCGAACTTGGACCGCTTGGCCCGGCAGGGCATTCTCTTCAAGCAATGTCGAGCCCAGGCGCCATGGACGCTGCCCTCGCACATGTCGCTCTTCACATCCATGCTCCCCTCGCACAACGGCGTGGACAACCTCAACAAAGTCCTTCCGCCGACTCTCGTCACCTTGGCGCAAGTCATGAGCCAAGAGGGCTATCGCACCACCGCGATTGTCAACAATGGGCAGATGCGAGCGCACTGGGGCTTTGACCGCGGATTCGAGATGTGGAAGGAGTTTGAGGCAGACACGCCCGCGGGAACCGCTGGTCAACTCACCGACAGCGCCATCGCCTCGCTCAACTCCACACGATCCGACTCGCCGCACTTCCTCTTTCTCCATTACTACGACGCACACGACCCCTACGAAGCACCGCTCCCGTGGCGGGACAAATTCGGGGTGACCATCGACGGACAACGCTCACGATCCCTGTGCAACTCCAACCGTACGCCGGCCCACAACATCACGGATCCCACCGAGCTTGAGCAACTCAAGCTCGCTTACGACGCTGAGATCGCCTTCATGGATCACGAGATCGGCAGGTTGATCGATGTGGTAGGACCCGAGACGCTCGTCGTGGTGTTTTCTGACCATGGTGAATGCTTTGAGGAGCACGGATGGACCCTCCATGGCGCGACGCTTTTCGATCAGGACATCCGCACGGTGCTTATTGTTCGTCCGCCCGCCTCGTGGCGGGTTACGCCGTCGATAAGCGACATGTCGGTCATGTTGCTGGACGTCGCGCCCACGGTGTTGGCCATGGCCGGCGCGAGGCCGCACCCTCAGTTTGTGGGGGTTGACTTGTCCGGCCTGTGGCGCGGTGATCCTCCGTTGCCAACCCGATTTATCCCCTCTGAAACAAAGGCCGTCGTCGAAGGACGATATCTTTTGGCGGTCACCGCGGGGAACCTCAAAGCCATTTATTCGTTGTTCGACGGCACACTCGAGTTGCGGCGACTTCCCGAGGAGCAAGAGGGGCGGTACTCAACCCAAGAGTTAGCGTCGGCTGAGGCTCTTTATTCTCAGCTTCGGCAATGGATTCGCGGCGAGCAGTTTTGGTTGCTCGAAGCATCAGGCGATGGCGATCATGAGGTCCGCGTTCAATGCCCGGATTCGGGGCTGGCGATGTTCATCCCGGCGGGTCTCGACCATGAACGTGATTCGTTTGATGTTTCCCCGGATGGCAAGAGTGTCCGCTGGCATGTCTACCCTGCCGCGGCGAGAGAACGCAAGAAACTCCTGTTGCAGGCTTCGACTTCAGACGTCCCACTCGAGTTGGATTACCTGCACAACGGCGAGCGGAACGTAGCGTTGGTCCGCCTCGGGGCCGATGCCGCCCAACCACTTTCCTTGCCGGTCAGGCTGGACGCCTCCGTTCTTCCTTCCGATCCGCTTGTCCTGGCGTCGCCCAACGATAGACCGCCAAATAGTGGACTGCGCATAACACGTCATGCGGATGCGCTACGAAATCGGCGTGACACAATGGTCGTGCCGCTTGATGAGCAGACGCGGCGACAGTTGCGGTCGCTGGGGTATATCCAGTAATAGCGAAACACCTGGTCCCGTCGCTGCGAGGCTGCTTGTTGTCACGGCGTTCGCACCGACAAGCAGAAGCTGTATCTGATCATCTTCAGATAGGTTAGCCCGATGTCGTCCTGTCCAAATACTCGAAAGGGTTGCAGAATCGGTTGATCACGGCCGCGCGACGGGGAATGTCATTGGGCGCTTGATGCACATGTTACCCATGTTTGCCATGTTTTCAAGATTTTGATGTACAGTTTGATGTACAGTTTTTTGCGGCATGTCGCCCCCTCGGTCGTGGTGTTGCCAAGGCGAACGGATGGGTACATCTGTGCGCCAACCATGCTGTTTCCATGCCTCAGTCCCCCAACATCCTCGTCATTACCACCCACGACTCGGGTTGTCATTTCGGTTGTTATGGCGTGCCGACGGTCCACACGCCCCACATCGACGCGCTGGCGGCCGACGGGGTGCGCTTCACCCGCATGTACGCCACGGCACCGATCTGTTCACCCAGCCGCGCATCGCTGATGACCGGGCAATACCCCGCTCGACACGGCCTGATGGGGCTGACGGGTGTATCGCGCGACGGCACTCGCAACTGGGGCGGACGGATGGCCGAGCCTTCGCATCACCTCTCCCAGACCGTCCGGCGATCGGGCTATCAGAGCGTTCTCTTTGGCCATCAGCACGAGATCGGCGAACCCGACGTGCCGGGGCACGATCTGGTCAACCCCGCTCCTGATGATGGCGCCGGCCCGCTGACCAGCCACGCCGCCGCCGCTGTCGCGGTTCGTTTCGCGCAGTGGGTCTGCGGTCGCTCCCGCGACAAGCCGTTTTTTGCTCAGGTCGGATTTTTCGAGACGCACACGCCCTATGACCACGAGGGCGTGCAACCCGACCGCAGCCGCGGCGTCTGGGTGCCGCCGTATTGCCAATCTCCATCAGTACGAAAGGCGTTCAACGGCCTGTCAGGTGCTCTCAAAGATGCCCAGGACGACCAGGCGCTGCAAAATCACTTGGCCATGTTTCAAGGTTCGCTGCGGGCGGCGGACCACGGTGTGGGTGTGATCCTGCAATCGCTGCGCGAGGCGGGCAACGAGAACGACACGCTGGTGATCTTCAACACCGACCATGGCCCCGAATTGCCCCACGCCAAGTGGACGGTGCATGACGCGGGTTGCCGCATCGCGTTCATTCTTCGCTGGCCCGGTGGGAACGTCGGGCGCGGAGCCGTCTGCGATCACCTGCTGAGCAACGCCGATTTTGTGCCGACCTTGACCGAGCTGGTCGGCCTGGACGTGCGGCACCCGGTTGACGGGGTGAGCTTCGCCAACTCGCTGGCGGATCCGGCCGCCCACGTGGGGCCGCGCGACGAGGTGCTGTCATACATGCACTACGGCAACGTCTACTCGCTTCGCACCAGCCGCTACAACCTGATTCGCTGCCTCAAGGGCGGCGTGCAAGTCACCGACAGGGGCTATCGGACACGCTGCCCGTTCGAGATGTTTGACACCGAACGTGATCCGCTGGAACTGAACGACGTGTCCAACGATCCGGCGTACGCCACGGATTTTCAAAAACTGGCGGCACGATTCTGGAAGAGCATCGAGGCCTTGGACGACCCGATTCTTCGCACACCCCCGGAGATATGATGCGGCCGCGGAGCCGGCCTCCGGGCACAACCGTGATTCATGGCTCGCCTACAGCACGCAAACGGCTCTTGGGACACTTCGATGGATCTTTATCTGAGCCCTGCCGGCCGGGATACGTGGACCGGGTCTTCACCCCAGCCCAATTCCACCCATACCGACGGCCCGCTGGCGACCCTTGCGGCCGCCCGCGACCGCATCCGTCAGTTGCGGCGCAGTGTCGGGCTTCCCCGTAGCGAACCCGTGGTCGTGCACTTGTGCGGCGGGCGGTACTTCGTCGGCACCTCGATCACCATGGCAGCAGAAGATTCCGGCACGGCCGACGCACCGGTGACCTACCGCGCCCGGGGTGACGAGCCGGTTCGCCTGATCGGCGGCCGTGAGCTGCGGGGCTTTGAGCCGGTGACCGACACGGAAGTCCTGGCACGCCTCGATCCGGCCGTGCGCGACAGGGTTGTCTGCGTTGAACTGAAGTCGTTGGGTCTAACGAACTACGGCACCTACGAGCCGCGCGGGCATGGCGGAGGCAGCGCGGCCTCGGCGATGGAGCTTTTTTTCAACTCCGCGCCCATGACCGTCGCCCGCTGGCCCAAGAAGCCGCCGCTGCCGAACAGGGGCTTCGACCGCGTGACCGATGTCCGCGGCGACGCGCTGGTCTACGGCCACGACCGCCCGTCCCGCTGGAAGTCGCATGAATCGATCTTCCTGCACGGCTACTTCTCGCTGGACTGGGCATCGAACATTGTCCGCGTCACCTCGATCGACCATCAAGAGCACGAGGTCACCACCGAGCCGGCACGCTGTGGCCACTACGGTGTGAGAAAGGATGGGCGCTTCTTCTGGTTCAACATCCTTGAAGAGTTGACTGAGCCCGGTGAGTACTACATCGATCGTAAGGCCGGCATGCTCTACTTCCTGCCGCCCTCGCCGGTGGATCGCGGCGAGTACGTCGTGTCCGCCTTCGCCGAGCCGATGTTCGATCTTCAGGGCGTCGAGCATGTCCGCTTCGAGCGAATGACCATCGAATCGACCCGCGGCGACGGGTTCCGCATCCAGGATGGGCGTGGTGTCGTCATCGCCGGCTGCGTGCTGCGCGGCATCGGCTGGGACGGCGTGCGCATCAACGGCGGATTCGATCACGCCGTGATCTCGTGCGACATCTTCGACGTGGCCGAGTGCGGCGTGAACATCCAGGCGGGCGATAAGACCACGCTGACGCCTTGCAACCACCGCGTGCACAACTGCCACATGCACCACGTGGCGCGCGAGGCGTGGACCTACTTCCCCATGGTGAACTTCTCCGGCTGCGGCGCCTCCGTGACGCGCTGCCGCCTGCACGACCACCCACACACCGCGATCTTCTACTGGGGCAACGATTTCACCGCCGAGGGCAACGAGTTCTACAACCTCACGCTGGAGGGCGACGACTGCGGCGCAATGTATTCGGGCCGGCGTTTTGACTTTCAGGGCAACGTGGTGCGGCACAACTTCTTCCACCACGCCGGCGACTCGGGCCGGAATGAGTGGGGCTCGTCGGGGGTTTACATGGACGACGGCGCTGGCGGCACCCGGGTCGAGGGCAACGTGTTCCAGTGGGTGAACAAGGGCGTCCTGGCGGGCGGCGGCATCAACACGATCGTGGACAACAACGTGTTCATCGATTGCAGCCCCGCGATATGGTTCGACGAGCGCTGCGCCTCGGCGCGGGCCGATCGTGGGGAGGCCATGGTCCACGGCTGGATGAAGGATCACTTCTACAAGTTCAAGGCCAACGAGCCGCCCTACGCCACGAAGTACCCGCTGATGGATTATGTGCATGCCCAACTTCAGAAGGGCGAGGGGGTGCAGTCACGCGGCTGCGCGGTGACGAGGAATATCGTGGTGGGTGGTCACGGTAAGTGGCTGACGACGAGTTGGGCGGCCCTCCCGGACTATTTCGAGTGCCGGGATAACGCCGTGGGCAAAGACCCCGGGTTTGTCGATCCGTCCTTCGGTGTGTTTGCGATTCGGCCCGACTCGCCCGTGATGAACGGCATCGGGTTCAAGCCGATCCCGTTCGACCAGATCGGCATCACGCGTGACGAGTGCCGCACCCGCCTGGAAGACACGCGCACGAGTATCCGCATCACCAAGGCGAGCGACGCGACCGGCCGTGGCGGCCGGGGAACCTTCATCGTCCGCAATACCGGCGACGTTGATGTCGCGGGCGTCGAGCGCATCGAGATCAAGACCAGGCGGCACGGTCCGGGCGTGGCGTGGGTTGACGTGCCCTTCGATGTCCCCGCCGGTGTCGAGCGTGAGTTTGAGTTCGAGGTGAACCTGGGCCCCGACGTCGTGCGCGACGTGGTTGAGTTGTTTCTCTTCGCGCGTGGTGAGCGCCTCCGGCCGGTCTGGGTCGTCATGCCGGTGGCGTATGCGCTCGACGCCCGCATCGAGCCAGTCATGGCCATCGCAACCGGCGCCGGCGCTCATCATGGGCGCGTGCGTGTCACGTTGACAAATGTTGGCGAAGATCCGATCGAGTTGACCGCGGGCATCACCGTGGCCCCGACGGATGCCGCGTGCGTGCTCGGCGAGGCGTCGATCCGGCAACGGATCGACCCGGGCGCAGAAGCGACGGCGGAGTTCGATGTGGCGCTGGGTGAACGCCACGCGCTCACGGCCGCGCGGGTGAACGTGCACACCACCGGCCTGGGAGTCCGGCCGGCGTCGCTGCAGATGATCGTCGAGCACATGGTGCCGTCGATCTACCCGCCGCCGACGATTAGACACCTCGATCAGGCCATGCGTGATCAGCCGTGGATCATCGCCCACCGTCCCCAGTCGCCGACTGTCCACGAGACACGCCGCGTCCACGCTGCCGATGTGAAGCTCGCATTTTGCGGTGACGCGCTGGCGCTCCTCGCGCGGGTGCGGGACCCGAACATCACCATCACCGAGATGTTGTGGGATGGCTCGTCCATCGAAGTCTACGGGTGCGTGCCCGACCGTGAACGCATCGGGCACGTGTTCGGAAACATCGAGATAGGTCAGGTCTACCTCACGCCCGCCTGCGGTGATCGCCCGGCTCGCGGCTACCGATTCATCAACAACAGCGTCACCGACTTGCCCGACATTGCCATCGAATCTCGCCCGATCGACGGCGGCTACGAGTTGAGCGCGTTGATCCCCCTGCGCCAACTCGCGGTCGCGCCGGACGCCGATCGTTTCATGTTCGAGCTCATGGCGCAGAGCGGGCCGCACGCCGACGGCCAGCAGCACCGCGCGACAATCTTCGGGAGCTTCACGGCCTACAAGGACTCGTCGTGCTATGCGATGATCGCGCGGGCGCGATGACCGCAGGCCAGAACGGGCTTGGCCCGCAGGCGCTGAGCCGGTCAGAACAATTCGATCCGGGGCATCCAGCATCGCACCCGCCACCGTCGCGTGGACGCCCGCTGGCGGATTGACACTAGACGGCGGCGAACTCTTGGTTGGGGTGCATCGTCGCGCCGACACCATCATCAGGCGACTGGGGACCAATGACGTGTGGGACTGGCGCCTGGACCTCACGGTCGAGCCCGCTTGATCACACCGGTCAATTGATGCAGGCAACCGCTCATGACCGAGGGCATCTGTCAGTGTGTCGAGGCCGTTGGCGTTGAGGGGATTCATCTTGCCGTCCTCGGCCAATCGTTACGATGATTCGCCGTCATCAAGGAGTTGGAATGGTCCAGGACTCTATCGGATTGCTCAAAGGCTACGACATCGGAGCGCTGCGGGAGAAGATCCGTCGCGACCCCTTCGCCACGATTTTCCGGGAGGTTCGACGCGCCGTGGACGCTGCCGTCTCGGCCGATCGCGCGACGGACACGATCGTCTCGCACGGCTGGTGCCACAGCCAGTATTTCACGCCCAAGGTTCTTGAGGCCGGTTTCGTCTACCGTATGACCGGCGACGCCGCGGCCGCTGCGCATGTCGCCCGGCAGATCGACAAGCTGGCTCGCGTCTACTCCGATGTCCCTCGCTCTTTTGCCCAACATATCCCGGGATTCCAGGGCCGACCCACGGCGTATTTTTCCAACGCCCACACCATCCTCGCCGCCGGCATGTGCCGCGAGGGGCTGCCCGACGCGACCTACCGCACGCTCTGCGACCTGGCACGCCGGCATCTGATCGCCGACGTGGGTGAGCCAGCATATTATTTTACGCATTGGAATGCCGGGCACAACGCAGTGGTGACGCACGCGATTGCCGGCGCGATCTGCGCCCTGACCTTGGGCGAGGAAGTCGGCCACCCCGACACCGAGAAGATCATCGGCTACGGCCGCGACGCCTCCGAGATGTTCACGCATTGGGCGGTTGACGAGGAAGGCTCACCGTATGAAGGGCCGATGTACGGCCTGGTGACGCTGATGTGGGTGTTCCTCTTGGCGGACCTGCTCAAGCGTCACGGCCGCGAGGACCTGTTCGTATCCCTGCCTCGCCTCCAAGCCGTGGCGCAGGCGGCGGCCGAGATGCAGTTGCCGGGCCTGGTCGGCTTCAGCGGGTTCCAGGACTGCCGCCGCTTGATCACCCAGGAGATGATGCCCTGGCTCCTGCTCACGGCGCGGCACTACCACCGACCGCTCGATCTTGCCCTGTGGAACGAGACCTCCCAAGCACCTGACGCCACGCTCCCGCATCAACTGCACAGTGATTCGTGGCGCGGCCTGTTCGATCTGCTCTGGTGGGACGGCAGCGTTCCCGCCCAGCGTGTGAGTGAGTTCAATCTGCCCACCGCCTACTTTGGCCGCGGCGCCGCCGTTGGCGTCATGCGCACCAGTTGGAGCGACGACGCCATCTGCCTCTATGCGCTGGGCCAGGGCCGATCGCATCAGGTCCCCGATCACACCCACGCCGACGCCGGTCACTTCTCGATCTACGCTCACGGCGACTACCTCGCCTACGACACCGGCTACTACAACTTCGACGAAGATACGCACAGCGTCGTCCTCATCGATGACAAACCCCACTGGCCGACCAGGCAGGGCAACCTGCACCAGGGCAGGTTCGAGGCGATCCAGCGGCACGCGATGCTCGACTTCGTCGGCATCGACGGGTCCGGCGCCAAGGGCTGCATGTGGGCCAAGCGTCAGGTGCTCTTCATCCGCGGCGAGGGCGATTTCGCTTACATCGTCACACTCGACCGCATCAATCCCGATGTGAAGACCCACAACTACAAGTGGCAGCTTCAGGCCAACCTGCACACGCGCATCGACATCACCGGTCCGCTCACCGCCAGCGTGATCGGCAACCAGGCGCGGCTCGACTGCACCTTCTTCAACACGCTATCGGGGGATTTCCCCACCTGCCCACACACGATGAGGGTGTACGCCGATCACCACGCTCATCGACACGCAATGACCGGCGCGCCAGAGACGAACCCAAGGCTGGTCGCCGAGCAGGTCGGCCCCAACTGCACCATCATGGCCATCATGGTGCCGCGCCGCATCCACGAGCCGCGCATCAAGGTGACGGATGCCACCGCCTACCGCACCGGCTGCGCCTATGTCGAGCATGGCCCGTGGATCGACCAAGTCGTCTTCGCCAGCGACCACATCTACGTCCGGTTGCCCGACCTACACGCGTCATCGGAAGTTGTCATCGTTCGCCGTGATCGCCTCGGCACTGTCGTGGATTCTTGGACCAGCAACGGGAAACCTATTAGCCCCCCTGGCCGTGCAAGCACCTGAAACACGCATCCGCCCATTGGACGGGATCAGCGACGCCACACCCGCGCAGCGTTCAGAACGGGCATTGAGCCAACGGGTAGAGCGTTGCACGGGGCGCTGTAGGTAGCCACCTTCACAAAGAACAGATTGCGGTAACGCAGGAGCCCAGTGCCCTTGGCATCGCGCGGCGACGTCAGTATCGTTTCGCTACCCGCCGCGAAGCTTCCTCATCCTGTCCAAGAACACGAACGAACCGCAAGGACTGCTGAACCACGGAGTAGCGATGGCATCGGGGCGGCTGGCTTCGTTTGCGCCGGCCCGTTGCCGCCGGCTCAAGCCGGGCCTACCCTCGTCGCCATGAGCACAATCCTTCGACCTTGGCAGATCTTACTGGTGGGTCTGGCCGGCTGGATCAACCGCCAGCAGGTGGAGATGATCGAGTACCTGAAGGAGGAGAACCAGGTGCTCCGAGAGCAACTCCAGGGCAAGCGTCTGCGTTTGAGTGATGAGCAGCGGGTACGGCTGGCAGCCAAGGCCAAGGCGCTGGGGCGGAAGGTGCTCACCGAGCTGGGCACCATCGTCACGCCCGACACGCTGCTGGCCTGGCACCGGAGGTTGATCGCGGCCAAGTACGACGGCGCCGCCAAGCGCGGTCCCGGTCGCCCGCGGATCAAGGATGAGGTCCGGGATCTGGCGGTGCGGATCGCGACCGAGAACCGCAGCTGGGGGTACACGCGGATCCAGGGGGCGCTGGCCCACCTGGGCCATGAGGTCGGTCGGGGCACGATCGCCGGCATTCTGCGCGAACAAGGCCTGGAGCCCGCACCGCAGCGGTCCAAGGGCACGACCTGGCCCGAGTTCTTCAAGACGCACTGGGATGTCCTGGCCGCGGCCGACTTCTTCACGGTGGAGGTCTGGACGCTGGGCGGGCTGGTGCGTCACACCGTATTCTTCGTCATTGAGCTTTCGACCCGCCGCGTGGAGATCGCCGGCATCGTGCCTGAGCCCGACGGGGCGTGGATGGCGCAGGTGGCCCGGAACCTCACCGACGCGATCGAGGGGTTTCTCAGGTCCAAGCGTTACCTGATCCATGACCGCGATCCGCTGTTCACGTTCGAGTTCGTCCGGATCCTCAAGGCGGCCGGGCTGACGAGCGTCAAGCTCCCGGCGCGGCGGCCGTTGTCGGTATGACGGCTGCCGCGCCGGGTTGCCCCTGGCGAACGGCCCGCACATAGCGCGCCACCGTTTTCACCGGCGCCACCCAGTAGCGGCCGGCGCGCAGATGCGCCAGCAGTGCCTGATGCGACACGCGCTCGGTGGCATGGAAAGACAGAACCGTCCAGCCGCCGCAGGCCAGCGCCTCTTTGCAGGACGCAATCAGCGGCGCCGGATCGTTGCCGTCACCATCGAAGGCGGCGATGCGCAGGAGTTTCACGGTCCGCGGATCGTTGACCGCCGGGTCAACGCCCCCGCGGGCCGCGAAGCAGTGGCGAACGATCGCCGCAGCGTAGGACGCTTCGTCCGGCGGGTCGCCGATGGCCACGTCATTGCAGGGATAGGCGAAGGTGCGGTCAGGGTCGGGCCCGATGTTCTTGTCGAGCCAGTCGGCGGCGGCGGTGACTTCGTCGGCGATCATCTGCGGCGTGAAGCGCTCCAGCGGGAAGGGCATCCAAGCGGGCAGCCGGCCGTCGCGTTTCATGTACTTTTCGCCCCGACCCGCGTGGCGGACCGTGTGGTTGCCCATCTCGTGGCCCCGCTGCTGCGCCGCCCGCCATTCGGCGGCACGCGCCTGCATGTCGCCCCGGGCGATGTGCAGGTAGAAGCTGCCGCGGAACCCGGCGGCCTCCAACTCGGGGATCGTCGCGTCGAGCTGGCTCGGGTTGCCATCGTCGTAGGTCAGGCTGATGGCGGCCAGCGCGTTCTGCGGCCAGACCCACGGCGCCGAGGTTGTCGTCGGGCCCGGCGTTCCCGCTGCACCGTCACTTGCCATTGGTACCTTCTGGGTGAGAAGTGTTGCTTCTTGGTGAAGTTTTTCGCTGTTCAGCAGGGGCTCTGCCCCTACGACCATGGCAGGAGCTGAGCCAGCCCCTGCACCCGGCATTGCTCTTGCGCCAGCGGCCGCGGAGCCGGCCGCTGGCGCGGTGGGCCTCGGCGGCCATTGAGCTACACCGAAAACACCCGTGCGGTACACCGCAAAGGCCCCCAGCATCAACAACACGACGATGTAAGTGGCGAACCGCTGTTTGCGTGACATGATCCGGGATTTCCCAGTTGGTTTTTGGCCAGTGAACGTCGCCGACCATTTTGCATAGCGTAATCGACCCCTGGTTCATGTCGAGATGATGCGGCTGAGCAGGGTTTTGCAGGGGTGGCCCTGGGCGTCTGGGTGCTTGAACTCGGAATACACGAGCAGGGCCCGCGTGTCCGAGAGCGCGATCAGGCCGGAATAGGCGCAGGTGTGCGTATTCGTGTGCGGGTTGTCGACGCCCGGGTCCACGATGGTGATGCGCTCCTCCCACTGGCGTCCGCCCGGATCGCGGGTGGCTCGCAGGAAGAAGCCGGGCCGGCCGTAGGCGGCGAGCGCGACGCCCGACTTCAGGGTCAGCAACTGCGGCCAGACGCCGCGGTCATCGAAAACCACCGGACGGCTCCATGTGACCCCGTGATCTTCGGATCGAGCCCAATACATCGGACCCGCATGATTACCTCCATTGCCATCCTCGGAACGCAAGAGGGCAAATAGGGATCCATCCGGCATTTCATTGATCTGGGGTTCGGAGAAGCCGTCCCGGGCATCCCAATGCGGATCGGCTGTGAAATCAGGTTCATAGGGAATGGCGCCGATTTCGCGCCAGGTTCGTCCGAAGTCGTTCGAGGCGAGGATCACGGTCAGGAAGCCCCGATTGGCAATGTTCCTGCGACGGCCGAGGAAGCGCGGGGGCATGGTATAGAGCGTGGCGATCAAACTGCCGTCAGACGCGACATGGATTCGATTATGTTCAAAATGGGGGACGACCAATACCTTTTCCGTAACCGTTCGAACATCGATGGCTTTATTGAAACTCACCGTTGCCCATTCCTGTTTCCATTCCGAGGTGCCGCGCGCCAGTCGTAAAAAAGGCCACGCTTTGACCAGGTCCGGGGGTAAGGCATCTGCGCCGAAATACTCAAAGTCCTCATAACTGGAATGGCGGGAGGCCATCGGGGGAGGGAGGGTTAATTGGCCAACCGGGATGGCCTTGACACAATCGGACAGCAGGCGATCGCCATTCGGCAGCAACAATCCACCGGGCGAGGAGGGAGAATCGACCCGTTGCCAGCTTTGTCCCTCATCCCGTGAAATGACATGGCCGCTCGAGAGTCCGTAGGAAGTCGCCGAATCGGCATGCAGGTGAAAAGTGACATGCAGAGTGCCATCCGCCAAACGTTCGATCCACGGGAACTGATAGGGCCCCCAGCCGGTGATGTCCGGGGTAGCCTGCGCCACGACAATCGGTTCGCTCAAGGCCACGGTCGTGACAGGCTGATTGTTGTGCATCGAAAAGTTTTACTTTGTGTCAGGTGTTCTGACTCATGCGACCAACTGTAATCCTTCGGCCCTGTCGCGGCCAACGTAATAGCGGATGAAGTTCGCCAGGGTCTGGTCTTTATCGGCATCCGCGAGAAATAGGGGGAGGCTCTGGCGCAACGCGACAGCGACGACCTGCTCAGAAGGCAGAATTCCAGGCCGTATGGTGCGTCCACCCGATGGCGAATGCGTGAACCGGGAGTTGCTGTTTGGACTCCCGCCCACACGTATCAGAGGCCAATGGGGACGGCAGCGGCAGGGGCAACGCTTGACTAATGTCGCACCGGGACCAAGCACTGGACGCTCACGACCCTGCGGGACAAGCTGATTAAGATCGGGGCCAAGGTGACGCATCACTCCAAACAGGTGGTGTGTTCCAGTTGGCGGAGGTGGCGGGCCCCCGGCGATTTTCCAGGTGATCCTCCATCGCATCGAATGGCTGCGTATCCTGACCCCGGCCCCGGCATGACCGCGACAGGCACCGACATCAAGGAGCACGAAAGCCAAGGCGCGATTGGTGCATCGTGGCGAGGCGCAAACCACGTCCAGATTCCCCATCCCCAGCCGCGTATGTAAGCCAAGGGGGATTTTCTCGCTCACGAGCAACGTATCGATGGACATTCACGCCGGGGAGGGGTAGCTTGGCTCAGGTTCGCCTGCGACGTTCGCGGCCCGAAGTCCAACTGGGAAATCCCTGATGAAGCACTCCAAGCCTTTCCTCCTCTCTGATCAAGGCTCCATGCGCGGCACCTCCTACTGCTTCAGCAACAAGGCAGTCACCCTCAACGGCAAGACCCACGTCGTCTGGCTCGACCGCCCCGCTTTCGTGCGCGGCCGGGCGTACGACCACGCCAAGAAATCATGGGGCCCGACCCTTGAGCTCTACGAGGGCAGCGACAACCACACCAGCCCCGCGCTCATCGCCGACAGTTTCGCCGACCCGCACCTCCGCCTCGTGCTCGGCCCGCACGGCGCGGGGTGGAACGGCGGCCAATTCAAATGGACGATCTCCGAAAACCCCGGCAGCCTCGAAAAATGGAAGTGGGAATACAGCTTCGGCTACACGGGAACCTACCCCGCCCTCGCCCACACGCCTCAGGGCTTTGACGCCATGGCCTACCGCGGCGGCGAGTGGCCCCCGTCCCTCATGTTCCAACGCCTGCTCAATGTCCGCCAATGGACCAAGGCCCGCGAGATCTTCCGCCAGGACGTCGGACCGCAATACTGCCACTACGGCGCGTTCCTCGAGTGTGACGCCAAGGGCACGCTCTACCTCGCCTCGCACTTCTACACCGAGACACCCCCCGCCGACGGTAAGCCGACCGACCCGTATCACGGTGTCGCGCTCATTAAATCCACCGACCTGGGTGACACATGGACCACGCTCTTGGGCGAGGTCCTCAAACTGCCGACCCTGTTCGATGAACGCTTCGCCGTCCCGCCGCGCGGCAAGGGGCTTGCGCTGGGCGGTCTGGCCATCGACTCCAAGGGCACGCCCTGGGTCGTCTCTGTCGGCCCCGGCGACCGCACGCGCAACATCTTCATCTCACGCTGGGCCGACGGCCGATGGGAGACGCACGACGCCGGCCAGTTCCTCCCGCCCGAACGCGCCCCAGTCGATACCACGCTCACCATCGATACGAAAGACCGCCTCCACATCGCCGTCACCGCCCTGCTCCACGCGCAGGTCCCCGACTCGCCCGACCACCCCTTCTGGGGCCACGCGTCAAGCGAGGTCTTCCACATGGTCTCGGCCGACCAGGGCAAAACCTATTCCTGCAACCAGGTCAGCCCCAGCGACGACAAGTTCCCGAGCTGGCTCCCCAACATGTCCAAGAACACGCCCTTCCACCCGGTCGAGAATCCCGTGATCCTCTACACCCACGGCGCCCCGGGCGCTAACTTCGTCCCCGGCAAGGCGACCCCGCAGGAGCCGGTGACGGAGGTTTACTGCGTGTTCACTGAACATGATGGGAAATGACGCCGCGTTAGCCGTCGGGCTCGCCCGACGCTTCTTCGACAAACAAAAAATCGAACGGCACGGCTCGCAGACGGCCCGGCTACCGCGACGGACTTGTGGGGTTGGAAAGGCGAGGGCGAACGGCTCCTGGTTATTCGCGAAGACGGCAAGGTCGTCGCCACGCATGCGTTTTGAAGCAGATTCATCGTGAGGACGTGATGTTCACGTTGTATATCGCAGCAGACGGCAATGATTCATGGACCGGCCGGGAACCGGATACACACGGAACCTTGGGCAACGGACCGGTCCGGACCCTTTCAAGGGCACGCGATCTCATCCGCGAAAAGAGAGCCGTTGATGGCTTGCCGGAGGGCGGGATCTCCGTCCTTCTTCGCGGCGGAAGCTATTTTCTCGATTCCCCTTTCGTGTTGGAACAGGGCGATTCTGGTACCGAGGATACCCCGATCGTGTATCGTTCCTTTCCGGGCGAGAGTGCGCGCATCATCGGCGGAAAGCGGCTCACCGGATTTGGACCGGTGACCGACGCCGTTGTGCGCGACCGCCTGCCGAAAGAAAGCCGAGACCAGGTTGTACAAATTGATCTCCCCGCCCTGGGGATTACCGATTTCGGCGAATACCGGAACCGCGGCAGTGGCATAAGTGAAGTGGCCCCGCTCGAACTGTTCTTCGAGCGGGAACCGATGACCGTCGCCCGCTGGCCGAAGAAGTCGATCCTGCCCAATCGCGACTTTGAACGCATAGCCGACGTACGCGGCACGACGTTGATCTACACGGACCCCCGCCCGGCCCGCTGGACATCGCAGGCGGATATTTTTCTGCACGGGTACTTTAGGGTTGACTGGGCCTCGTCGCTTGCACGCGTCACGGCGCTACGTACCGCAACCCGGGAAATCGAAACCGATCCCCCCGGCGGAGATAACAACTATCCCTTCACACCCGGAGGACGCTTCTTCTATTTCAACGTGCTGGATGAGCTGAGTCAGCCGGGAGAGTGGTATCTGGACCGGCATACCGGCCTGCTCTACTTCCTGCCGCCCGCTCCCGTCGCAACGGGTGAAACCATCGTCTCGTGCGTCACCGCGCCCTTGATCCAGTTGCACGAGGTCAGCCACGTCCGTCTGGAACGGCTCGTCATCGAATGCACCCGGGATCACGGCATGGAGATCCTGGGCGGCTGCCAGGTCACCGTGGCGGGCTGTACGATCCGCAATACTGGTAGGGAAGGCGTTCGGATGGAGGGCGGGGAACGTCATGCCCTCGTCAGTTGCGACATCCATGACACCGGCGATTGCGGCGTATGGATCCCACCGGCCTGTGATCGTGCGACCCTCACCCATGACACCGGCGATTGCGGCGTATGGATCCCATCGGCCGGTGATCGTGCGACCCTCACCCCGTGCGGACACCGAATTCACAACTGCCATTTCCATCACAACGGGCGGGGAGGACGGACGTTCTTCCCCGCCATCAACATGACGGGTTGCGGCATTACCGCGACTCACAATCTGATCCGGGAGAATACGCATGTCGGCCTGGCATTCCCGGGCAACGATCACCTGATCGAGTTCAACGAGTTCTACAACCTGACCCTGGAGACCGACGACTGCGGCTGCATCTATATCGGGCGTGACTTCACCTACCAGGGCAACGTCATCCGTCACAACTACTTTCATCACGTCGGCGGATCGGGCCGGAGCCAGTACGGGGCGTCCGGCGTGTATGTCGATGACTGCGCGGGGGGGATCGAGGTGGTGGGCAATGTTTTTCTCCACGCCAAGAAAGGCGTCATCATCGGCGGCGGCGTCAATGGCCATATCCGCAACAACATCATGGTCAGTTGTGATCCGGCCGTGCACTTTGACGAGCGGGGGGCTTCGGCGACATCGGAGCAGGTCGGCAACATGGTCCATGGGTGCATGCGTCAGGCCTTCTATGCGCTCAAGGCCAATGAACCGCCCTTCTCGGAAAAGTATCCCTCGCTCGACAAAGTCCACCGGGCCTTGCAGGCGGGAACTGGGACCCTCGCTTGGAATGCACAGATAAGCCGCAACATTGTGGTCAACTCCATTGGGCCCTGGTTTTATAACTGTTGGGCCTCTATTCCGGAGTATGTTGAAGTTCAGGACAACCTGATCGGGGAAGATCCCGGTTTCGTGGATCCGGACTTCGGCGTTCTTCAATTGCGCGACGATTCACCCGCCTACCGGAAGATCGGGTTCGCGCGCATCCCCTTTGGGGACATCGGTCTGGTCAAAGATGAATATCGGCAACAGATTGTCAAGGTGCTCAGCTCCATCGAAGTCATTCGACCGCTAAACCCCGGCGGAAATTCTGGCACGGCGCGACTCCTGTTACGCAACGTGGGGGATGTAGCCGTTGCCGGTACCGAGACGATCGAGTTCAAGACCCGGCGCAACGGGCCGGGGGTGGCGGAGGTCGCGGTGCCCTTCGCGGTGGCCTCGGGGGAACAAGCCGCATTCCCCTTCGAGGTCTCCCTGGAGGCCGACCGGCTACAGGGCGTACTGGAATTGTTTCTCTGTTCACGCGGCAGCGAGGTGCGGCCGGCGTGGACGCAAATGCCTATGGCTTATGAGCTCGAACTCCGGATCGACCGGCTGACTCCCGTGGTGGCCGGCCAGGAGCCGTGCCCGGGACGTCTGCGGTTGACCGCACGGAACGTGGGCCGGGAACACGTCGGTAAGAAAGTTCAACTCCTGCTGACCTCCGAAGTGGATGCCGTGCTCGATATGGGCTTCCTGGATTGTGCACTGTCTCCCGGTCAGGAGCTCTCGGCCGAATTCACGATTACCGTTGCTGCCAGTCCGGCTGGCCGGAGCCTTGCTCGAATTGGCATCGACGCCATGGGGAATGGCGTCAAACCCACCCGGGAAACGTGCACGGTGGAACATCCCGTGATGCGCCTCGCTGCGCTTGATTCGGTGACGCAGGTGGCAGAAGCCCTGCGCGGCGCCATGGCATATCCGGTGGGAAGAACCCGGGGACCGCACCTGGCCGCCGATGGCCTCGCCGATCTACAATTTGCGGTGGCAGGTGATGATCTGGCCGTGCACGCGGTAGTGCGGGATGGACACATCGGGATCACCGATATGCTCTGGGATGGATCGTGCATCGAAGTGTTCGCGTGCACGCCCGACCGCGAGAATATCGGTGAATTTGTCGGCGGCATGCCGATCAGCCATGTCTATCTGGTACCCGAAACCGCTAAAGGGCCGGCGGCCGCTTACCTCCACCAGGACAACCATGCCCAGGCGGCCCCCGCCATCCGTGTCGTCTCCACCCCCGGCAAGGACGGTTATTCATTATCGGCGTTGATTCCGCTCCGGTCGCTGAACGTCAATGCCGACACCCGCAGTTTTCTGTTCGAGTGTGAAGTCAATACCGGCAAAGATCGCGATGGCACGAGTTGCCGCCGGAGTCTCTTCGGCAGTAGAGAGGCCTACAAGGAGACCCTTCAGTACGCCCTGGCGGTGTTTCCCGGGTGTGCGCCCCTGTCAGAACGGAATCGTTAAACATGGATCATCCGGTTCTTGCGTAGGTAGTCACGGGGCCTTGATGGAACAAGGGCTTATGAAGGGACGGGAGCGGCGGGCGTGCCCAGCGGCTGAATCGGGGGCTTCGCCGCCAGCCCCCGAACCCCTGGCTCCCCGCCGGAAGAGCTCTTCGGGCCTGAATCCGGCGACCTTCTGGGGAGTAGGGGGTGGGGTTCGGGGCGGGGGAGGGGCCGCGTCCCCCGCCCTGAGAGATCGCCGAGACGGCCCGGGTTGATCTGTGATCGTAAGTCCTTGTTTGAAAATGCCCCATGACTACCTACGCAAGAACCGGATGAACCTTAAACATGTCCGAAGCGTGGACGGGGCACCCCTCGCGGTCCTGGTGCCGTCTTAAAAAGATATCACAATCCGTTCGCGTTTTGTTCAATCCAGGGCCGGGTCATTGTCGCCTATAGCGAATTCATTTATATGCATGTGGACCAACCTCCCGAGCGCTGGACCTCGGACAGTCCGATCGATCACCTGAAGGCGGATATCTTCGATGTGGCCGAAAGCCCGGACTGGGATAACAAAGACCCAAGGAGTTCGACAACATGACAGATACATTGAGAGTCGGAATGAGACCCTATCGGGGCGGACAAACGGGGCGCCTTGGGCGAATCGGCATGGAGGTAACATGCGCGCACACTGCATGACAGGCTTGATGCTGGCCATTCCACGTGCGCAGGCCTGCGACCACCGGTACGGCGCCGAGGCGACGTGGTCGCACTCGACCGATACCGGCGACGCCGGCACATTCTTCTACGCGGAGGCCTGCGCGTTCAAATTCAATCTGGCCGTGACCGTTTTCGACTCTCCGTTCCGTTTCAGCCATCCGTGGATGTCGCTACCGGAGAAACAGGCGGCCGCTCGGACGGGGCGCGTCTCCTTCGAAGTGTATTTTCAGACCGATCGCTGGTGCGATCCGCAGGCCGCCCCCGGCACGGAACCTTTTCCTCAAATTCCCGACTACGACGCCACCCAGTGGAGCGCCGCGGCAGTGGCCGCCGGATTTCAGGTGGAACCCGGGGCGGCCAAACCCAAGCGCTTCCCCAATCATGGACAGGAATTGTTTGACATCAGCGGGGGGCAATATGGATATGATGAAGAGAACAACCGGCCCGGCGCGAACGACGTGCTGTCGCTGTTGATTGACCATCACATCGCCTGGATTCAAAACGCCTTCGGCTATGTTCCGGCCGCCGCTGCTTTTCGCGGTTCTACGACCGGGCCTGCCTATGCTTTTCCCCGCTTCTTTTTAGCTGGCCGTGGCGCCTATGGGGAAAATAATCTCGGGTACGGAAAATCGACGCAAGGGCAAGGGTTTCTTGGGTCCAACCGTCCTTTCGAGCTCTCACCCCATCAATCCGCCAATTTGCCCATGACCACGCGTGTCGGCGACATGGACTTGCCCCGCGACGAGGCCTTGCGGCACTGCGAAACGCTCCTTCGCGACGCGATCCGCACCCGCGGCTGGTATGTGGATTTTGTTCACTGGCACAATTATCTGGGACTCACGGACCCTGGCCGTTACGCGACTCTTCACGAAGTTTTCGCCTCCCAGCGTCGGGCCATGGCGGGTGCCGATGTGGCCACCTTGGGATACGGCGAGGCCATCCAACACAAATTCCTCCGCGACATGGCCACCGTCACCACCGGGTGGGACCAATCCGATCTGATGATTCATGTCGTCTATCGCGATCCGTATGGGTCGTTGCCCCTCAACACCATCCGGATCCCATTGAGCGTTCGAGTGGATGTGTCCGCGACGCCCTGGCAGGGACAGGACGTAATTTCACCCGATGCCCGGGGAATCCGCCGGCTCGCGCCCGATATTTTCGTGGTCGAGGTGCCCTTCCATCAGAAAGAGGAAACCGTGACAGTTCGGCTCCAACTCGCCCCGCGCGAAACAACCTATACCGATTTCGGATTGCCGGTGATCCTCGCTCTGCGATCAGATCGGGAAACCTTTCAGATCGTCACGGATAAGCCGACGCGCGTGGCCATTTTTATGGGGAAACCCGGCGACAATCTGCGGGCCGTCGTGCCGCTCGGGCGCAGTCCCACGTTGGAATGCCGGCATGCCGTTGTTCCGGCCGGCGGCATGGACGGGATTGAGGGGCGCGACATTTATATCGGGGCAATTACAGAAACAGGACAATCGATTTTGTGCGGGCCGTGTCGGAAACAACCAGGCGCGGAGGGGAATTGGACTTTTCCGCAAGGTCCGGATGGACGGGTGAATATCCGATCAGAACTGAAAGGAAAACCATGAAGAAGCGGATACTGGGGCGAACGGAGATCTCAGTCAGTGAACTCTCGATGGGCGGATTGTTCGTGGCCTCCTTTGCGGGGGAGTTCGAGCAAGCTCGGGCGGCCGTGAAACGAGCCGCCGCATTGGGCATCAACTATACCGTGAGCGGCTTCGAATGATAGGTTCTGGCCTCGCCTAACTCAGACGAATGAATAGGACATCTAGAAAAAAGTGGTGCGTTTTTGCGTGCGGAGCACGCATCCTGCACTGCTTCACGACTTGAAAACAAGTGGTAAACACCTAGATAATTTGTGTTATCCCCGGACGCCCGGAGTATATATCGACACGGCTCCCGGTTATGGGAACAGCGAAGAGAATGTGGGTCGGATTCTCCCCGAAATTGATCCGCCCCTGATCGTTTCCACCAAGTTGGGCGGCCGGCCCTACCCCACCCGATACGCTGCCCCCAGAGTAATTGTCAAAAGTTGTGTGTGAGCATCGATCAGGCGGCGAGTTTCAGTTCTCCGTCGACGAACACGGTGCCGTCGATCACTTTCGGGATCAGATCCGAACCGCATAGCGCGTGCCAGCCGCGCTGAGCGGCCTGGGCCAGCTTGAACACCATCGTCAGACACGCCTTCCTGCTGCCGATGCCGCGTGTCTTCTTGGTCCGCCAGGGCAAACGCATATGACTACCCGGCGATGAGCTTGAGGAGGAAGTCGTGGTCCCAGGCGGCGACCTTCCTTCGTCCGCGGATGCTCTTCCTCTTTGAGTGCTTGTCGCCGTGGGTGCGCAGCAGGTTCAGGGCCAGGCGGCGCAGGCGGGCGAGGTTCTCGGGGCCGTGGCCCGTCCGCACGCGGCTGTCGTCCTCGTGGAAGCTCACGTCCA